>JBIKKX010000033.1:0-38534 GCA_044360135.1 Cyanobium sp.
AGGGTTCATAGTGGATGAACGGAGCTGAGCGATCAGCCTCCCGGCAGTCTCCCCTGACTGCTCCTGTTCACCCTCCGGAAAGGGTCACAGGACCTCCTGAGTTACACCACTCGAAGGGGCGCTACCGGGCAGGCCGCCATCAGCTCTCTGCTGCGCCTCCCCAAGCTCCCTGCCTGCCACTCAGGGGCAGCGTTAGAGCGCACACCCTACCGAGCCATGTTTGACGTATTCACAGAAGAAGTTGAAGTCCTCATCAAGGATGGGATTGCCAATCTCTATTGGTACAAGAGCGACCTGCAAAAGGCATGGCTGCGGTCGGGCGTTTCCTCAGCGGTTCGTGACGAGATCGTTCGACTGAAATCCGAGGAAGGTCGGGAGTTATCGAAGCGCCGACAAATGGATGCGCTATACGAACGCCTTCGCAGTGGTGATTACAACCGGCGCTTGGAGATTTCAAGAAATTTTGTTCGCATCCTCATCGAACACACTGGTTTCACTCCGCAAAACGAAAGGCATCGAGTGGAAATTGCGGAACGAAGCGCTCTCAAGCTACGGGAGCTAATCCGCCAACAGGAGAAGGATCGTGAGTATCGCGACAGCATCCGCGCCAGTGCTGAAAAGGCATCGCGTGAAACCTACGAGTCAAAACTCGGAGAACTTCGTATCAAGTTTTCCGAAGCACACGATTTGCCTCCACAGAAGAAAGGTTACGCACTTGAAAAGTTGTTTACCGAACTTATGAGAATTAGCGGCATTCCTGTTGAGGAACCATTCAGGATCGAGGGCGAACAACTTGATGGTGCGGTGAAATACGATGGTCACTACTACTTGGTCGAACTAAAGTGGGTTGAGGGAAAGACGGAGCCCAAAGAGATCGGGCACTTCTTCTACAAGGTCGACGGAAAACTTCAGGCTCGGGGGCTGTTTATCGCTATGAACGGATTTTCCGATGGCGCGGTCGCTACCTTACCAAAGGGTAAAGAACTGAAAGTGTTGCTTCTTGATGGCATTCACCTCACGAATGTCATTCACGGGCTTTACAATTTTCAGATGCTTCTAGAGCATGCCATTCGCCAAGCATCGTTGCGTGGCGAAATCTACTGTGCGCACAACCTGCAAAGCTAAATGCGCTCTAATCCATCGTTCGAGCGGACCTGCCCGAAAAGCCGCGCAGGCCGCTGAACTCAGACGTCAGGCAAAACAGCAGGCTCTCGACACCCCCCAGTATGCCTCTACTCATCGACGACAAGCAAAAACAGATCGCAGCGGTTGATCAACAATACAGGAAAGGGCATCTCTCCCTCTTTGGCACCGCTCTCAGCAACAACTTCACATGTGGCAGCACGATGGCCTCCACAACTGCTCGCATCCAAACCCCGTTGCAACCCAACCAACCACCCCCCTGAATCAACGGTCCGCAGCCAAAACCATGGCAAGGGGTACGTCCAGCATCAGCGGCTTAGCTTGCCATCATGATCGCAACACAACGCTCTCATTTACTGAGGGACAAGCACACCCTCTGGCGTCCCTTACCGATCGGTGCAGCAGTGATAGCTGCCCTAATCCTGAATCCCCTGCGGGTGATCCCAGAGGGAACAGCCTGCGCCAAGTTGCGCTTGGGTAAAGTTCAGAATCAGCCAATGCTGCCGGGGCTGCATGTGGTGCTTCCATTCATTGATGGTTTGGACTGCATGGATGTGAAGGTCCAGAGTTTTCAGCGGCAAGTGGAAGCGGCCACATCCAATATTCAGGATCTCAATGCAAAACTTGCTGTGCAGTGGAGGATCAACCCCCTGCAGGTTCCGCGGGTGCGACGCGAGTTCGGAACACTGGAAGCCATCGCCAAGGGGATCGTTGATCCGAAGGCGGAGGAGAGCTTCAAAACGGTGAGTTCGACCCGCACTCTCGATATGGCGATCGGTCAACGCATCAAGCTCAAGAGTGATTGGGAGAGAATCATAACAACCAATCTGCGCCCTTATCCGGTGGAATTGATCGGCCTTGATGTGGTCAATCTTGCCCCCAGCCAGAAGGTGGCGGATGCCATTGAAACCAAGCAAGTTGCAGAGCAGGAGGCCCTCGCGGCCACCTACAAAGCCACCGCCAAAAAGAATGAGGCCCTGGGGGTGATCGAGGAGGCCCGCGGCCAGGCGGAGGCCAACCGTCTCAAAGCCGAGAGTTTGCGGATGCCCGGCAGCCGTGAGGTGGCTGAGCTGGAGAAAGTGCGCCTCTGGGCCCAGAACGGCTCGCGGGTGCCCAACACCCTGATCGTCGGCGGAGAAGGGGGCTTTTGGGTATCGCGCCTGCTCGGCATCCGTTGAGCCGCCCCCCTTGCTCCATGCTGGCCTCAACAGCACCCACCCCAGGCCCGGCCCCGATGGACACCCCACCCCCGGACTGGCTTCCCGCCGCCGCCAGGAGCGTCTATCCCGGCTGGGTGCAGCGCAAGGCGGTCACGCTCTGCAAACGCGACCAGAAGCGTGGCGGCACGGGCAACGTGCAGCACTACCGCCTGGCGATCCACGCGGCGGTGCTGGCTTCGGGCGGCCGCGACCACTGGACCGGGGAATGGCTCCACTGGGAGCTGATCGGCACCTACGACAGCCGCGAGGCGGCGGCCGGCAGCGGCGAACAGAAACAGGAGCACAGGAAGCTCTACGCCCTGGTGCCGACCCTCGATCAGCCCTCCCACGCCCCCGAACCCTGCTTCGTGGTCTGCGCCTGGCGCACCAAGGACGCCAAACAGGACATGACCGCCGCCGAGTTGCTCCACTTCTGCAACGCCATCGTCCGGCACAGCCCCCAGTGGGCCGACGGCCCCAGCCCAGCCCCAACCCCGGACGCTGACGCCGCCCTCAATCCACCCGAAATGTCACCCCGATCACCGCGGTGATGTCCTTGTCGATCGTGCGCGTGTCGTAGCTGCCGCTGCCGGAGGTCTCGGTGGAATTGGGGGCGGTGATCTGGAAAATGCCGGTGTCGGCGTTGGTGATCGCCCCGATCCTGGCGCCGGCCTCCGCCGCGATCGCCCGGGCCCTGCCGCGGGCATCGGCGGTGGCCTTGGCGAGCATGTCCACCCGTTTGCCGGCCAGCTTGGAATAGGTATAAGCGGGTTCGTTGATCGTCAACGGCACCCCCTGGCCGATCAACTGGCCGCTCCGCCCGGCCACCGCCGCGATCCGGTCCACATCGGCGCTACTGATCCGGATCTCCTGGCGGCTCGTCCAGCTGGTGCTGCGCAACTCACCGGTGCGTGGATCGCGCACCTCCTGCCGATCGGTCTTCACCGAACCGCTCTGCAGCTCCTCCGGCTTGATGCCGGCGGCCCGCAGAAACGCCAGGGTGGTCTCCAGGGCCGGCTGCAGGCCGGCGTAGGCCGCCTGCTGGCTGGTGCCGCTCTGGCTCACCTCCACCGTCCAGTCGGCGTGATCGCTGCGGATCCGCTCGGTGCTGGCGCCTGTCACGGTGATCGTGTCATTCGCCTTGCGCAGCCCCTTGACGAACACGGCGCTGGCGCTGGTCAGCCCCAGGCCCAGCACCGCCATCGCGAACACCAGCGGCGGTGTGCGCCGCAGCAGCCCCCAGCCCGCCTCACCCCAGCGACGCCAGCGGGGGGGCACCAGAGGGCTGGTGGGGCCAGGGCGGTCGGCGGCGGACACGGTCGCGGCGGCATCTCTCCTCACCCTATGGAGCCCAAGCCTGGGCGGCTGCCCCCTGGCGCTGGCGGCTCACCTGCGAAAGACTGAAACCCTCCAGCGGCCCCGGCCTTGCCCCCCTCCACCCCAGCGCCCCTGCGCTGCCACCTGCTGATCGGCCCCCCCGCCAGCGGCAAGACCACCCTCGCCCGGGCCCTGGCACCCCTGCTCAGCGGCCCCGGCGAACCGCCGGCCCTGCTGCTCTCCACCGATGCCCTGCGGGCCGAGGTGTTCGGCGATGCGGCTGTGCAGGGGCCCTGGGTCGATATCCAGCAGCGCCTGCAGCAGCGGCTGCTCGAGGCAGTGGCCGCCGGCATCCCGGTGATCGTGGATGCCACCCACGCCCGCCGCCCCTGGCGCCTCGCACTCACCCAGGCCCTGGTGCTGCCCCGCCCGGTGGCCTGGATCGGCTGGTGGCTCCACACCCCCCTGCCCACCTGCCTGGCCTGGAACCGCAGCCGCCCACGTCAGGTGCCGCCGGCGGTGATCCAGGAGATGGCCGCCGCCCTGGCCGATCCCCATGCCGGACCCTGCCGGGCCGAGGGCTTCGCCGCGATCTGCGCCCTGGTGCCCACCCACCACGACGAACTGGAGCCGCTGCTGGCGGCCGAGCTGGCGGCCCTCGACCGCCGCATCCGCAGCGCCCGCGCCCGCGAAACCCACTGGCAGCTGCATGGCTACTCCCGCCTGCTCGATCTGGAGCGGCTGCTGTTCCTGATCCGGCTGCTCAGCGCCTACCCCGAGCTCGACGGCAGCGATCCCCTCTGCCGCGAACAGCTGGAGGCGATCGTCTCGCCCCTGCCCCAGGGAGACCTGGCGGAGCGGGCCGCCGCCTTCCTGCAGCGTCTGCATGGCGCCTGCTACGGCGATGCCAGCGCCATCCGCGACGACCTGGCCTGGCTGGAGGCCAACGGCTTCTGCTTCGGGGGGGAAACCCTGGCACCGATCCAGCTGGCAGCGATCGTCGGCGCCGACCAGGCCGCCACCCCGACGGCCTGCCGCGGCGGCGTCCACGGCGGCCACCCGCCGATGGGTGACGGGCCGGTGTTTCAGCGGGTGATGACCCTTCTGCGCCACCTGCTCCACCACCCCTTTGAGCGCGACCCCAGCGGCACCCTCACCCTCCACGAGCACCTGATCGCCGCCACCGCCGCCATCCCCGGCGCCTACCTCCCCGGCGAGAGCGCCACCCTGCGCAAGGACCTCGAAAAACTCCTCACCCCCTACGGCTTCCGCGCCGCCCGCGACAACGTGCGCCACGGCTATGCCCTCGGCACCGCCGTGCTCTCGGCGCCGCGGCTGCGGGAGATCCAGGCCCTGCTGGAACAGGCCGCCGGCCGCCTCGCCGATCCCTCCGCCCTGCCGTTGCTGGGGGAGCTGCAGCAGCGCCTGGCCTGGGCCGATCTCAACGAAGACTCCCCACCGCTGCGGCTCTACGCCCGCCACGGGGTGGTCGACACCGCCCTGGTGCGCCGCGAATCGCTGGCGGCGGCCCGCGGCGCCGAGGCGATCGAGCTGGCCATCGCCCAGCGGCGGCGGGTGGTGTTGCGGCGTTTCGCCGGGGCCGGCAGCCATGGCGGCAGCAGCCTCGGCGATGGCAGCGGCGACTGGCGGGTGTGGCCGCTGCAGCTGATCTTTCACCATGTGGGCTGGTATCTCTGCGCCGAGGAGGACGCGATCGGCCAGGAGCACGGCCTGATCCGCTGCGAGCGGCTCGATCGCCTCGGCCTCCAGGCCGGCAGCGATCCTCTGCTGGGCGGTCCCAGCGATGGCCTGCGCCGCAGCCCCGAACGGCACCATGCCGCCCTGCAGCGGCTGGAGCGCCTGCTGCACCACACCGGCGGCATCTACTTCGGCGACGACGTCAACGCCCAGCTGGCCCTGGCCAGCGGCTCCGCCCGCAGCCGGGCCGGCCTGCTGCAGACCCTGCGCTTCTGCGCCACCCCCTGGGCCTTCGCCTTCCTGCGGGAGGGAATGGGCCGCTACCCGCGCGACCAGGTGCGCTTCTCCCGACCCCTGCCCGGCGACCACTGGTGGCACCACCCCGACGCCCCCCATGGGCTCGACCCCCAGCCCGCCGGCGACAGCCATCCCTATCCGGTGGAGCTCGATCTGCCGGCCTGGACCCTGGCGGCCGACAACGATCTGCGCACCTGGCTCTATGGCTTCGGGGCGGGGATCCGGATCGAGGCGCCCACCGCCCTGCGGGAGGAGCTGCTGCAGCGCTGCCGCGCCATGCTCGCCGCCCACGGCGAAGCCACCAGCGCCGAGCCAACGCCGCGGCCCCCCTTCCCCAACCGCCTGCGGCGGGACTGAATCGAGGGTTCAGTGGCTGGCCCGATCGCCCTGATGACCGTGACTGCAGACGGCCACGATTGAGAAGCACCACTCAGAAATCGCCCCGGCGGTTGACGCAAAACCAGGCCTAAAACGCTGCGACGCTCAATCGTGGTCAGTCCTGGCGAACCTGGATAGGTTGCGGAAAAGCAGCCTCCCCCTCCCGCCGCCGATGGCCCTCCAGGAATACAAAAACGGCACCGCCTTCCCCGGCGTGATCGGCCGCACCGCCGATGTCTCCACCCCGGCCTGGCCGATGCCCAACCGGGCCCGTGAGGGGGCACCGAATGTGGTGATGCTGGTGCTCGACGACACCGGCTTCGGCCAGCTCGGCTGCTACGGCTCTCCGATCGCCACCCCCAACCTCGACGCCCTCGCCGCCGACGGCCTGCGCTTCAACAACATGCACACCACGGCGCTCTGCTCGCCGTCGCGCAGCTGCATGCTCAACGGCCGCAACCACCACTCCAACGGCCTGGCCTGCATCACCGAAGGCTCGATGGGCTTCCCCGGCTCCAACGGCATCATCCCGTTCGAGAACGGCTTCCTCTCCGAAATCCTGCTGCAGCACGGCTACAACACCTACGCCGTCGGCAAGTGGCACCTCACCCCATCGGAGCAGACCTCCGCCGCCGGCCCCTACGACCGCTGGCCCCTGGGACGCGGCTTCGAGCGCTTCTACGGCTTCCTCGGCGGCGACACCCATCAGTACTACCCGGAGCTGGTGCAGGACAACAGCCAGGTGGAACCGCCCGCCACACCGGAGGAGGGCTATCACCTCACCCCCGATCTGGTGGCGAAGGCCAGGGCGATGATCGCCGATGCCAAGCAGGTCGCCCCCAGCAAGCCCTTCTTCCTCTATTTCTGCACAGGCGCCATGCATGCGCCCCATCACGTGCCGAAGGAATGGGCTGATCGCTACAAAGGCCAGTTCGATGGCGGCTGGGACGCCTACCGCGAGCAAACCTTCGCCCGCCAGAAGGAACTGGGCATCATCCCAGCCGACACGGTGCTCTCACGCCACGACCCCGATGTGCCGGACTGGGATGGCCTGAGCGCCGAAGAGAAGCGGCTCTATGCGCGAATGATGGAGGTGTTCGCCGGCTTCCTGACCCACACCGACCATCACATCGGAGAACTGATCGCCTTCCTCAAGGAAATCGGCGAATACGACAACACCATATTCATGGTGATCTCCGATAACGGTGCCAGCTCAGAAGGCGGCCCCACCGGATCGGTGAACGAGGGCAAGTTCTTCAACAACGTGCCCGAAAACCTCGAGCAGAACCTCGCCGCCATCGATGACATCGGCAGCCCGAAATACTTCAACCACTACCCCTGGGGCTGGACCCACGCCGGCAACACCCCTTTCCGCCGCTGGAAGCGCGAGACCTACCGCGGCGGCACCAGCGATCCATTCATCCTCAGCTGGACCCGCGGCATCGCCGCCCGCGGCGAGATCCGCAGCCAGTACTGCCACGCCATCGACATGGTGCCGACCGTGCTCGACGCCCTCGGCATCGAACCGCCGAGCACCATCAAGGGGGTCACCCAGAGCCCGATCGAGGGCTTCTCACTGCTCTCCTGTTTCGACAACCCGGCGGCGCCGAACCTCCATCTCACCCAGTACTTCGAGATGTTCGGCCACCGCTCCCTCTATCACGATGGCTGGCGGGCCGTCTGCCCCTGGCCCGGAACCTCGTTCGTGGAATCGGGCCGCCGCTTCGGTGATCCGATCAGTTACGACCAGCTGATCCAGCTCGATGCGCACGGCTGGGAGCTCTACAACCTCAATGAGGATTTCGCCGAAACCAACAACCTCGCCGCCAGCGAACGAGACCGCCTGATCGCCATGATCGGCATGTGGTACGTGGAGGCCGGCAAATACAACGTGCTGCCGATCGACAGCCGCGGCACCCAGCGCTTCGCGGTGGAGCGGCCCCAGATCACCGCCGATCGCCAGCGCTACATCTACTACCCCGGCACCCAGATGGTGCCGCTGAACGCGGCCCCCCGGGTGCTGAACCGACCCCATTCGATCTCGGTGGAGCTGGATGTCCCCGAAGGCGGTGCCGAGGGGGTGCTGTTCAGCATGGGCGGCAACGACGGCGGCTTCGCCTTCTACGTGCAGAACGGCCTGCTCACCTATGGCTACAACTACGTGGCCGAGCAATTCTTCCGCGTGCGCTCCAGCGGTCCGATCCCGGCCGGACACCACATCGTCAGCGCCTCCTTCACCCCCACCGGCCCCGCCGACCTTGCCAATGGCAGGGGCACTCCCGCCAAGGTGGTGCTCTATGTGGATGGGCAGCCCGTCGGCGAAGGCGACCTGCCGGTGACCATCCCCCTCAGCCTCGGCCTGGCGGCCGGGGTGGCGGTGGGGGCCGATCCCGGCTCACCGGCCCTGCCGGACTACAAGCCCCCCTTCGCCTATGGCGGCCACATCCGCCGTGCCCTGGTGGATGTGAGCGGCACCCCGCTGGAGGATCTGCGCGAGCAGATGCGTCAGATCCTGGCGCGGCAGTAGGGAATCGTTCAAGGTGAGGCCCCTCGGCTGATCCAGGCCATGGCGGAACGATGGATACCCCCTGATCCCCGATCCGCCGCCACAGAGCGGCGGCCGGCGCCCCAGCACCCGCGCTCGCTGCACCTCCAGCAGGTGCTCGCCACCCTGGCGGGGGTGGTGGCCGGCTATCTGCTGACCCGCCACCTGCAGGCCCTGCCCTCCACCTTCCTCACCGCCCTGCTGCTGGCCGGCGGTTCGGTGGCCAGCGGCCGGGCCCTGGCGCCCTGGGCCTGGTGGGGGGTGATGGGGGCCAGCTGCGGCGCCCTGCTGGGCTCGGCGATGGTGGTGGGGCAGAAGATCCAGGCCACCGATCCCCTGCAGGGCCTGGGCCTGCGGCTGGCCCTGCTGGGCAGCCTGATGGTGGCCGGGGCGATCGGCGGCCGCAGCTTCAGCCTCGATGCCGCCCACCCCGGCCGCCGGCCCCCCAAGGACACGCTCCGCTCCGCCAGCGCCCTCACCACCGGCATCTTCGCGGCGCTGGTCACGCTCACCTTCCTCCACTCGGGTCTGGACCAGGCCCGGACGGTGTCGAGCCGGCTGAGCACCTCGCTGACGATCCTGGTGCTCAGCCTCACCGGGCCGGGCTGGCTGGTGCACCTGCTGGGCAGCAGCTGGAGCAAGCGAGGGGCCTCGGAGGGCGGCTCGACGGAGCGCAGCAAGGGTTAACGGGGCTTTTCGCCAAGGCGCGGCGCGCGCGATCGGATCGCTGGCGCACTGCCCGTCCGCAGCGGGATCGAATCGGGGTCATGGGTGCGGCGGCGACGCGTTGCTCCAGCCTGACTTCCGCCACCCTGTCCAGCATCGGCTCTCGGCCCAAGCCCCGCCGACCGCCACCCTCTGCCCACCACCACCGCACCGCCGATGCCACCGCTGACCACCGGAGCCAAGCCCGGTCCCCGCCGCCACCTGACGCCAGCGGTGACAACACCCCTGAACCCAACACCGGACACCCCCCCGAACCAGACCGGGGGGCGGGGCAGGGCCGATGCCAGGGCGCGGGCCTCACTGGCTCCGCAACGCCAGCACCGGCCACTCCCCTTGGCGCTGGCCCTGGGGAGCCTGCTGGTGGGCGCCACCGGCCCGGCCGCCATCGCCCAGGCGCTGACCCCGAACGCCGTGAGCGAACCCGGTGCAGGCGCGGGCGCCTCCGAGCCTGCCGCCGCAACGCTCTCAACCCCGAACCCCTGGGCCGGCACCGTGGAGCTCTATGGCTTCCTGCCGATCCTCACCACCGGCAGCACCACGGTGCGGGGCTTCAGCGCCGACACCGATGTGTGGCTGGGCCAGCTGATCCCCCTGATCCAGATGACGGCCTCGGCCCGGGGCAGCCTGGAGAACGGCCGCCTCGGCCTGCTGGCCGACCTCAGTTACAACCGGATCGGCGACGACATCGCCCGCACCACCCCAGGAGGACGGCTGAGCGGCGCGGCCTCGGTGACCACCAACTTCGGCATCTATGACCTGGCTCTGCGCTACCGGCTCGGGAGCCGGGAGAGCGCCGTGGCCGCACCGGGCAGCTGGAGCGTGATCCCCTACGCCGGAGTGCGGCTGGTGGACGTGAACCTGGCGGTGGACGCCGAGCTGCGCGGCCAGGGGCCCCACGGGCTGCGGCTGCAACGCCAGGGCGAGCTATCACGAACCTGGGGCCAGCCCCTGCTCGGCACCCAGGCCAGCCTGTTCCTCAGCGAGCGGCTGCGGGTCTTCGGGCGCGCCGACATCGGTGGCTTCGGGCTGGCCGGCAGCCGCGATCTCTCCGGCAACACCCAGCTCGGCCTGGGCTATGCGGTGGGCAACAACACCGACCTCAACCTCTCCTGGCGGTTCATGGGCCTGGCCTTCGAGAACGGCGCCTCCCAACCCAGCGGCTTCACGAACAACCAGAACGGGGTGGAGATCGGGCTGAAAGTCTTCTTCTGAGGCCTGGCCGGCTTGCTGGGCTGACCAACTGATCAGGGCCGCCCAGCAAGCCGGACGCTCAACTCCCCAGCAGCGCCTCGACGAACTCGAAGCTGTTGAACGGCCGCAGGTCGCGGATCGTCTCACCAGCACCCACGAAGCGGATCGGCAGACCCGCCTCCGACGCCACCGCCAGGGCCACGCCACCGCGGGCGCTGCCATCGAGCTTGGTGATCACCACACCGGTGAGGCCGGCGGCACTGGCGAAGGCCATCGCCTGGCGCAGGCCGTTCTGGCCCTGGCTGGCATCGAGCACCAGCAGCGATTCCACCGCGGCCTCCGGAGCCAATTTGTCGACGATGCGCCGCACCTTGCTGAGCTCCTCCATCAGGTTGTGCTTGGTCTGCAACCGGCCGGCGGTGTCGACCAGCACCAGCTCGGTGCCCTTGGCCTTGGCGGCGCCGATGGCGTCGTAGACGACGGCCGCGGGATCGGCATTGGAGGAGGGATTCGAGACCACCGGCACACCGCTGCGCTCCCCCCAGACGCTCACCTGCTGCACAGCGGCGGCGCGGAAGGTATCAGCCGCGGCGATCAGGCAGCTGTAGCCGCTGCGCACCGCCAGGTTGGCCAGCTTGCCGAGGGTGGTGGTCTTGCCGACGCCGTTCACCCCCACCATCAGCCACACATTGAGCTTGCCGCGCTGGGGTGCCAACAGGGCCTCGCCGCTGGCGGTGATCGGCTCCTCGAGGATGCCGCGCAGCTGCTCCTTGAGGAAGCGCAGACCCTCGGCCGGATCCACCACCTCCTGGTTGAGCCGCTGGCGCAGGGCGTCCAGCACCCGATCGGTGGCCTGAACACCCACATCCGCCCGCAGCAGGCTGGATTCGATGTCCTCAAGGGTGTCGGCGCTGAGCGGGTCATCGCCGAGGGTGTCGAGCAGCTGGGCCACGAAGCCCTTGCGGGTCTTCTCCAGGCCTCGGCGCAGGCGGGTGAGCCAGTCGATCTCCTCCAGCGACACCTCCTCGACCTTGCGGCCCTGGGCCGCCAGCACCTCAGCCGACCAGGTGAAGTCGGCGTCGAAGGCGCCGAGGCTGGGCTCGACCTGTTCAGCCGCGGCGGGGGCGGGGCCGGCCGCGGGGGCAGCGGTCGCTGGCCTGAACGCCGGGGCGGCGGTCGGGGTTTCGACAACGGGGGCGGCGGTGTCGAGGATCTCCTGGCGGCGCTGCTCGCGCTGGGCCGCGGCCCGCTCAAGCAGGGAGAGGGGCCGCGGGGATTCCGGTGGTGGGACCGTGGCGGCGGCGGGCGGCACCGCGGTGGGCGGCTCGGGGGACAGCCCGGGGGCTGCAGGCGGTTGTGGCGGCGGCGGGGGCTCAGACGGCGGCGCGGCCGTTGGGGTTGGGGGAGCGACCGGCGAGACAACGACCGGCGGTGGGGAGGCGGCCGGCGGCGAGCTGGGCGAAGGAGCCAGCGAGGGCTCTGCGGCAGCGGGCGGCGGGCTGGTGGGGGCAACCGTCGCAACCCAGAGCGGCGCGGTGGCGGCGACCTCGGGGGCCGGGGGTTCGGGCACCGCTGGGGGCGGCGCTGGCGGTGCAGCGGCGGCAGCCTCCTGGGGGGCGGCCGCGGCGGCTTCCTGCTGCGCCTTCAGGCGGGCATAGGCCTGCCGGGCCCAGGCCAGCGCGTCCTGATCAACCCCGGCGGCGGCAGGAGCCGACGGGGACGGAGGCGCGGCGGGGGCGGCAGGGGGCGGCTCAGGGTTTGCGGCAGGGGCAGTCGACGACTCCGCTGCCGGCTGCGGCGCGGTCACAGGGTCCGGGCCGCCCTGGCTCGAGTCCTGATCGTCGCCAGCGGCGGGATCTGCGGCGTCACTCGCCGGCGGCGACTCAGCGGCGGAGCCCTCGGAGCCGGGCTGGGGTTGGCCATGGGGGGAGGCCAGGGAGCGCTTGAACCAGTCGAACACCATCGCCTCAGACCTTCGCGGTGGTGAAGCGTCGCAGCACGCCGTTGATCATGCGGCGTCCCTGCTCATCGCTGTAGCGATTGGCAAGCTCCACGGCCTCATTGCAGGCCACCGCCGGCGGCGTGGCGAAGGCCTCCAGGTCGACCACCGCCAATCGCAGGATGTCGCGGTCGATCCGGGGCAGGCGGGTCAGACGCCAGCCCTCCATCACCGCATCGAGGCGGCGATCGATCGAAGGCCGGTCCCGCAACACGCCGCTGGCCCTGGCCAGGGCATCGCGACGCACCCCCTCCTGGTCGGCCAGCAGCAGCAGCCGCGGCAGCTCCAGGCTGGCCGAGAGGCGGTTGAGGGCCTGCTCGGCCCGGCCCAGGCCATCGCGCAGGTGCTGGCGTACCCGGGGCAGGCTGTCGGCGGCGGCTTCCTGCAGCTCGCTGTCGAGCAGCTGCTGCTCGGCTTGGCGCAGATCTTCGGCGGAATGGTCGAGGGATTCGCGCACATGCTCCGCCAGGCTGGCGAGGACCTGGAGCAGCACCGTCTCCAGGGGGGTGTCGGCGGCGGGTGCCGCGGCGGCGGGTCGGTCGGGAATCTGGCCCAGGATCAGCAGGGCCAGTTCACGCGAGAGAGTGCGGCTCTGCATCAGCGATGGATCACGAGTACTGGGGAGCGCGCAGCTGGGCCATCAGGCTGGAGAAGCTGCGATTGGATGTCGTGGGCCGCTCGTCAGGGCTGACGATGCCGGCGGAAATGATCGTACGGAAGGCGTCCTCCACGCTGATCTCCAGATCCCGCACCGCCTGCTCGGGCACCACCGCATACCAGCCGGTGGTGGGGTTGGGGGCGGTGGGGATGAACACACTGAGCATCGGTTCAGTGAAGCCGGCCTGCACGGCCGAGCCGATCGTGCCGGTCACGAAGCCCAGGGCATAGAGGCCCTCGCGGGGATACTCGACCAGCACCACCCGACGAAAGCGGGTGGAGTTGTCGCGCAGGAAGGTCTCCAGCAGCTGCTTGAGGGTCTTATAGACCGAACCGGCCAGGGGAATGCGCAGCAGGGTGCCTTCGCCGAACTCCAGCAACCAGCGGCCGACGATGTTGCGGGCCATCAGGCCGATCAACAAGATGCCGAGCAACGGAACCAGCAAGCCCACCCCCAGATTGATCAGCTCCTGGAGGAGAGGATTGAGGGTATTGAACGGATTGAACTGCTTCGGGATCGAAGTGAGAAAAGCCAACACGAACCGGCTGACCGTGGTGGCCAGCCAGATCGTCGTCGCCAACGGGATGACCACCAGCAGGCCGGCGATCAGATCGTTCTTGAGGTCCTGCTGCAACCGGGACGCCAGCGGCTCATCCGGTCGTGGGCTGGTGGAATCCAAGGAACGGGGACCGCGGTCTGATCTCCAACGGTAACCACCCGCGGGGGCTGCCCTGCGGCCGGTCGCCTCAGAGCACGCTGCCCAGGCAGAGGATGGTGAAGGCCACGATCAGGGCGATGGCGCCACCGGAAGATCCGAAGCGCCGCTGGTTGAGCGCCACCTTGCTGGTCTGCTCAGCCTGCTTGTACTGGTCCTCCATCTGCTGGAGTTGGCGATCGATGAAGCTGCGGGCGGCCTGGGTTTTCTGGGCGGCGGTGGCGGTGGCGGGCACTTGGCCGCTCGCTTCGGCCTGCTTGATCAGCTGCTGCAACACCGCCGGATCCTTGCTCTGCTGGCGGGCCATTTCCAGCTGACCCCGCTTGCTGGTGAGCTGCTGTTCCGCCTGTTGCTGAAGCATGTTGTCGCCACCGAACGCCACCGGCAGGGAGGCGGTCAGCAGCACCGCCAGCAGACCGCTGAGCAGGCAGACGGCCCAGAGCAACGGGGAGCGGTTGTCGCCATCGTCATCGAGGCGGGCCGAGAGATACATCAGCACCAGCCCGATCAACCCCATCGGCGACTGCTGGATCAGGCGCTCCACCAGCAGCTGCCGGAAGGCCTCGGCGTTCCAGTCCCAGAGCAGCAGAACCGCAAGCACCTGGAGCACCAGGAGCACCAGCAGGGTGACCCCGATCCAGCGCAACAGGGGACTGAAACGGGATGAGGAGGAGGCCAGCACGCGATAGTCGATAACTGCTGGGACTTTACCGGTATCGCTTGAGGCCACCCGTGAAGCCTGCAGAACAGACACCAGCCCAGCCAGGCCCGCTGCCGCCCGGCCCGGGGAAGGACCGCCGCTCCAGGCCGGTCGACCTGGCGGACCTGGCGCTGGAGCTGCGGGCCGAGGCCGGGCGGCTGGGCTTCGCGCCGGTGGGGATCGCGGCGGTGCCCGGCGGTGCGGATCTGCAGCTGCGCACCGCCGCCCTGGAGCGCTGGCTGGCCGCCGGTCACCAGGGGGCGATGGGTTGGATGGCCGATCCGCGCCGCGCCTCAGTGGAAGCGCTGCTGCCCGGGGTGCGCAGCCTGCTGGCGGTCGGCCTCAACTATTACGTGGCCAGCAGCCGCCGGCCCGGAGCCCTGAAGGTGGCCCGCTACGGCTGGGGGCGCGACTACCACCGGGTGATCGACAAGCGCCTGCGCCACCTGGGCCGCTGGCTTGAGGCCAGGGTGCCCGGCACCACCTGGCGGGCCTGCGTTGACAGCGCCCCCCTGCTCGACAAGGCCTGGGCCGAAGCGGCCGGTCTGGGCTGGATCGGCAAGAACGGCAACCTGATCCATCGGCGCCAGGGCTCCTGGCTGCTGCTCGGCCATCTGCTCACCACCCTGCCGCTGCCCGCCGATCAGCCGGCCGAACCCCTCTGCGGCAGCTGCCGTCGCTGCCTGGTGGCCTGCCCCACCGGCGCGATCGTGGAGCCCTTTGTGGTGGATTCGCGCCGCTGCATCGCGTACCACACCATCGAGAACCGCGAGCCCGAGTTGCCCGCCGCCATCGCCGCCTCCCTGCAGGGCTGGGTGGCGGGTTGCGACATCTGCCAGGAGGTCTGCCCCTGGAACCAGCGGCCGCTGCCGAGCAGCAACGATGCCGACCTGCAACCGCGCTCCTGGCTTCTGGAGCTCGATGGCGACGAGGCCCTGGGCTGGAGCGACACCACCTGGGAAGAACAGCTTCGGGCCTCAGCTCTGCGGCGGATCAGGCCCACGATGTGGCGCCGCAATATCAGGGCAGCGTTGGGTCGGTGGGGAACTTATCCCTAGTCTGGTCTTCATTCGTCGTGAATCCGTGGGCCTGGGGCAGTTGCTTGGAATGCGCAGGTCAGGGGCAGGCCAAACCGAGCAGCTGCAGGGCAGGGCATCGGGGCTGTCTCGCAGGCGACGCCGGACCCTCGGGGTCGCCCTGACCCTGCCCCTGGCCGCAGCCCTGCTGGGTCAGGCGCCGTCAGCCCGGGCCCTGGTTCCCTATGTGTTCGTGCCCCAGCAGCAGGATCTGAACGGGGCCGGCCTGGGCATCGCCCAGGCGGCGGCACGGCTGCTGCGGCTCGGTCAGGCCGATGACGCGGCGCGGCTGGCGGAGCTGACGGTACGGCTGCTGCCCTCCGACCCCCGCGGCTGGATCCTGTTGGCCGAGGCCCGGGTGCGCAGCGGCGAAGCCGACCAGGCCCTGGCCGCCCTCAGCCGCGCCAAGCGGCTCGATCCAGGCAATGCCGGCATCTGGTTCGCCGAAGGATCCCTCGAGCTGCGCAAGAACCGGCCGGCCCAGGCCCTGCCGCTGCTGCGCCGCGGCCTGGAGCTCGACCCCCGCAATGCCGGGGGCTACTTCGATCTGGGCAACACCCAGCTGCTGCTGCTGCAGCCCAACCAGGCGCTGCGCGCCTATGAACAGGCGGCCAAGCTGCGGCCGAGCTTCTGGGAGGCGATCAACAACCAGGGCCTGGTGCTGTTCGAGGCCGGCCGCACCGATGACGCCCTGCAGCGCTGGCGCCAGGTGCTGAAGATCAAGCCGGACGTGGCTGAAACCAGCCTGGCGGTGGCAGCGGTGCTGATCGGCCGCGGCCCCGGCGACCAGCGGGATGCCCTGCGGCTGGCCCAGCAGGCCCTGGCGGAGGACCCGAATTATGTGCTCGACAGCTACCGCAAGGAACAGCTCTGGGGGGAGCGGCTGCAGGCCGCCACCCGGCAGCTGCTGGCCCGGCCGGAGCTCAAGCCGAACGTGGACCGGGCCAATGCCAACGCCGGCAGCGAGCGGGAGCAGGACGGCCCCTGACCAGGGGCGCTGCGGGCGAAGCCGGCCGCCATCTGTAGGCTGGCCCCCGACCTGAGCCCCTGAGCCGAGCACTGGATGGCCGAGGACCGCGCCGGGGGAGCGACCGAGGATCCGAACCAGGGGCGGATCGAGCCGATCGCCCTGCATCAGGAAATGCAGCGCTCTTACCTCGAGTACGCCATGAGCGTGATCGTGGGACGGGCCCTGCCTGATGTGCGCGATGGCCTCAAGCCCGTGCAGCGCCGCATCCTGTTCGCGATGCACGAGCTCGGGCTGACGCCCGATCGCCCCTACCGCAAATGCGCCCGGGTGGTGGGTGATGTGCTCGGCAAGTACCACCCCCACGGCGATCAGGCGGTCTACGACGCCCTGGTGCGGCTGGTGCAGAGCTTCGCCAGCCGCCATCCGCTGCTCGATGGCCACGGCAACTTCGGCTCGGTCGATGACGACCCGCCGGCGGCGATGCGGTACACCGAAACCCGGCTGGCCCCGATCGCCAACGAGGGCATGCTCGATGAGATCGGCAGCGACACCGTCGATTTCGCCCCCAACTTCGACGGCTCCCAGCAGGAACCGACCGTTCTTCCCGCCCAGCTGCCGTTCCTGTTGCTCAACGGCTGCTCTGGCATCGCCGTGGGCATGGCCACCAGCATCCCCCCCCACAACCTCGGCGAGGTGGTGGATGCCCTGATCGCCCTGATCCGCAAACCCGACCTCAGCGACGCCAAGTTGCTGGAGCTGGTGCCCGGACCCGATTTCCCCACCGGTGGTGAGGTACTTCTCGGCAGCGGCCTGCGCGACACCTACCTCAGCGGCCGGGGCAGCATCCCGATGCGCGGGGTGGCCCACATCGAGGAGGTCCAACCCGGCAAGGGTCGCCACCGCCGCGGCGCCGTGGTGATCACCGAACTTCCCTACCAGCTCAGCAAGGCGGGCTGGATCGAGAAGCTGGCCGAACAGGTCAACGAGGGCCGCATCACCGGCATCGCCGACATCCGCGATGAAAGCGATCGCGATGGGATGCGGGTGGTGGTCGAGGTGCGCCGCGATGCCGATGCCGCCACCGTGCTCACCGAACTGCAGCGTCGCACCGCCCTGCAGAGCAATTTCGGCGCAATCCTGCTCGCCCTGGTCAACGGCCAACCCCAACAGCTAAGCCTGCGGGGGCTGCTGCAGCACTTCCTGGAGTACCGGGAACTCACCCTGCTGCGCCGCACCCGCCATGCCCTTAAGCGCTGCGAGGACCGGCTTGAAGTGGTGGAGGGATTGATCAAGGCCCTCGCCCAGCTGCAGGAGGTGATCGCGATGATCACCGCCGCCGCCGATGCGGCCGCAGCCCGGGCAGCCCTGCAGGTGCGCCTGAGCCTCAGCGAGCGCCAGGCCGATGCCGTGCTGGCCATGCCGCTGCGGCGCCTCACCGGCCTGGAGCAGGAGAGCCTGCGCAAGGAGGCCGAGGAGTTGCGGGTGGAGCGCAGCCGCCTGCGCCTGCTGCTCGATGACCGCGCCACCCTGCTCAACACGATGGTGAGCGAGCTCAAGGGGCTGCGCAAGCGCTACGCCACCCCGCGCCGCACCCGCCTGGTGGAAGGGGGCGATGCCCTGGTGGCCCAGCGGGCCGCGGCGGTGCGCCCGAGCACCGAGCAGCAACGACAGCAGGCCTTCGGGGCCCTGGCCAGCGACAGCCGGCTGCTGATCCAGGCCGATGGCCAGGTGCGGATCGTCACCCCCCAGACCCTCGGACGGCTCCACCTCGAGGAGGCCGCCGCCATCGGCGATCATCCGGCCCCCGCCCAGCTGATCCTGCCGGTGGCCGATGAACCCAGCCTGCTGGCCTTCAGTGCCACCGGCCGGGTGGCGCTGCTGCGCTGGGAGTTCGCTGGCCAGCAGAGCGGCCCGCTGGAGAAGTTCCTGCCCGACAGCCTGGCGGGGGATCGGGTGGTGCAACTGCTGCCCCTGCCCAAACAGACCGGCACCAGCCTCGGACTGCTCAGCAGCGACGGGCGCTTCAAGCGGTTGCCGATCGAGGAGTTCCTGGAGCTCTCGGGACGGGCCGCCACCGTGCTCAAGCTCAAGGACGGGGTGGAGCTGCAGCGGGTGGTGGCCTGTGACGAGGGCCGGGAGCTGGTGGTGGCCAGCAGCACCGGCCGGCTGCTGCGGCTGGCAGTGCGCGACAACACCCTGCCGCTGCTGGGTCGGGCCGCCCAGGGTCCGATGCTGCTGCGCCTGCTGCCGGGGGAACAGGTGGTGGGAGCCGCCTGCGTGGCGGCCGATGCCAGCGTGCTGCTGGCCACCGGCCAGGGCAGGCTGAAGCGGCTGGCGGTGGAGGAGATCCGGCCCTGCCAACGGGGCGACCTCGGCCAGATCGGCCTGCGGTTGGTGGAGCGCAGCGACCGGGTGGTGGATCTTCGCGGTGGCGATGGCAGCGTGGTGGGCGTGCTGCTGGCGGGTGGGGCGCCGGGGGCAGCGCCCCGCAGCCTGCGGCTGCTCAGCGCCGACCTGGAGGCGGAGGATGCCGCCGGCACTGGCCGGGATCTGGGGTTGCCGGAGGGCTGGACGATCACCGGCCTGGTTCCACTCCATGGCTGACGGTCGGCGACGGCGAGCCGGGCCGCCCCTGGCGCTGCTGCTGGCCCTGGCGGCCGGCGGGCTGGCGATCGCCGATCCCCTGGCCCGGGCTGCGGCAGTCCCTGCTCCCGCCACCTCCAGCGCGCCGGCAGCAACCCAGATACCGGCAGCCCCGATCCCCCTGGGGTCAGCCGCCGGCCAGGCGCTCCTGGCCGACCGCCACACCCTTCGTGCCGACTACGCCAGCCTGAGCCAGTGGCTCGAAACCCAGGCCAACCTGGCCTACTGCGGCGTGGCCAGCGCCGTGGTCGCCCTCAATAGCCTCGGCCAGCCCGCCCCCGCCGCCACGGGCTACGGCAGCTATCGCTTCTGGACCCAGACCAACCTATTCGCCGCCCCGGCCAGCCTGGCCGTGGCGCGGCCGGAGCAGGTGGCGCGGCAGGGAATGGATTTGGCCCAGCTGCAGGGTCTGCTCAGCGGCCAG
Source organism: Cyanobium sp. (assembly GCA_044360135.1). GTDB lineage: Bacteria > Cyanobacteriota > Cyanobacteriia > PCC-6307 > Cyanobiaceae > Cyanobium. The sequence continues at coordinate 19,680 of JBIKKX010000033.1, forward strand.
GGGGTGGTGGCGCAGCGCTACCACGGTGACAGCCTCTCCCTGGCGCAGTTCCGGGGGCTGCTGCGGCGCAGCCTGGCCGATGGCGGCGACCGCCTGCTGGTCAACTACCACCGCGCCGCCCTCGGCCAGCAGGGTGGCGGCCACATCTCCCCCCTGGCGGCCTACGACCGGCGCGGCGACCGGGTGCTGATCCTCGATGTGGCCCGCTACCGCTACCCGCCGGTGTGGGTGAGCTCGGCGGAGCTGTGGCGGGCCGTGCGCACGCTCGACCCGAGCAGCGGTCGCAGCCGCGGTCTGGTGATCGTCAGGACGGGGAGCGGGGATGGGGCCGCGCCGCCTGCAGCCACGCCTCCATCCGGGCGCTGAACGCCTCCGGGCTGTGGTGCCGCTCCGCCCAGGCGCGACAGCCGGCCCTGTCCAGCTCAGCGGCCCGGCGCACCGCCGCCTCCAGGCTGTCGAGATCATCCGGCGTCGCCAGGGCGCCGTTGATGCCCTCCTGCACCAGTTCGCCGGGGCCGCCGCGGGCGTAGGCCGCCACCGGAACCCCGCAGGCCATCGCCTCGACCACCACGTTGCCGAAGGCCTCGTTCCAGCGCGGCGTATTGAGGAAAACGCGGCAGCGCCCCAGGTCAGCCTGGAGGCGATCGGTGGGCTGAAAGCCGCGCCATTCGATCGTGCCGGGGGGGACGGAGCGTTCCACCGCTGCGGCGTAGGCCTCGTCCTGACGGAGCCCCCAGACCCTCAGGGGCAGGCCGAGGCGGGCCGCCACCCGGGCCGCATCCTCCAGCCCCTTCTCCGGGGAGATCCGCCCGGCCCAGGCAAGGGCCGACTCCACCTGCTCGGCAGCGGGGGGGTGATAAAGACTGAGGTCGAAACCGTTGCCCACCAGCACCGGGGGCGCCGCAAGGCGGAAGTCAGCGGCCTGGGCGGCGGTGTGGAAAGCGAGGCGATCCGGCCCCCAGGCGGCGACGGCTTCGATCACCTCATCCATCACCAGGGCCACCGATCCCATGCTCACCAGATGGCAGAGCGGGGTGGCCACAAAGCGGGTCAGCCAGAAGGGGAGATGGTCGTAGCCGAGGTTGAGGATGCGATCGAAGCTTTCCTGGTGCTCCAGGGCCCGTTGCCAGAAGCGCGACAGCAGGGCGTCGGCGGGGATCGTGGCGGGGGTGTCGTGGGGGCGATGCTGCCAGCTCGTCTGGTCCACCCCGGCTTCCTGCCAGAGCGTGGCGTCGGCGCAGGAGGGGGGCAGCACCGACCCCTCACCGGCCAACACGGTGACGGCGTGACCGCAGGCCAGCAGCCCAGCCACGATCATCGTGCCGGTGTGCTCGACACCACCGCCAGCACCGCTGCCCAGGACGCCGATCGGCGTGCTCACCACCAGAACCCGCATGCGTTGCGTTCGCGATCCCAAGGGTGCCTCCAGGATCAGCATGGCAGCCGCCGCGTAGCCTCATCCCTGTCGCAGCGATCGCGATTGGCCAGCCCGGCATGCCATTCCCCCCCACCGGCCGGGGCTGAACCGTTGACGGTGCCGCATTTCCTGGCAGACGGTTTCGGGCTGCGGAGCCAGCTGGCGACGTTTCTGGATCTCAACCCGGATCAACTGGAGGGGCGCCTGCCGACCGGCACGGTGGATCTGGCCAACCTGCACCCGGGCGCCTTCGATCCGGAGCGAGCCGGTTCCTTCTACGAGGAGACGGTGGGGGATGGCCACCTGCTGGAGCTCGCCGCCTGGCACCTGGGCAGCGCCGACTACATCGCCGATACCCTGCGGCTGCAGGAGCGTTTCGCCCGCGGCCAGGTGCTCGATTTCGGCGGTGGGATCGGCAGCCATGCCCTGGCAGCTGCGGCCCTGCCCCAGGTGGAGCGGGTGTGGTGCGTCGATCTGAACCCCTGCAACCGCGCCTTCGTGCGCTGGCGGGCCGAGCAGCTCGGGCTGGCGGATCGGCTCAGCTGCCATCGCGATCTGGAGGCCGCGGAGCTACCTGCTCAGTTCGACACGGTGGTCTGTCTGGATGTGCTGGAGCATCTGCCCGATCCTGCTGGCCAGCTGGAGATCTTCGCCGGTCGTCTGGCCAGGGATGGCCATGCCCTGCTGAATTGGTACTTCTTCCAGGGATTCCAGGGGGAATATCCCTTCCATTTCGATGATCCAGCCCTGGTGGAGCGCTTCTTCCGCACCCTGCAGCAACGCTTCCTGGAGGTGTTCCACCCCTGGCTGATCACCACGCGCTGCTACCGGCCCCTGCTGGGGGGCTGAGGCCGGCTCGTCGGGGCCGGGCGGCGGGGTCGGCCTAAGAGCGGGCCAAACCGGCCGGCTCAAGCATCAGCTTGCTGCGCTTGGTCTCCTCATCCATCGCGATCGGGTAGTTTCCGTCGAAGCAGGCGGTGCAGAAGTGAGCGGAGGCGGTGGTGGCGGCCTCCACCATGCCCTGCTTGGTGAGGTAGGCGAGGGAATCGACGCCGAGGTGTTGCTCGATCTCCGGCAGGGTGAGGCGGGCAGCGATCAAGTGATCCTGGGTGTCGGTGTCGATGCCGTAGAAGCAGGGGTGGGTGACCGGCGGTGAGCTGATCCGCATGTGCACCTCCGTGGCGCCGGCATCACGGAGGGCCTGAACCAGCTTGCGGCTGGTGGTGCCGCGCACGATCGAATCATCGATCACCACCACCCGCTTGCCCTCCAGCACATCGGGCAGGGGGTTGAGCTTCACCCGGATTCCGGCCTCCCGCATCGCCTGGGTGGGCTGGATGAAGGTGCGACCCACATAGCGATTCTTGATCAGGCCATCAGCGAAGGGGATGCCGCTGACCTGGGAATAGCCGATCGCCGCCGGGATGCCCGAATCGGGCACGCCAATCACGATGTCGGCCTCCACCGGCGTCTCCCGGGCGAGCACCTCGCCGATGCGGACCCGATAGCTGTAGAGCGATTCGCCGAAGAAGCGGCTGTCGGGACGGGCGAAGTAGATCATCTCGAACACGCACAGCCTGGCCGGCTCCTCGATCCAGAGCTGGCGCAGGGGCTGGGACTCACCCTGGCGGAACAGCACCAGTTCACCGGGCTGAACATCGTCGATGAACTGGGCGCCGATGATGTCGAGGCCGCAGGTCTCACTGCTCACCACCCACTGGGCCAGCTCCCGCTCGCCGATCAGGCCGAACACCAGCGGCCGGATGCCATGGCCATCCCGCAGGGCATACAGGCCATCGGGGGTGCCGATCACCAGACTGAAGGCGCCGCGGCAACGGGCAGCGGCGGCGCGGATGGCGCCGTCCCAGTCGAGACCAGCCTCCACCGATTGCTGGATCGCCAGGGCGATCAGCTCGGAATCGGTGCTGGAGGTGAACTCCTCGCCCCGGTCCCGCAGCGACTGCCGCAGTTCGGCGGTGTTGACCAGGTTGCCGTTGTGGGCCAGGGCCATGGGCCCGAGGCGGGTCATCAGCACCACCGGCTGGGCATTGCAGACCTTGCTGCTGCCGGTGGTGGAGTAGCGGTTGTGGCCGATCGCCAGCTCGCCGGGCATCCGCTCCAGCACCTCCTGGTCGAACACCTGGCTGACCAGGCCCATGTCCTTGTGGAGGGCGACCCTGGCGCCATGGAACACCGCGATCCCGGCTGACTCCTGGCCGCGGTGCTGGAGGGCGTAGAGGCCGAAGTAGGCGAGGTTGGCCACCGCCTGGTCGGGGGCCATCACGGCGAACACGCCGCAGGCCTCCTGGGGCCGATCGGGTCGTTCCGGGTGGTCGTCGGCCAGCGGCCGCTCGCCGATGTCGGACCTGGACAGGGGCTGGAGGAAGGGCTGCGGGGGGGTCACAGCGACGCCAGGCTCATCGGAGATCACGCTGTTCCGCCTGGCGAGCGAGGGAAGGGGTTTCCATCATCGCTCCGGAGGGGGCCCGGCCTGCTGCAGGCGCCGCGGCAGGGCGGTCTCGAAGGTTTGGCGGAGGTGATCCACGGGCTCAGCCAGCAGGGTGAGCCCCCCCTGCTCGATGCGGAGCAGGGGGTCGGCTTCCACCTGGCCGAGGCGCTGGGCGAAGCCCCCCAGACCGCTGGCGGCGAGCAGGGCAGCCCAGGCCTCGCCATGCTCCGGCGGCACCGCCACCAGCAGCCGCGCCCCCCCCTCGGCGAACAACAGCCGATCGGGCCGAACCGAACCCTCCGGCAACGCCAGGCAGGCCCCATAGCCGGAGGCGATGCAGCACTCGGCCGCCGCCACCGCCAGGCCGCCATCGGCGAGGTCGTGGGCGGCACTGACCAGGCCGGCGGCAATCGCCTGGCGCAGCAGCGCCTGCACCTGCCGCTCCAACTCCAGATCGAGCTCCGGCGGCCGGCCGGTGAGGAGGCCGTGCACCACCTGGAGGTAGCTGCTGGCGGCGAGGGAGAGGCGCCCATCCAGGGCGTCGGCGGCGCTCTCCAACGGCACCCCGAGCAGCCAGATCGACTCACCGGCCTGGCGCCAGGCCAGACCGGTGACCCGGGCCAGGTCGTGGACCAGTCCGACCATGCCCACCACCGGCGTGGGATGGATCGGCTGCAGGCGGCCATCCGGCAGGCGTGTCTCGTTGTAGAGGGAGACGTTGCCGCCGGTCACCGGAGTGGCCAGCTCGAGGCAGGCGGTGGCGATGCCGCGGCAGGCCATCGCCAGCTGCCAGTAGCCGATCGGGGTCTCGGGGGAGGGGAAGTTGAGGTTGTCGGTCACCGCCAGCGGCTCGGCGCCGCAGCAGCTGAGGTTGCGGGCGGCCTCGGCCACCGCCGCCATGCCACCGCGCTCGGGGTCCAGGGCAACCCAGCGGTTGGGGCAATCGACCACCGCCGCCACACCGCGGCGGGCGGCTTCCAGGGAACCCTCACCCTGCTGGGGCCGGAGCCGCACCACCGCCGCATCGGCGCCGCCGGGGGGCACCACGGTGTTGGCCTGCACCTGGTGGTCGTACTGGCGCCACACCCAGCGCTTGCTGGCGATGGTGGGGTCATCGAGCAGGCGCCGCAGCACCTCCCCCCAGCCGAGCAGCCCCTCGGCCAGGCAGACCCCCTGGCCATCGGCCGGCGGCAGCTCGCTCTCCCGCCAGGCCCAGTGGGCCTGGATCTCCGCCGGCGGCTCGGCGAGCAGGGCGTGCTGGTTGACCGGGGTGTCCTCCGCCAGGGCGCTGGCGGGCACCTCAGCCGCCACGGCGCCGTGCTGCAGCACCCGCACCACGTTGTCCTCCAGCACCCGACCCACCACGGCCGCCTGCAGGCCCCAGCGGCGGAAGCGGTCCATCAACGGCTCCTCGCGGCCGGGCCGGACCACGAACAGCATCCGCTCCTGCGACTCGCTGAGCAGAAATTCATAGGCGCTCATGCCGCTCTCCCGGGCCGGAACCCGGTCGAGGTCGAGCTCGATCCCGAGCCCGCCCTTGGCGGCCATCTCCGAACAGCTGCAGGTGAGGCCAGCGGCGCCCATGTCCTGGGCGGCGACCACATCACCGCTCTGGAAGGCTTCCAGGCAGGCTTCGATCAGACCCTTCTCCAGGAAGGGATCGCCCACCTGCACGGCGGGGCGGTCATCGAGGGAGGCCTCGGTGAGCTCAGCGCTGGCGAAGCTGGCACCGCCCATGCCGTCGCGGCCGGTGGTGCTGCCCACATAGACCACCGGGTAACCCACCCCCTCGGCGCCGGCCCGCACGATCGTCTCGGTCTCCATCAGGCCGAGGGCCATGGCATTGACCAGGGGATTGCCGCTGTAGCTGGGGTCGAAGGCCACCTCACCACCCACCGTCGGCACCCCCACGCAGTTGCCGTAGTGGGCGATGCCGGCCACCACCCCCTCCATCAGGCCGACGTTGCGGGGATCCTCCAGGGGCCCGAAGCGCAGGGCGTTGAGCAGGGCAATCGGCCGGGCCCCCATCGTGAAGATGTCGCGGAGGATGCCCCCCACCCCGGTGGCAGCCCCCTGGAACGGCTCGACGGCGGAGGGGTGGTTATGGCTCTCGATCTTGAAGGCCAGCCGCTGGCCCTCCCCCAGATCCACCACGCCGGCGTTCTCGCCCGGGCCCACCAGAATGCGGGGGCCGCTGGTGGGGAACTGGCTGAGCAAGGGGCGGGAGTTGCGATAGCAGCAGTGCTCCGACCACATCACCCCGAACATGCCGAGTTCGGCCCGGTTCGGAACGCGGCCGAGGCGCCGCACGATCTCGTCGTAGTCGGCCTCGCTCAGGCCCTCCTTGCGCAGGGCATCGGGCAGCGAGAAGGGGGGAGAGGCAACCACCGGCAGGCGCCGTTCAGCTGCCCCAGTATCCGACCCGGCGGTCAGACCCCGGCTGGGCGGTCCCTGGATCAGATCCAGGGGTCGTCGTCGCGGTCGCGGCCGCGGTAGCGATCGGGCCCCCGCGGGGGGCGACGCGACGGCGCAGCAGCGTTGGGGAAGCCATCGGGCCCGGGGTCCGGGAGGTCCGGATCGGCGGTGTCGGCGCGAGATTCGGGGTCGTCCCAGGGTTCGGCGATCGCTGGGGCGCGGCGGCCGGAGCGTGGAACGGGGCGGGAGGGAGAGGGCGGCGGCGGCGGCCGGTCGTCCCTGCGATCGTCCAGACCCTCCTCCGGCCAGTCCTCCAGGGGATCGGGGGCGCCCTCACGCCAGCGTTCGCTGGCCTCCGGGTCGTCCTCGGAACGGCGGCTCCGCTCGCGCCCCTCCTCCCAGGGGGGCTCCTCCAGCCACCCCTCCACCCGCTCCTCCAGGCGGCCACCCACCACCTCGAACTGCTCCCGCAGCCGGCCGGTCTCCTCGCTCACCTGCTCCCGCCAGCGCCTGGAACGCCGCAGCAGCTCCTGGCGGACGCTGGCGCGGGCCAGGGGGAGATCATCGATACTCTCCAGGGCGGTCTCGACCACACCGCTGCGCTGGTCCAGGATCCGGTCCGGTGTCAGCCGCCAACGGCTGCTGCCGGGCAGGCGCGGATCGCTGCGGGCGATCAGGTAGTGGAGGATGCGGCCGCTGCCGAGCTCCACGGCGGCATCGGCCACGGTGCCCAGGGGCCGGCCGCCGGCCCCCAGCAGCGAGGCCTGCAGCAGAGTGGGCAGCTGCTCGAGCAAGGCGGGATCGGCGGCGGCGGGCTCCCCCTTGACGAAGGCCTCGCTGTCGCTGAGACCGCGCAACTGGTCGAGACGCCACACTTGGCGCTGGGGCTTGAAGGCGGAGGGGCGGCTGGCCCAGCCCAGCAGGCGGTGCACCGGCGGATGCATCCAGCCGACCACCCCCGGGCCGTGGTCGAGGCCCTGATCGCAGCGGACCCGCAGGCGCAGCAGGTCGCTCAGCAACAGCTGCTCGGGAAGGGCCACGGGATCGCTCGGCGCTGGGGGCCTGGTGGTGAGGAGGTGGGATCAGCTGCGGATCTGAACCGGCATCACCAGGTAGGTGAAGGTGTCATCTTCCCCCACCGGGGCCAGCACGGCCGGGGTGGTGGGGCCATTGCATTGCAGCACCACCTGGTCGGCGCTGATCGCCTTGAGGCCATCGAGCAGATAGCGCACGTTGAAGGCGATCTCGATCGGCTCCCCCTCCGCCGTGGCGGCGAGGGATTCGGAGCCGCTGCCCACGTCCTGGGCGTCGGCGCCGATCTGCACCTTGCCGAGCAGGGGTTCGCTGCTCAGCCGCACCACGTTGTTGTGCTGCTCCGCCAGCACCGCCACCCGCTCCAGGGCAGCGGTGAGGGCCCGGCGATCGAGCACCAGGCGGCGGCTGAAACTTTCGGGAAGCAGCTGGCGGTAGTTGGGGTAGGTGCCATCGATGGTGCGGCTGGTGAGCACCTGGTCGGCCCAGAGCACCACCACCTGGCCCCGCTCGCTGTAAAGGCTGAGGGGCTCATCGGAGGGACGGCCGCTGAGCAGGCGCTCCAGCTCCTTGAGGGAGCGGCTGGGGACGGTCACCGCGAAGGCTTCCTCGCCGCTCGCCGTTGGCACCTGGCTGCCCGGGGCAAGGGCGTCATCGAGGCGTTGCACGGCGAGGCGATGGCCATCGGTGGCAGCGCACTCCAGACCGTGGCCGGAGAGGCCGAGGTGCACACCGGTGAGCAGCTGCTTGGCCTCATCGGCCGAGCTGGCGAACAGGGTGGCCCGCAGACCCCGGACCAGGGAGGCGGCGTCGAGGCGGATCGGGGTACCGCTCTGGGAGAGGGGGAGATCGGGGAAGTCCTCAGCCGGCATGCCCCGCATCTTGTAGGTGCCCGAAAGACTGGTCAGTTCCACCTGCTCCTCACCCTCCGCGCAGCTGAGGGTGAGCGGGCTGTCGGCCGAGAGGCGGCTGACGATGTCGCCGAACAGGCGGGCCGGCAGGGTGATCGCACCGCTGCTTTCCACGGCGGCCGGCAGGCTGGTTTGAATGCCGAGGTTGAGGTCGTAGCCGGTGAGGCTGAGGCGACCTGTCGCGGCGTCGGCGGTGAGCAGCACGTTGGCCAGCACCGGATGGGTGGGGCGTGCGGCGACGGCGCGGCTGACCAGCTGGAGGCTGGAGGTGAGTTCCGTCTGGGAGCAGACCAGCTTCATGGGGGCCTTCTGAGGGCGGACAGGGATGCAGCCGGGGGGCACCTGTGCGTAGGCCCACGGTTTCACACGGCAGGCCAAAGCGCAACGGGCCGAACCGTGGTTCGCATGGGTTCGGCCCGCCCCCCACCGACCGGGCGCCTGCCCTCCGACTTCAAGAAAAAAGTCTTTAAAAAAAGCCTTCAACAGCCGTAGTCCTAGAGCCTGCGGAAACTGGGGAAAAGATTCCACCGGATCCGTCGTGACAGGATTCATGGCCGGCCAGGGCTGGGGAAGGGAGGGGGTGGAATTGCGCCGTTTTCCGCTTTTCCGGGATTCCCTGGGCCGGGGAAAACGTGGTCGGTGGATGGGCGATGGTGTTCGCCTCCCGTCTTCCCCGCATTTGCCGCACTTTTGCCGCCCGTTCCACAGGTCGGCTGTGGACGGTTTGGAGATTGGCTCGCTCCCCTTCGGGCGCTGACTCCCCCGCCAGCCGCCGCCAGCCGTCACCGCCGTCAGCAGCTGTCCCAGGGATCCCGTCGGCCCTCCGGCCAGCCAGCACGGGGGCACGGGGCCCCATTCCCCAGGCAGCCGAATCCCCTGGCATCAGCTCCGCCAGCCGCACTCCCGCCAGCCGCGCAGCCACCAGCCGTGCAGCCAAACGCAGCCAATCGCCGCCAACGCCAGTCAGGCCTGGATCCGCCGGCAGCGTCAGGGCCACCCCCGCGATCCACAGGCCCGTTCAGTGCCGCGGCGGGGCCAGGTGTCCAGCACCGGCCCGGCCCGCCCCAAGCCGGTGGCGGCGGAGTCCCCTGCCTTCCCGGGGGCCGTTCCGGCTTCCCCGTTGGCCGGGCTTTAGAAGCCCATCACCCGTGCCACCGTCGCGGTGTCGGGGTCGAGGCCCGTGTGGAAGCGGGAGTCGTTGTGCTCGATCGCGGTGGTCGGGTCCTTGAGACCGTTGCCGGTCAGCACGCAGACCACCGTGGCCCCCGCCGGCACCTCCGCCTGGCGCTTGAGCAGCCCCGCCACCGAGGCGGCGCTGGCCGGTTCGCAGAACACCCCCTCGCCGCTGCCGAGCAGCTTGTAGGCCTCGATGATCTCGGCGTCGGTCACGGCCATGAAGGCACCGTTGCTCTCCGCCTGGGCCCGCAGGGCGTTGTCCCGGTTCACCGGGTTGCCGATCCGAATCGCCGTGGCGATGGTGTCCGGTTGCTCCACGGTGTGGCCCAGCACCAGCGGAGCGGCGCCGGCCGCCTGGAAGCCCATCATCCGCGGCAGTCGCCGGCAGAGGCCAGCGTTGCGGTATTCGTTGAAGCCCATCCAGTAGGCGCTGATGTTGCCGGCGTTGCCCACCGGGATGCAGAGCCAGTCCGGAGCCTCGCCGAGGGCATCGACCACCTCGAAGGCGGCGGTCTTCTGACCCTGCAGCCGATAAGGGTTGAGGGAGTTGACCAGGGTGACCGGGTATTGGTCGGCCACCTCCCGCACGATCGCCAGGGCTCGGTCGAAGTTGCCCTGCACCGCCAGCACCTCGGCTCCATAGAGCAGGGCCTGGGCGAGCTTGCCCTGGGCCACGTAGCCATCGGGGATCAGCACAAAGGCGCGCATGCCGCCCCGGCGGGCGTAGGCGGCGGCCGCGGCGGAGGTGTTGCCGGTGCTGGCGCAGATCACCGCCTCCGACCCCGCCTCCCGGGCCTTGGAAATGGCCATGGTCATCCCCCGGTCCTTGAATGAGCCGGTGGGGTTGAGGCCGTCGTACTTGAGAAACACCTTGACATCGCGGCCGATCCGCGCCGCGATCACCGGTGCCGGAATCAGGGGCGTGGCACCCTCCTGCAGCGTGATCACCGGCGTGGCCTCACTCACCGGCAGCCAGCTGCGGTAGGCCTCGATCAGGCCGGGCCAGCTCTGGGCGCTCGCAGGGCGGCCAGCGGGCTGCCCCAGGCGCCGCAGGGCTTCAAGCAGGGCCACGGGATGAAAGGGGTGCTTGAGGGAATCTACGCCTCAGCTCAGGCCGACCGGGGCTGTCGGGCTCAGGGGGCGCCGTTGCCGCGCAGGCCGTCGAGGGGTGATTCAGAGAAGAAGCGCACCAGATCGGTGATCGAATTCGCCTTGCTCAACAGGCTGAGCAGGGCCGGCAGATTCACTTCCAGGTCGCGGTTTGGATAGGCCCGCAGGAAGGACACTGGCGAGAGCTTGCCGTCGCCTTCGGCGATGCCGATCACCATCGCCGCCCGCAGGGCCGGGACCCCCGAACCCTGGGCCTTGAGCGGGTAGACGATCTTGGCCAGCCGTTCCAGCAGCGCCTCGCCGATCCGGGTGTTGAGCAGGCGGCTCACCAGCACCAGGGGCAGGGGGAAGGATTGGTTGAGCAGCTTGCCCACCTCCGCCGGTTTCTGCTTGCCCAGCCGCAGCAGGTCGGCCAGCAGTCCGCGGGCTTCCCCGTGGCTGGCCAGCCATTCCATGTCGTCCACCGGGATCGAGCGGCGGAAGGCACCGCTGACCAGCACAATATTCTCGGCCGCCGGCAGCGCCGGCGCCCAGGTGGCCATCAGCCCCAGCCCCAGCACCGCCCCCATCAGGCGACGCCGGCGGCGACACCTTGTTTGGTGCGGGCCGGCCCCAACCCGGAAATCGACCGGCTGCTGACGGGGATCGGGAAGCAAGGACGGAACCATCACAGGGCTGGACTCTAGGCGGGACTGACCAGAACGTCCCGCACCAGACGCACCACGCCCCGCTCAGCCAGGCCCCGGGCCATCGCCAGCCCCATCGCCCGCAGATCGGGTTCATTCAGCAGCCGTGGCAGCCGCTGCAGCAGCATCCGGGGCTCGAAGCCAGGCAGGTCCTGGAGGATGGCGTTGAGCCGCTGCAGGGGCTCCAGATCGAGCAGGGGACCGGCCTGCCGCTCCGCTTCCGGCAACCGTCGCCGCAGGCCTGGCGGCAGCAGCGGTTGCGGCAGCCGCCGCCCCAGCCGCAGGGTGGTGCGCCAGGCCAGCTGATCCATCCGCTCCACCGCGGCCTCCACCAGCTGGCGCCGTAACAGGCCGCCCTGGGGAGAGAACAGAAAATCGAGCACCTGGTCCAGCAGGCCCTCCAGATCGAGCTGGCTCTGGAGCGAGGCGCTGCCGATCAGGCTCTCCAGCCGCTGCCAGCGGAATTCTTCGCCCTCGTAAAGCATCTCCCGCAGGCTGCGGCGCAGTTGGGGGTCCGGGTCCTCCATCAGGCGGCGGGCGAAATAGGGATAGGCAGCACCGAGGATCTTGAAATCCGGGTCCACGCTCAGGGCAATGCCCTCCAGGGTGACCAGCGAGCGGATGATCAGCGCGTAATAGGGCGGGACGCGGAAGGGGAAGCGATACATCACCCCCGACAGATCATCGGTGACGGCCTTGAAATCCATGCGGCTCACCCCCATCTCCAGAGCCTGGGCGAACACCGATTCGAAGGCCGGCACGATCGGCTCGAGGTTCACCTCCTCCCCCAGGAACCCCAGGGCGACGAAGTCCTTGGAGAGGGAGCCGAAGTCGCGGTTCACCAGGTGCACCACCGCCTGGATCAGACCGGTGCGCGATTCGCGAGTGACCTCACTCATCATCCCGAAATCGAGATAGGCCAGCCGACCGTCCGCCAGGGCCAGCAGATTGCCGGGGTGGGGATCGGCATGGAAGAAGCCATCCTGCAGCAGCTGCTGCAGGCTGCAGTTGACCCCCACGGACACCATCTCATCGGGATCGACACCGATGGCCCGCACGGCATCGAGGTTGGTGAGCTTGACACCCTCGATCCACTCCATCGTCAGCACCCGGCGGCTGGTGGCCTGATGGAAGATGCGGGGGACGGCGATGCGGGGATTGGCGCGATGCAGCTCGCGGAACTGGTCGGCGTTGGCGGCTTCATGGAGATAATCCATCTCCTCGAAAACGCGCTTGCCCAGTTCATCGATCAGCGCCACCAGGTCGCTGCGGATCAGGCGGATGTTGCGGTTCAGCCAGGCGGCGATATTGCGAACGATATAGAGATCCAGGGTGATCTGCTCGCGCAGACCGGGCCGCTGCACCTTCACCGCCACCTTCTGGCCGCCCTTGAGCACGCCGCGGTGCACCTGGCCCAGGGAGGCGGCGGAGAAGGGTTCGCGTTCCAGATGGTCGTAGATCGCCGTCACCGGCTGGCCGAGGTCTTCTTCGATGCAGGCCATCGCCAGGGCTGGATCGAAGCCCGGCAGTTGGTCCTGCAGCTGGGCCAGGGCATCGAGCAGCACCGGCGGCACGATGTCCGGCCGGGTGGAGAGGGCCTGGCCGGCCTTGATGAAGGCAGGGCCCAGGGCGGCCAGCAGCTCGGCGCATTCCTGAGCCCGCTGGCGGGAGCGCTCGGGATTGGCGAGGGCGCCGCTGAGCCGGTCGAAGCCGACCCCAAGCAGGAACAGGCTGATCGGCACCAGGGTCTGCCAGAGCCGGCGCAGCAGCCGCTGCGGGTGGCCGGCGTAGATGCGGGTGATCGCGGCCGGGTCGTAGGCCATCAGGCCGGCGGCCTCCAGGAAGTCGCCCAGCTCAGCGGTGCTGCCGGGGGTGGCGTTCACCGGCGCGGCCGGATCCTGCGGCGCCTGGATGCTGGGCTCGAACGGCGGTGGTGCCCCCATCGGATCGGCCCCGAACACGGCGGCTCGCATGGCGGCCAGGGCCTGTTCGGCGGCGGTGGGGCTGGCCGTGATGGCCCCCTCGAGGGGCCGCTCCTTGGCTGCGGCTCCGTCGTTCGCGGTGGTCCTGATCAGGTCCGCGGCGCCTGCGCCGATTCCGCCGCCGGTGGCCGAGCCGCCGCTGGAGCCGATCAGCGCCTCGGGTTGGCCCTCTGGCGTGCCATCTGGACGGGCCTCTGGTCTGTCCTCTGGCGGGTCCTCGCTGGCGATCGGCGCGGCAGGAGCTGAGCTGGCGGTCATGCGGCGCGGCGAGCGGAGCTTCACAATTGTCAACCTTCGGCCGCCCTGCTGGCGTGGCGGATGCCACCGCTGTCAGATGCCGCGTCAGCGAGCCATGGCGGTTGGCTGGCTTGGGGCAGGTGGACATCAGGTCTCTCCGATCTGCAGGGCGCTGAGCACTGGCGAGGCGATCGCCACATCCAGCCAGCTGCCGAGGCTGTTGCTGGCCCAGGACTCGTCCTGCAGGTTGAGGGCCGTGAGCTGCTGGCCCGGCTGCGGGGTGACGGTGACGAGCGCCTGGCGATAGCCCCGCAGCGATTCGGTGCCGGAGATCTGGTCGTGTTCGAGCAGGGCCTGAGCTGCACCTGGGACGTGCACACCCCGGTGCGCAAGCACTACCGATTCGGCTGACGACCCGCCAGGGTGGAACCCATGCAGACACCTCCCCTCCCCACGCCCCGCGAGACCACTGAGGCGATGGTGCGCAACATCGGCCAGGAGCTGGCGGAGATCGAGCAGCGCATCAGCCACTGCAGGGGCGATCGTGTGGCGGAGCCACGTCTGACGGGCACCTGGATGGCCCACCTGTTGATCAGCAGCGCGGAGCTGCTGCTGAACCTGCTGATCGACACCGCCCGGCGCCCGCGGTGGCTGATGGCCGCTGCAGAACCGGATCGCGACCCGCCCAGCAGAGGCGCTTAGCCTTGAGCGATGAACAGCCGCATCACCCACAACCCAGACCAGTGCGGCGGCAGGCCCTGCATCCGCGGCATGAGGATCCGCGTGCAGGACATCCTTGAGCTCTATGCCGCCGGTCAGAGCAGCGAGCAGATCCTTGCCGACTTTCCGGATCTGGAAGCGGAGGATCTCAAAGCAGCCCTGACCTATGCAGCCAGGGAGATCGATCATCCCGTTCTGGTGGGATGAAGCTCTGGCTGGATGCCCAGCTGCCGCCGCTGTTGGCGAGCTGGATCAACGCGCAGGAATGGGGCATCCAGGCCTTCGCGGTTCGTGATGTCGGACTGCGGGATGCCAGCGACCCGGACATCTTCCGTGCGGCTCGGGAGGCTGGGGTTGTGGTGATGACGAAGGACCGTGACTTCATCCGCCTGCTGGAAGAACAGGGGCCTCCGCCGCAGGTGATCTGGCTGCGTGTGGGGAACTGCAGCAATGCGGCCCTGCAGGAGGTTCTCGCCACCACCCTGCTGAGGGCGAGGGATCATCTGGGTGAGGGGGAGACCTGGGTCGAGATCCGTCCGAATCAGCCGAGCTGAACACAGCTCAAGGATTGGCGAGAGATCCTCATCCCTGAGCCTGCTCGAACTGCAACGCCAACCAGGCATCCACATCGGTGGCGCTGTAGCGGATCAGCTCCCCCAGCTGGAACCAGGCGGGGCCGTAGCCGCTGAGCCGCCAGTTCTCCAGGGTCGCCAGGGTCACGCCCAGATGGGCGGCCAGGGTTTCCGGCGTGTAGAGCACCACGGTCGCGGCTGCGACGCTGCTGATCGCGGTCGTGACGGGAGTAGTCGTGCGGCGGCGGGGGATGAACAGCCAGCTGCCCACTGGCAACGGAGCGGCCGCATCGATCACCAGATCTGGGTTGAGGCTGCGCAACACCGCAACGCTGGTGCCATGCCGCTCGGCCAGAACCACGAGCGTGTCGCCCGGGACGATCACCACCACGCGGTTCGGCTTGAGTGAGGCCTCGATCCGCTTCCCCAGCAGCGGCTGGGTGCGGGAGCCGATTCCGCCGGCGCCGTAGAGGCCGCCGAACTCCAGCACCGAGAAGCCGGCGAACTGGGCCCGGTTCAGGGGAGGCAGGGTCCCAGGAGTTTGCAGGTGGGCCAGATCCCCGAGCCAGATGGCGCCGCTGCAGGGGGTGAGCAGGGTGGAGCCATCGCTGAGGAACGGCCGCAGGCCCATCGTGGTCCAGGGGATCGCCGCATCCAGCCAGTCCCAGGGAGCGATGGGCTGCAGGGGGAGCAGCGCCCCTCGGGTGAGGTAGCCCTCATAGGTGAAGTCGCCGGTGTCGACACCGGGGGAGTTCTCCTTGGAGGAGATCTGCCGCAACCGTTTCACGAACGCCTCGAAGAGAAAGCGGCCGATGCGGGGCGACTCGAGCACCCCCGGCACCTGGTTGGCGAACAGGAGGATGCGGGCGTTGGCGTAGCGCTGCAGCACCGTGCCTTGAGGAGTGGCCAGCGGGCCAGGAGTTCCGACCATCAGCCCCGCTCCATCGCGGCGGTGAACGCCGGCCGGTTGCCCAGCTGCGGATCACGGCACCAGGCCGACAAGGAGGGGAGCATCAGCAGCAATGCCTGGCCATGGCTGGTGCGCTGTCGGCGCAGCAGCAGATCCAGCGGGGTCGGCTGCTGAAAGCGGGTCACAACCTCCTCCTTGAGCAGGTCGGTGGCGTACTCGATCACATCCGCCTTGCTCACAGGCAGTTCCCCATCGGCCCCGACCGCGCCGGCCACGGCGCCAATGCGTTGGATCTCGATCGGTGCCTGCAGCTGCTCAGGGCTCATCTCCGCCAGCTGGGCATCGATCGCGGCGATGGCCGCCAGCTCGGCCTGGGCCGAGGGGATGGCTCCGGGGTAGGTCTGCTGCAGCGCGGCCATGGCATTGCTGATGGCCTGCAGCGCCTGGGGGAGCACGGGGATGCAGAGGGCCCGGCGGATCGCCTCGGCGTCATCGGGCTGCCAGGTGGGGATGGGGGTGGGGCTCATGCCCCCCTCTTGCCGGGATCAACGGCGGGTGGACCTGGCCGGTTGCTCAGCGCCAGGGGGCGGGGGTTGTTGCGAGGCCCCTGGCCGCGTGGCCGCAGCGCCCTGTCCAGGTGCGGATCGGATGCCTGACTCCGCCAGCTCCGGCAGCGGATCCTGCAACGCCGGGCTGGAACGGCTGCTCGCTGTCACCAACGCCAGCTGGTGCCGCAGTTCTTCCCGGCTGATGACGCCGCGGTCGTAAAGCTCGATCCACTCACCCACCTTGGGCTGCGCCTGGATCGGCGGCGCCAGAGGGCTCACCGACACCTGCAGGCCGGCGCCGGGCTCGAGAGTCTCGCCGCTGAGGCGGCACCAATGCTCCAGCAGCGAGGAGAACAGCGAGGCCTTCTGGATCGCCATCGACTGGAGCAACGCATAGCTCTGGGAGGCGGTGAGGCTGATCTCCAGTTCCGTGCGGGCAGCGCCGCCGCTGCTGCTGGGGATCAAGGCATCGCGGCGCATCGTCTTGTCGAGGATCTGCAGCCAGGCACGATGCTCGGCGAGCGAGCGGGCCCGAATCTCCACGAACTCAAAGGACGCATCCGCCGGCAGGTCCATGCAGGTGTTGGGACCGAGCACCACCGGGCCGGCGGTGCTGTTGCCCAGGGCGTCGACCATCCCCTTGCGCACCCCCACCGGCAGGGCAGTGCGGGAGAGGAGCTCCTCGTACTCGCTCTTGCAGCGGAAGTGGTTGAGGTACTGATAGGCCAGGCCCAGGTGGGGCAGGTCTCCGTCGCCATAGGCGGAGCCATCGGAGGTGTACCAGCAGGCCGGCTGGCGGCTGATCCCCTCAAAGCTCACGGAACTGGGCGGATCGCAGCGCCAGCCTGAGGGCTCGTTCGGATCGGCCGTCACGGGGTGGAGGCACAGCTCCATCCCTGAGGCAACGGCCTGGGGGCCGGTGCTCCCCTCCACCAGGCGCAGGCTCCGATAGGTCCAGCGATCCGGGGCGTCGGCATCGCCGAGCAGGGCGTCGATCTGCTGGCGCAGGGCCGTCTCGCTGCCTGGCTCCGGCGTCGGTTGAGGCATGGCGGCTGGTTCCCGCCAGTGGATCCGGGTCGGCAGGCCATGGCTGGAGGCCAGCTCCCAGTTCAGGGCATCGGCCCGCGGCACCAGCTGCAGCTGAGGCAACGACAGGCGATCGCCGCGGCGGAGGGCCTCCTGCCGATCGCCCTCGCTGGGCCAGCTGTGGTCAGGCGGAAGCACGAGGATCAGGGCAGCGCCGTCCCGCAGCACCAGCAGGTCAGCGGCAGCGAGGAAGACGCCCAGGTCCGTGCCACGGCCATCCACGTCGGTGAGCACCGAGCTCAAGCTGGCGGGGAGGCTGATCCAACTGCCGCGGCTGAGCATGCCGGCGTAGGTGCGCAGGGCGTCACGGAAGAAGCCCGAGGGGCGGGCGGCATCAAGGCGCTTCCGGTAGGCACTATCCGGTTCCTGCTCCCCCTTGGGCAGGTACTGCTCCTTGCGGCTGCTGCCATCGGGGGCGGCGAGGAGTGCCCAGCAGTCGGCGGTGATCTGGAGGGAGGCCAGGAGGGAGGACAGGGTGGGGTGTGAAGCCCAGGGGGCATGAACAATCGCTGCAGCAGAGATCGGACTGGATGGCACGGAGACCCAGGTGCGTGGGGAGCCAACGGCTCTTGCCAGCAGGTGCATGCGCACAGCCAGGATTCAGCCCCAACCAGCGGCGCAGTGGGCCAATGGGCTGAAAGGACTCTTAGCCAAGTGTGTCGCCGTCTGAACAGTTGGTTCACGGACCCGAGAACCAGCGCTACCGATAGGGGGATCTGCGCCGAATGGCATGTCTGTACTTGCATCCCGTCGGGTTTCAGAGGACTCTGATGGATGGTTCTCGGACGGGGCTCCGGGGAGCGCGTGGTTCACAGAACCATCCAATGGCTAGTTAGCTTGCATGGCCACGATTACGCAAATCCGCGGAGCGCTGCTGGAAGAAGCAGTCCTTTTTTTGCTGAAGAAAGTAGGCTACGATACCTATGATCCTGCCGGGCTGTTACCACATCACTCGGACTACTTGCGCGCTGGACGCTCAGGGCTTGAGGTTCGGGGCAGAGGGACGTGGCATCAGCTTGACGCGTTCGCGTTGTTGAAATACTCGCCAGCATTCATGTATCCGCTTCATCTGATGGTCGAGGCGAAGTGCTATGCCCTACATCGACCGGTCGGTGTGGAGGTACCCCGTAATAGTGTTGGCGTTCTCAAGGATATCTCTGAGAACTACTTCACATACGAGATAAGAGGCAGTGCGCTCCATAGGCCGCGTTACAACTACTCAGCCGCAGTCTTCTCTACGTCGGGCTACACGCAAGGTGCTGTGGAGTATTCGGTTGCACACCAGGTATTTCTAATTCAGTATGAGAATGTGCCTGCAATCCAGCCGTTAATTAATTCCATCCTTGACGTTAGCGAAGCCTGCGTCAACGTGCGGGGACAGCAAGCCATCGCCGCAGCACGTGCTTACTATCGGCGGTGCTTGTTGGCGAACGAAGTAGCGGAAAATGAAGATCCGCCGCCCGAGATAACGGAGCTCGGGGTAGCGCCCCTTCGAGTGGTGTAACTCAGGAGGTCCTGTGACCCTTTCCGGAGGGTGAACAGGAGCAGTCAGGGGAGACTGCCGGGAGGCTGATCGCTCAGCTCCGTTCATCCACTATGAACCC
>JBIKKX010000010.1:0-103299 GCA_044360135.1 Cyanobium sp.
CCGAACAGGGTCACAGACCGGCCCACCCATTGCCACAGCTGAGATCTGAGGGAGGCGAGCCGTCAGCCCCGGCTACGCCGGGGCTGATCCTCCTGAGTTACACCACTCCATGGGACGCCGCCCGGCCTGGAGCGGCTGGTGGGTCAGCTCTACGAGGAACGCAGTCGCAAGGAGCTGGGTGACTTCTCGCTGACGGAGCGGATCGAGGGCTGGTGGGACAGCGGTGACACCGAGATCGACCTGGTGGCTCTCGATGAGACGTCTCAACGTCTGCGCCTGGGCAGTTGCAAGCGCTCTGTGCAGGCGTTGGTGAATGATCTGGGGCGCATCGACGGACACATCGCCCGCTTTTTGAAGGCGTTCCCTCGCTTTTCCGAATGGCAAGTGGAGAAGGTGGCGATCGCCCCATCCCTCACGCCTGAGGCCCGTGGCGAGATCGAAGCGGTGGGTTATCTGCCGCAATCGCTGGACGATTTCACCGAGGGATTGAACGCATGAGCCGCTCAATCGGGAGCGATCAGCTCCAGGCCCGGGAAGGCCTGGCGGTAGCGGCGAGTATCACGGGTGAGCAGGGGAACGCGCTCCACCAGGGCGTGGGCGCCGATCAGGAAATCCGCCAGCACGGTCTGGCGCGAGCCGCCGCGTGCCCGGTAGGCGGCGTGGGCCTGCGCGGCGAGGAAGGCGGCCTCCCGGGGAATGGGGCGGTAGGTGTAGAGATGGGCCGGCAGCAGCTCCTCCACCGCCTCGATCGTGTCTGTGGCGAAGGCGATCTCGGCGTAGACGATCGGATTGATCAACACCGGCCCACGGTTCAGCCAGCCGCACAGCTGCTCTTCGCTCCACGCCTGCCAGCGGAGATCCGCCGTAATCACATCGAGGATCACATTGGAATCCACAAACACCATCAGGGCTGCTCTTCCCCGCGGGTGAGGGCGAGCAATGCATCGGTGCTGAGGCGGGTGCGCGGCCGGGCCTGCCGCAACCGCTGCAGGCCGTCCTGGCCGGGCGAGAGGGCCGGCGTGTCCTTTTCGATCAATACCCGGCCGTGCTCCACCACAAAGCGCACCTGGGTGTGGGGCAGCAGGCCGCATTGCTCCCGGATCTCCTGGGGGATGGTGACCTGCCCCTTGCTGGTGATGCGCATGGCCCAAGCATCCATCGCTCCGGGTAAGAATCTTACTGGCGCTCTCGCGTCCCTGGGCCGCCTGTGCTCTCACACCGCCCGTAGCATGAGCGGGCATTGCAGCCCAGACCCCAGTTGTGGCAATGTCTCCCGCCACTGCCGAAGCCAAGCGAGCCGAGGTTCGATCGGCCAGCCTGAAGGAGCGCATCTAGCGCTCAATCGCGGCGCGCCTCGGCGAGGTGGTGCTGCGGCGGGATCTGGCGCGCTTCTGCAGTGCGGCGCAGATCAGCAGTGCGTTGAAGCAGCTGATCGCCGAGGGCAGGCTGGTGCGGATCGGCACGGGGGTGTACGCCAAGGCGGCGCAGGGCCTGATCTCCGGGATTCCGATGGCACGCCAGCCCCTTGGAGCGCTGGCCGCCGAAACCTTCGATCGGCTTGGGATCCCCTGGCGGCTGGGTGCGGCACAGCGGCGTTACAACGAACGGCTCAGCACCCAGGTGCCCTGGCACACCACCTTCGATACGGGGCGACGCCGTATCAGCCGGCGGCTGCAGATCGGCAAGCGGGTGGTGGAGGATGAAAACGATCTCACCCGCCCAGCGTGGCGCCGTCGAAGAAGCCCTGCGGCTGGGCCTCACTGATCTGGCGTTGCACTCAGAGCTGCGACCGGTTGCGCCAGAGTTTCGGATCACGACCGCAATGGAGGATCGCCAACACAACAATGCGGTCCTGCTCAGGCTGCAGGAGATCAATCAATCCGTATGGGAAATTTTTGATCAGAGCGCCTGCTCCAGCTGCTCCAACACCAGCAGCGCCTCCTCACCGGGGTTGCCATCGAGGCGGAAGGCTTCGAGGCGTTCCGCCACAAGCCGCTGCTCGTCCGCCGTGGCGGGGGGCCCCTGTTGCTCGGCGGCGATCGAATCCCACAGGGCCTGCACGAGTTCCAGGCGCTGGGCCAGGGGGAGGCTCAACAGGTCTGAACCCATGGGAGGCACCGGCTAAGGGCCGCACAGGATGATGCCACAACACTAGCCATAACAACCCGTTCATTCCTCCCCCCCTCCATGCCCGTCAACACCGCATCCCTCAAGACCTTTGCCCCGGCGATGCGCCGGCAGCTGCTGGAGGCGGTGGGCCGCAAGCTCGATCTGCTGCTGCACAGCCAGACGCCTGACACCCTCAGCACCTACGCCAAGCCGATCGCGGAGCTGCGCGAGCAGGAAGCGGAGAATCGCGAACAGCTGCTGGAGCGGGTGGCCTACACCTGGTTCAACAGACTGTGCGCGCTGCGCTATCTGGATGCCCGGGGTTGGCACCCGTTTGGCTGCAAGGTGCTGATGCCGGCGGGAGAGGGTGAAACCCAGCCGGAACTGCTCAAGCTGATGCGGGCGGGGAGCCTGCCTGGGGCGCTGAAAGGCCACACCAACGAAAATCGCCTGCATGGGCTGCTGGATGGGCAGATCCAAACCGCGATCCCAGGTGCTGATTCCCAGGGCGAGGTCTACCGCGAACTGGTGCTGGCGACGTGCCGCTTCTATCACGAGCTGCTGCCGAACTTGTTTGAAGGTCTCGATGATGGCAGCGAGTTGTTGCTGCCGGACGATCTTCTGAGCGAGAGCTCGATTGCAGGCAGTTTCTGCGGTGAGATCAGCGATGACGACTGCCAGGATGTGGAGATCCTTAGCTGGCTGTATCAGTTCTATATCGCCGAGAAGAAAGATGAGGTGATGGCCCGTAAGAAGGCGGTGCCCACAGAGGACATCCCGGCCGTCACTCAGCTGTTCACGCCCCACTGGATCGTGCGCTACTTGGTGGAGAACTCCTTGGGCCGGCTTTGGCTTCTGAACCGACCTGTTTCCAAGCTGCGCGAGCAGATGCCCTATTACGTCGAGGGCGAAGCCGAAACCGACTTCCTGAAGATCAACAAGCCAGAAGACATCAAGCTGCTGGATCCGGCCTGCGGCAGCGGGCACATGCTCACTTATGCCTTCGACCTGCTTAGCCTCATCTATGAGGACGAGGGTTATTCACCGAGCGAAATCCCTGGTCTGATCCTCCAGCACAATCTCTACGGACTGGAGATCTGCCCCCGTGCCGCACAGCTCGCCGAACTGGCCCTTGTCTTCAAGGCGAGAGAAAAGAGCCGTCGTTTCTTTCAAACGGAACAGTTGGTGCGGCCAAACATCCTTGAGCTCCAGAATGTGCAGCTTGAAGGGGACGAGCTGTATACCTACACCGTGGCACTGGGCCTCGGAGAGCTGTTCGATCAAGGCCTGTTCAAACTGCTTCGTCAGTTCGAGGATGCAAAGACCTTCGGCTCGCTCATTCAGCCATGCCTCGACGAACAGGCCATCATCGCCGCCCGTCGTGCTACCGAGGCGAAGGACCTCGGCAGCCAGATGTTTCTGCGCGAGACGCACCTCAAAGTCCTGCGCGTACTCGAACAAGCCGAGGCGCTCACCCAGCGGTATCACGTCGTCGTGGCCAATCCGCCATATATGGGAGGTGGCGCAATGAATGCGAGACTGAAGGTATTTGCAAAAGAGTTCTATCCAGATTCAAAGGCCGATTTGTTCGCTATGTTTATAGACAGGAATACAATGCTCTCCTTGTCTCAGGGTTTGCTGTCAATGGTGACCATGCAGGCATGGATGTTCCTCTCTTCTTTCGAGCATCTTCGGAAACGATTGGTCGACAAAAGTCCGCCGATCACCTTGATACAAATCGGCTATAATAGTTTTCCAGAGATGAATTCAAAGATAGCTCAGGCGTGTGCCTTCGTTCTCTATAACTCCTCGTCTGGCATGGTCGGAAGATATCTAGACTTGAACAATGTCTCTCAGTCCGCAGATAAAGAACAGGTGTTCTTGGGCAAACTCGCGAAGCGGGACTTATATGCGGTCGCTGCGGCTAGCTTTGGTAAGATACCTGGAAGCCCTATTGCTTATTGGGTAGGCGAAAAGGTCTTGCGACTTTTTGAGACTTGTCAGCCCCTTGGAAAGCATGTTAACGCTAGGGTGGGAATGATGACATCTGACAATGATCGTTTCTTGCGCCTCTGGTGGGAGGTAGGCCTGGTCAATACTTGCTATTCAGCTTTTACAAGCCTTGAAGCTCAGGAGAGTCAAAGGACATGGTTTCCGCACAACAAGGGTGGAGCCTTTAGAAAGTGGGCTGGAAATAGGGATTATTTAGTTGATTGGGGAAACAACGGCCAGCGGATAAAAGCCTTGGTGTTGGAGAAGTATCCCTATCTCAATGGCAACCCCAACTTTGTGGTACACGATGATGGATTCTACTTTCTGCCACTGATTTCTTGGTCTGAGATAACCTCCGCGGCTTCCTCTTTTCGAGCATATCCCTCAGGCTTTACGTCAAATATTAAAGGAATGATGGCCTTTCCTTCTCCAGGCTGCTCGGAGGAGCAAATACTTGCGTTATGCAATAGTGCGTTCACGGCATATGTCACCAAGATATTAAACCCAAGCGTTAGCTTTGGCGTGGGAGACTTTAAATCAATTCCAGCGGCGCTGTTGGATCACCAGATCATTTCTCCGATCATTGGAGAACTAGTTACAATGGCGAATGCCGACTGGGACAACTTTGAGACTTCCTGGGATTTCACAGATCTACCCTTGCTAAGAGCGGTCGTGAAGGGGCTGTCTTTAGAGGCGAGCTGGAAGAATTGGGAAGCCCAATGCAATTCCGCTATTCACAGGATGCAGGAGCTGGAGTCTGAGAACAACCATCTCTTCATCGCAGCTTACGGATTAGAAGGAGAGTTGCAGCCAGAAGTGCCCGAAGAGCAAATCACCCTCGCCCGTGCGGAGGCCCGCAAGGATATGGCTGCCTTCCTCTCCTACGCCACCGGCTGCATGATGGGCCGCTACAGCCTCGATCAACCCGGCCTGATCCTGGCCGACGCCCGCGATAGCCAAGCCGCCCAGATCGCCGCCTACGAAGCCAAAGTCGGCAAGCCCATCACGGAAGTGCAATTCCAGCCTGATCCCGACGGCATCATCCCCGTTCTCGACGGCGAGTGGTTCGAAGACGACATCGTCGCCCGCACCCGCGATTTCTTGGCTGTCACCTTTACCGAGAGCAGCGTGGCCGAAAACCTCCGCTTCATCGAAGACTCCCTCGGCAAAGACGTCCGCAAATACTTCTGCAGCGACTTCTACAAAGACCACTTGCAGACCTACAAGAAGCGCCCGATCTACTGGCTGGTGCAAAGCCCCGCTGGCCCATCAAGGGGTGGCTTCGCCTGCCTGATCTACCTGCACCGTTACACCAAGGACACCCTCAACCAGGTGCTCAACAACTACTTCAGGTCCTACCTGCAGAAGCTGGAAGCCCGCCAAGCCCAGCTTGGCCTCGACCAGCTCAACGACTCCCTCCCCACCCGCGAACGCACGGCAGCCCGCAAGGAGGCCGAGAAGATCACCAAGGTGCTCAAGGAATGCCAAGCCTGGGAGCAGGACGCCCTGCTGCCCCTGGCCCAGCAGCGCATCAAGCTCGATCTCGATGACGGCGTGAAGGTGAACTACCTCAAGCTGCAGGACGTGCTGGCACCGATCCCTGGGCTGGCGGCGAAGGAGGAGTGAGTTAAAATCCGACCACCACACATACGCGCTACTGCGAGCTGAGAACGTGATAATGGAGGCATCATGAAAATTAAACAGCTTGAGATCGAGAATTTTCGCTGTAAATCCTCTGCCTCGCTTGCGCTTGGCTCAAGACTGACTGTGCTTATTGGGGAAAACGGAGCCGGCAAAACAACATTCCTAGATGCATTGTCAATCGCCCTGGGCACAATTATTACCTATCTTCCCAAGGCAGAGGGCAGGGGATTCCGAGAACGAGGGGAGATTCACCAGGCTGCAGGGAAGTCACTCCCGTATGCCCGCATCGTTGTGGAAACACTAGATGGAATATCTTGGGACTGTATTAAAAAAGGTCGTGGCGCCAAAGGCAAGATCCCAGAGATTGGGAAGAGACAACTGAGAGAATATCTGGACAACACTATCTTGGATCCACTTGAAAGTGATCAAGAGTTCGCTCTGCCGATCTTTGCTTTCTATGGTGTAAGCAGGGCTTTGCTTGATATTCCAGAGAGGCGCCGTGGCTTTGACGCAGAACCAGATCGTATTGTTGATGCTCTTGATCAAGCTCTCGCGTCTGGCTCCAACTTTAGATCTGCTTTTATCTGGTATTACAACAAAGAGATGGAAGAGCTGAGATTGCGAAATGCAATGCGCAATTTTGATATTGTCCACCCACAATTGCAAGGGGTTCGTGAATGCCTCGCTTCTCTATTCCCAGGACTCACTAATCCTCGTTTTGCGGTCAAGCCGCCTCCGCGTCTTATTGTTACTGAGAATGGTGAAGATCTTGAGCTTTCGCAGTTAAGTGATGGTTATAAGACCATGATTTGTCTGGCCATCGACCTTTCAAGGCGTATGGCAGCAGGTAATCCTGATATGAAGAACCCGTTGGAATCCCCTGCAATTGTCTTAATTGATGAGGTTGACCTTCACCTCCATCCTGCTTGGCAGCAAAGAGTTGTCTCTGATTTGCTCAGGTGCTTTCCTAATACACAGTTCATTTTAACAACGCATAGCTCAGTTGTTGTTGAAGGCATAAACAATCTACTCAAGAGATTCGCTATCGACAAGCTGCTTCCCAAATCCGGTGAAAGTGAGGACTGGACGCAAATTCGCAACCTTTATCCTCTTGATCCCAATGATACAGCTGTCTATCAAATTACTCGCGACAGTCAGATTGATTTAATGGATAGAGAGGAGGGCCTGACTGCCGACACGCTTATCGACAATTTCAATGATGTCTCCCATCTTTATGATTTGATGCGTGATCTCGAGTGGGAAGCGCTTAAGGATTCTCAGGGGGAGGTAGGCTAGATTATGACCGCATCAGCACGGCCTGCTCTTGTCCTGGCAAGCCTGGATCATTGTATCTGTCAAGCAAACAAGCGGCCATGTGATCTCTGCTGCGGTGACCTGTGCTTACTGGATGCGGGAATTCACGTTGTCTTTAGGCCCAAGAAGAACGAAGATGCTGTTGCCGTCGCCCTCGATGGATGTGTCTTCACAGACAGTCGGAAGAAGTGTGACGGGATGTTCGTCTTGTTTCGAGCTGATCGGATTGATGTCTTATTGGTTGAACTAAAAGGAAGTCATCTCGAAGATGCGTATGAGCAGTTAGCCTATGTTGTTAATCATAGAAAAGAGTATACTGATTTCGTTTCCCATCAAGCTAGCTTAGCCCCTGGCAACCGTCGAGTCAGAGAGCATTCAGTCATCGTCTCGACCGGCAAGATCGACAAACGTGATAAGGAGAAACTGGAAAAAGCGTGGGGCGTCAGACCTTCAATCATCACTGCACAAAAGCCGGCCAGTGCTGCTCCTGATCTTCGCAAATCTCTCTAACGCAGCAATGAGCAACTTACTATGCCGAAATTCGCCGTTGAGTTGCTCACAACCCACGCAGTGCAAATCCAACTTCGACGACCGCATTGAGATCGAAAACCCAGGCGTCCTGATCCCCGGCCTCAGCATCGAGGATCTTCCGCGTGGGATCAGCCGCCTGCGCAATCGCGTGATCAGCCGCGTGTTCCGCGAGCTCGGCCTGATCGAGCAGTGGGGAAGTGGTATCCCTCTGATCCTGGAGGAAGCCGCAAGCCAGCAGCTCCCTCCGCCCCTGCTTGAAGAAGTCGGCTTGCGCTTTCGGGTCACTCTGCCCCTGGCAACCCAGTCCCCTGCAGAACAGGGGCAGAGTCGCATTAGGGGGGCAGAGTCAAGGGCAGAGTCAGGGGCAGAGTCGCAAGCCGAGGGCGGCCTCGCCGCATTGGTGCTCCAGGCACTGGCCCAGGGGCCTCTGAGCAAGTCTGAAATTGCCCAGGCCCTGGGCCGAGACTCCGTCTCCGGGGCGCTCAACCGCACGATCCGTCAGCTCCTGGATCGAGAAGAGATCGGCTACACCCTGCCGGAAAGCCCCAACAGCCGGCTGCAGAAATACCGCCTTCTACGGGAGCCTCAGTGATGACACGCACCCCCGCTGCCACCAGCCGCATCCACGAGAGCCTCGACGCGGCGCTCGCCCGCAAGCGCGTGGTGCTCTGGTACGACCCCAATGGGGAGTGGGCATCGGAGTTCGATGCTTATGAGGCCCCCAGTGCCGAGAAGCTGCGGGTGGAGGGCAATGAATTCTCGATCAAGGTGGCGATCAGCCGCGCCCCCCTCGCCCAACGCTTCCTGCTCTACATCCCTTCCGCCAAGCCAGCCGAACCAGGCAACTGGCTCCTGGATCTGCTGCTGGCGGGCCATGAGTTCACGGCTGATCGTGCCTCGCTCGACATCCAGGAGGCCGGGCTCACCCTGGAGTTCAAGGAGCTGGCCAAGCAGCACAGCAAATTCTTCGACTCCAAGGAGCGGACCAGCAAGCTCAGAGAGCTGCTGCGCCCCAACGACCACGAGACCGCCGTGCGGCTCAAGATGTTGGCTGTGCTGGCCAAGCAGCAGCCCGACATCGACAAGCTGCTGTTGCATGCCTTCAGCCAGCTGGACCCGGCCAATCCCGATGGCGCCGATCCCGTCGAAGCTCTCTATGCAAAGGCCGAACTAACTGGCTTCTTCTGGGAGATTGTCAAGGGCAAATTCAACTACGAAGCCCCTGAACCCAATCTGCGTGACTTCGCCGTTGCCCTCTTCCAAACCGTCAGCTCCCTTGGCCCCTCAGGCAGCCTCGAACCCCACGCCCGCGTGTTTCTGAGCATCTGGAAGGACAGCCTCAGCGCAAGGAGTGCCTTTGAGCAGTGGAGCGATCACCTCGCCGGTGTGCTGCGGGTGGAGGAGCAGCTCATCGACGCCCCCGACAGCTTCGACCCTGGAGAGGACGACAGCTATGAGCTGATCGAGCGCTTCGTGCTCAGCCGTCTGCTGCAGCGCTTCCAGGACAAGACACCTGACGCCGAGCTGCTGGAGACGATCCGCGCCCGCAGCAGCTCCTGTTGGTTCGACAAGCACCAGCACGGCTATCGGGCCCTGGAGCAGGCCATCACCTTCCGCCAGTTGCTGCAGAAAGCTGATCTGCAGGTGCCCAGCTTCGAGGAGGGCCTGCAGCGCTACTGCAACAGCTGGTGGCGGCTCGATCAGTCCTACCGGCGTTGCATCGTCCACGCCCGCACCTATCAGCAGCCCACCCTGTTCAAGCCGCTGCGGGACTGGCTGGAGAACCAGTACGTGAACAACGTGCTGCTACCGCTCACCAACCGCTGGAGCGACCAGGTGAGTCAGCTCAGCAGCTGGAGCTCACGCACGCTGCCGCGCCAGAAGGAGTTCCACATGCGCTACGTGCATGCGCCGTTGGGTGCCAAGAGCCTCAAGCGCCTGTTTGTGGTGATCTCCGATGCCCTGCGCTACGAGGCCGCCCGCGACTATGCCGAGCGCCTCAACAGCCAGGCGGGCAAGGGCTGGATCGCTGAGGTGGATGCCCTGCTGGGAGTGCTCCCCTCCTATACCCAGGCAGGAATGGCGGCCCTGTTACCCGGTGCCCAACTCGGCCTCAATCCCGCCGATGGCACCGCCATGGTGGATGGCCAGAGCGCCTCCGGCACCGAGAACAGGGGCAAGATCCTCAAGGCCTACGCCAATGGCCGAGCCAAGGCGATTCAGGCGGAGGACTTCCTCAACCTGCCCACCAGCAAGGAAGGGGCTGAGCTGATCAAGGAACACGACCTGATCGTCGTGTACCACAACCGGATCGATCGGATCGGCGACAAGCGCGACACCGAAGCCGACACCTGCCAGGCGGTGGAGCAAACCTTCGAGGAGCTGGACGCGATCCTGCGCAAGATCAGCAGCCTCAAGGGCAGCCAGGCTGTGATCACCGCCGACCACGGCTTCCTGTTCCAGCAGGAGCCTGTGGATGCCAACGACCGCGCAGAGTTCCCCGCCGCCAGGGAGCTCACGTTCAAGAACCGTCGCTTTGCCCTAGGGAGCGGCATCAAGCCCAGCGCTGGCCAGAAGGTTTTCACGGCCGCGGAGCTGGGCCTTGCCGGCAGCTGGGAAGCGGTCTTCCCCCTGGGCCTCGATCGCTTCCCCCGCTCTGGCTCAGGCGCGCGGTTTGTGCATGGCGGCACCTCCCTGCAGGAGGTGGTGGTGCCGGTGATCCGGCTCAAGCGGGAACGCAAGGACGAGAGCCGGGCGGTGGAGGCCGAACTGCTGCGGGTGCCCGCCAAGATCACCACCAGCCGACTGTCGTTTGGGCTGTTCCAGCTGGAGGCGGTGGAGCCCCGCAAGCGCCTGCCGCTGCAGCTGCGCATCACCCTGGTGGCCAAGGCCGATGGGGCCCTGCTCTGTGAACCCCGCACCGTGCTGCTCGACTCAGCCGCCAGCGAAGCCCGCGAACGGGAACAGCAGCTGATCCTTGAGCTCTCCAACGCAGCCACCAACTACAACAACCAGCTGGTGGAGCTGCGGCTTGAGCAGCTGCTGGAGGGTGTCGCCACGCCCGTCCGCTACAAGACTGTGGAGCTGAAGCTGCAGCGGCCCTTCGGCAGCGACTTCGACGACTTCTGATCCCCGCCATGGCCACCAGCGCACCCCCTGCCGCCCACAGCCCCCTGGATCAGAAGATCCTGGAGCACTTCCCTGGGCTGGTGGTGCGCAAGGACCTGACCACCGAGCTCAAGCAGAACGCGGTGGTTCCCACCTACGTGCTGGAGTACCTCCTCGGCCAGCACTGCGCCACCGATGACCCCACCCTGATCGGCGAAGGGCTGGAGTCGGTGCGGCGGATCCTCGCCAAGCACTACGTGCACCGCAACCAGGCGGAACTGGTGAAATCCACGATCAAGGAGCGCGGCACCCACAAGGTGATCGACAAGCTCACCGTGGAGCTCAACGAGAAAGGCGGCTTCTACGAGGTGGAGTTCACCAACCTCGGCCTCAAGAAGGTGCCGATCAACGTCGACTTCGTGAAGCGCTATCCCAAGTTGCTCGTGGGTGGCATCTGGGCGATCACCGATGTGGAGTACGAGCTCCCCACCGACCCCAAGGCCAGCCCCTGGCAGATTTCGAGCGTCAAGCCGATCCAGGTGGCCGGCGTCGACCACGACGAGTTCCTGGCGGCCCGGGCCCAGTTCACCACCGATGAGTGGATGGATGTGCTCATGCAGAGCGTGGGGTTCAATCCAGAGCCCTTCACCCGGCGGGGCAAGCTGCTCACCCTGATCCGACTGATCCCCTTCTGCGAGCGCAACTACAACCTGCTGGAGCTTGGCCCCAAGGGCACCGGCAAGTCGCACGTCTACGCCGAGTTCTCGCCCCACGGCATGTTGATCTCAGGCTCGGAGGTCACCGCCCCCAAGCTGTTTGTGAGCAATGCCAACGGCAAGATTGGCCTGGTGGGCTACTGGGATTGCATCTGCTTCGACGAATTTGCCGGCAAGGACAAGAAGGTCGACAAAACACTGGTCGACATCATGAAGAACTACATGGCCAACCGCACCTTCTCGCGGGGGATCGAACAGCTCTCGGCCGAGGCCTCGATGGTGTTGATGGGCAACACCCAGAAGTCGGTTGCCTACATGCTCAAGCACTCACATTTCTACGAGCCGCTACCGGATAAGTACATCGATTCAGCCTTCCTCGATCGCATCCACGCCTTCAATCCCGGCTGGGAGGTGCAGCCGGTGCGCCATGAGCTCTTCTGTACGGGCTATGGCTTCGTGGTGGATTACATCGCTGAGGTGCTTAAGCACCTGCGCACTGAGGACTACACCGGCCTGTACAAACCGCACTTCGAGATCAGCTCGGAGGTCTCCACCCGCGACCAGACGGGCTTTGAGAAGACCTTCTCCGGGCTGATGAAGATCATCCACCCCGATGGCAAGGCCACGCCCGAGGAGATCGCCGAGCTGCTGGAGTTCGCCATGGAGTGCCGCCGCCGGGTGCGGGAGCAGATCCTGCGGATTGACGACACCTTCAAGGCCAACGACTTCGCCTACAGGCCCCTGGCCGGTGGCGACGCCGTCACGGTGCTCACGCCCGAGGAACAGCAGTATCCGGCCTTTGCTGGGCTGAGGCCCCTTCACCCCGAAGCTGCTCCGGCAGCAGCTGATGGCCATGCTGCAGAGCCCGATTCCTCAGAAGCTCAGATCCCAGCCCCCCGAGCAAAGGCGCAGCCAGCTGGATCCACCGAACCGGCGGCAGCTACGACTGCAGGAAGCAGCAAAGCAGCTCCTCCCACCAGCGCTCTGTTGAAGGAACAGCATCTGGTGGTGCCGGAAAATGCCAAGGGCTGGAGCTACCGCCGCCTGTTTGCCGATTACCTCCAGGGCTGCAGCGGCATCATCATCCGCGACCCCTACATCCGCGCCTTCCACCAAGTCCGCAACCTGGTGGAATTCCTGCGCATGGTGAATGAGATCACCCCGGTGGGTGATGAGGTGACCGTGCACCTCATCACCGGCTCCGACCAAGAGACGCTCGAAAAACAGGTTGAGAATCTCGGCCAGGTGCAGGACTCGTTCGCGGGCACCAGCACGCCGTTCACCTGGGAGGTTGATGCCAGCCCGAATTTCCATGCCCGCAGCATCACCACCGACCACGGCTGGAAGATCACTCTCGATCGAGGGCTGGATCTGTTCCAGTGGTTTGAGTTCTCACCCTTCAATGCCGCTGCCGTGATGCAGGAAGCGCGAATGGTGAAAGGGTGTGAGATCAACTACATCAGGACTGACTCCTGACCGTTAATCACCCTCCACGCTGGCCACCATCCAGACCCGCTTCAGTGGCAGGGCACAGCCGCATCTCCTCAGGCAGCTGGGCGTCGTGGGCAAAGAGCATCTCGAGCAGCTCCTTGCGACTCCACAGCCGCACCCGAAAGAAGTCCCGTGCCAGATCTTTCTGGACATTGGGCTTGAAGCCCCAGCTCACGAACAGGCAGGTCTCAGCCCCGAACTTCTGCCCAGCGCCGACAAGCATGTCGACCGTGGGC
Source organism: Cyanobium sp. (assembly GCA_044360135.1). Taxonomy (GTDB): domain Bacteria; phylum Cyanobacteriota; class Cyanobacteriia; order PCC-6307; family Cyanobiaceae; genus Cyanobium. The sequence continues at coordinate 13,142 of JBIKKX010000010.1, forward strand.
CGATCCACACCTCCAATCCCGCCTGCCTCCGGCGCCCCGACCCCTCAGACACTGGCCGCCCGCCGTTGCTTGTAGGCATACACACCACCAGCCCCCAGTACCAGGCTGAAGGCCCCGGCCGCCGCCAGCACCACCAGGAGCTGGGCCAGCAGCAACACCATGCCCAGGGCCGAGAAACCGACGATCTTCAGCTTGGCCTTGAACAGCAGGGTGAGCAGCAGCGCCACCGTGGCCTTCAGGGCCAGGATCCGGGCGGCGCTGAACGGGCAGAAGGGGTTGAGGAGCATCGGTCGCCGTGGTCGCTGCCGCCATGCTGCTGGCCCCTGAGCGGGAGCGTGGATGGCGCCGCGGTCTCAGGGGCCATCCCGCCACGCTCAGGGCGCGTCGCTGCGATCGAACAGCAGCCAGCTGAAGCCATCGACCTCGCCCCGCACGCGGTGGTCCTCCAGATGCAGGCTGCGGTCCCGATACCAGAGCTGGTCGGGGTAGAGCAGCATCGTGAAATCGGCATAGACCCAGCCGCTTTGCGGGTGCTGATAGCGACAGGCGCAGGGCCGCATCTCGCCCCGCCAGCGCCCATGCTCCGCCTCCCAGCGGAAGAACAGGTCGCAGCCGGCCTCATGGCGGAAGTCGGCGGTGTCCAGCCGCGCCACAGCCGCCGGATCGATCGGGTCGCGGTCGTAGGCCGGCCCCTGGCGGAAAAACAGCTGCCGCGCCCGCGGCTGCCCCTCCTCCAGCACCAGCTCCACCACCCGCTGGCGGTGGGCCAGGCCCGGCTGGCTGGCCCGCTCCTCCTCGAAAAACAGCACCCAGGGCCCCAGCTGGGGCGCCTCCAGCCGCACCACCTCGATCCGGCGTCGCTCCCGGGTCAGTTCCGGGGCCACCGGCCCACCCCGCGCCAGGCTGGCGGCCACCTGGCGATCGTTGCTCCAGCTCCCGATCCAGCGTTCGGCGATCGCGGCCAGGGGCTGGGGGCTGGGGTCGGCCATCGCTGGGGCTGGGTTGGTGGGGCAAGCCGCCATCCATCTCCAGCCTGCTCGGCGTGGCCGTGTCGATCGGTGCCGGATCGATCGGGGCAGTGCGGCTGATCGAGGTGTCGACCGCATCGGTGATGATCGGGACCCATGCCCGCCGGGCCGACCGTCCCGCTGACGCCATGCCCAGCCTCAGCCTGGCCCAGGCTCTGGTCATTGCCATTGCCGTGCTCGTCTACGGCTTCGCCAAGGGAGGAGCCGGTGCCCCGCTGAGCGCCATCTGCGTGCCCTTGATGAGCCTGGTGCTGCCGCCCGCTCAGGCCGCCGCGATCCTGCTCCCCCTGCTGCTGGTGCTCGACCTGCTGGCCCTGTTCAGCTTCCGCGGCTGTTTCGATCGCCACCAGCTGCAGCTGCTGCTCCCGCCGGCCCTGCTGGGCATGGTGGCGGCGGCCCTGGTCGGCCGCTGGCTCTCCGACGATGGCCTGCGCCTGCTGATCGGCGCCATCTGCCTGGGCTTCGTGCTGTTGCGGCTGCGGCGTCGCTCCCCAGCTGCTGCCGTCCAGCCGGCAGCGCCGGGTGCGGGCGACGGCGCCGGGCGCCTGTGGGGGATGCTGGCCGGCTTCACCAGCACCCTTGTCCATGCCGGGGGGCCGCCGGTGATGGTGCATCTGATGGGGCAGCGGCTGGAGCCGCGCCTGCTGGCCGGCACCCAGGCCTGGCTGTTCGCCTGCCTCAACTACAGCAAGGTGTTGCCCTTCGTGGGCAGCGGTCAGCTGGATCTGGCCTCCCTGCGGCTCTCCTTGCTGTTCCTGCCGCTGACACCGCTCGGAATCCTGGTCGGTCAACGCTTTCTGCGGACCACCTCCCGGGAGGGGGTGTATGCGGTGTTCAGTGGGGCGATGCTGCTCAGCGGCGCCCTGCTGCTCTGGCAGGCCTGGCGTGGCCTCTCCGGCCACTAGCTGGCTCCCTGACTCGGGGGTTCGGCCGCAGCGCCAGGGCCCGCGGGCCAGATCCTTACGGGCTGGAGCTGCCCTGCTCATCAGCATCCAAGCGAGGCGAATCCAGCCGAGCTCGCAGCCAACTGATGCTCGCCTCCAGCTCGTGCCACAGCTGGTCCTGATCCACCGGTTGCTCCTGAAGGGAGGGGCCGCTGAGCCCCACGGCACATTCCAGGATCCAGGGCCCGGCAAAGCCGATCGCCGCGAAGGCCCTCCAGTAACCATCCAGGTCGATGCCCCCCAGGCCCAGGCCGCGGCGGCCGCGATCGGCCAGCTGCACCGCCCCCAGCCGGCCGGCGCAGCGCTGGATGGCCCCCTCCGGATCGGGTTCGCTGGCATCCATGTGGAAGCTGTCCAGCACGATCCGCAGCCGCGGCGACCCCACCGCCTCGATCAGGGCCAGGGCGGCGTCGCTGCGCTGGATCCGGCTCACCAGCGGCGGCCGCAGCGGCTCGAGCAGCAGATCCAGCCGCCGCTGCTCCGCCTGCCGAGCCACCTGAGCGCACGATTCGCGCAGCCGCTCCCATTCCTGCGCCGGGCTGTCGTGGGGGGAGCCCCGGCCCACCAGCTCGTGGAGGGTGATCGCGGGGGCCGCCAGCTCGGCGGCGTAGTCGATCAGGCGCTCGTAATAGTCCAGCGCCCGCCGCCGTTCGCGCCAGTCCCGGTGGGCCAGGTCCACGTTCTCCGGGGTGAGCGAGAGGATCGCCAGGCCGTGGTCGGCATAAAGGCGTCGCAGGGCAGCGGCCGGCTCCCGGTCGATCGGCACGTGCAACTCCACCCCGCTGCAGCCCAGGGCGGCGGCGCTGGCCGCGATCCGCTGGTGGTGGCGGTGGCCGAAGATCCAGCTGCAGAGTCCGATCGTCGCCGCCATCGTGCTCAGATCTTGGTCTGGCCTGCGTCGGCGATCAGCACCTGCCGGGTGAGGCAGCGGGAGGCATCGCTGGCCAGAAACAGGAAGGGCTGGGCGATCAGCTCGGGGGTGAGGGTGAGGGGAAGGGCCTGCAGCCGCTGCACGGTCTCCTCCAGGGCCTGGGCCGTCACCCACTGACGCAGCTGCCGTTCGGTCATCGTCCAGCCGGGTGCCACCGCGTTCACCCGGATGCCGCGGGATCCGTAGGCTTCGGCCAGGCTGCGGCACAGGCCCACCAGGGCGGCCTTGGTGCTGTTGTAGGCGATCAGATCGGGCTTGGCGATCCAGGCGGTGTGGCTGGCGGTGAGGATCACGCTGCCGCTGCCGTTGGCCACCAGCTGGGGCAGCAGCTCGCGGCAGAGCAGAAAGGCGTGGGTCACATTCAGCTGGAACAGCCCATTCCAGTCGGCCTCCTCCATCGCCAGCCCATCGAAGCGGGGGTCGTAGCCGGCGTTGGCGATCACCACCCGCAGATCCGGGAGCCGCTGGCGCACCTCCGCCAGGCAGCGCACCAGGGCGGGGCCATCGCAGAGATCCACCTCCAGGCCCTGCAGCGAACCGGGGCCGGCGGCGCAGTGTTCCTCCAGGCGGCGATGGCCGGCAGCATCGCGATCGAGGCTGATCACCCGCGCCCCCTGCCCCACGAAGGCCCGGCAGAGGGCGGCGCCAATGCCGGCGGCACCGCCGCTGATCAACACGGCGCAGTCCTGCAGATCGGGGTAGCGGGGGGTGACCAGGGGCGGCGAATCCTGCGGGGGGTGCTCTGCTGCGGGCGCGGCGGCGGCGGCCGGCGGGCTGGGCTCCGGAGGCTGGCTCATTGCGGCAGCGGCGATGGGGAGCGGGGTGACAGCAGCACCCGGGTGAAGGTGGTGCCCGCGAAGCCGGGGCTGATGCTGGCGGTGGGACTAGTAAGCGTGCCGCAGTGGTCGTCGTCGTTGACCAGCAGCAGGCTGCGGCGGCCATCGGCGAGCACGGGCCCCAGGGCGAGGGCGTCGTACTGCACTTCGTTGTGGCTCAGATCGACACCGGCATGGCGTTCGATCTGATCGAGCACCAGCGTGGTGCGCGCCGGTCGGGCCGGGCAATCGCGCAGAGAAAGGCAAGCGCGGCTGTCGTCGCCGTCGTCGATGCGGAAGCGGGAGAGGGTGTTGCGCTGCTGCGGGCTGACCTCGTTCTCCACCATCAGGGCCTCCCCATCGCCCAGCAGCAAGCTGTCCATCAGTCCCAGGCGGAGCTGCAGGGGCACCAGAAATTCCCGCTCCAGCTGGAAACGCCGCTGCTCGGGATGCCAGCGGTAAAGCAGCTGGCGTGACATCGCCACGTCCCCGTCCTGCTGGAGCTGGCGTTGCAGGCTGACGAGCAGCTGGCGCCCGTCGGGGCTGCAGGAGAGGCCTTGAAGGCCGCGGTAGTAGGTCGAACCGCTGCCGGGCCGCAACCGTCGGTAGTGATCCGGCAGGGGGATGTCAGCGACGTAACCGCCGCGGCGGTTGAGGAGCACCAGGCGCAGGTCCTCATCGGTGCCGCTGCGCCGTTCCTTGGCCATCACCGCCTCGGTGCCGATCACGAAGCGGTCGTGGCAGAGGGCCAGGGATTCGACCTTGCGGAATTCACCGCCCTGGGGATCGCCGTGGATGCTGATCGGCGCTCCGATCCGCGGTCGCAGCTGCGGGGCGGTCAGATCCAGCTGCACCGGAAACAACAACGGCAGGCCTTCGGAGGCGAGCCACCAGCGGTTGCCGCCGGCATGGACCGCACCGCCGATGCCCCCGAAGGCCTGCAGCCCCGCCCGCGCCTTGGCCAGGCAGGTGACGGTGACACTGCTCAGCTCTTGCGCCGCCGCCGCCGGCAGGGTGGCGAGCAGCAGGCCCAGGACTGCGCTCAGCATGGCGGCTCCGCCCTGGCCGGAGCCGCGCTGGCCTCGGCGATGAAGCCCTCCAGCACCTCCTGCACCAGCCGATCGGGAACGGCGATCATCCAATCACCATCCGGGTTGACGCAGCGGCCCGCCGCTTCGAGCAGCACGTAGCGCAGTTCCCGTCCTTTTTTCTTGTTATCGGTGGCCATCGCGTCGATCAGCGCGGTGGCGCTCACCTGCCGGGGCCAGGGGGCATCGAAGCCCAGCCGCTCGACGATCAGGGCGTCATGGCGGGCCACCAGGGCCGAATCGATCAGGCCGAGTCGCTGGGCGAGACGGGCGGCGATGCGCATGCCATAGCCGACCGCCTCGCCATGGGGCATGGCCCCCTGCAGCAGCACTTCAAGGCCGTGGCCGAAGGTATGGCCGTATTCGAGGATGATCCCGTAGCCCTTTTCGGAGGGATCGCGGCGCAGGATCGGCAACTTCGAGAGGATCAGCCGTCGCACCAGGGCATGGCGCTCGGCAGGGCCATAGCGGTGTTGCGGTTCGAGCATCTGTTCGAGCTCGTCGAGAAAGGGGGGATCGGCGATGAAGCCATTCTTGATCCCCTCGACGATGCCACTGCGGCAGGAAGCGAGCGGTTCGCTGGCCAGGTAGGCGGTGTCGGCCCAGATGAACAGTGGCGCGTGGTACGTGCCGAAGAGGTTCTTACCGGAGCGGCCGTTGATCGCCTGCTTGTTGCTCAACACGCTATCGGTCTGGCCGGTCATCGTGGTGGGGATCTCCACGTAGCGCACGCCGCGGAACAGCAGGGCGGCGGCCATCCCCACCAGATTGCCGACGGCACCGCCGCCGAAAGCGATCAGAATCGACCGCTTGCTGGCCCCGGCCGCGATCAACCCTTCCAGCACCTCCTCCAGGCTGGCGAAGCGTTTGCAGCTGTCCCCCGATCCCACCAGCTGGAGGCTGCAGCGGTGCCGCTCCTGCAGGCGATCGAGCAGGGCCTGGCCGTGCTGGGCAAAGACCTGGGGTTCGCTGAACACGAACAGGGCATCGCTGTCATGGTCGGCCAGGACCGCCAGCAGCTGATCGGCGATGGCGCGGCCGAGATAAAGGGGGCTCGGGCAGGCGAGGCAGGTCTGCAGGTCCTCGATCAGCCCTGGGCTGGAGCCGTCCCAAGCTGGCGGTAGGGGGCTGGACCGGGTTGGCGGGGAGGCGATGGCTGCATCGGGCCTGGCGGAGGGGAGCGCCCCTGGCGATGGGGCGTTGGTCGCCGCGGCTGGGCTGGGCTGGGGCGTCAAGGCTGCGCTGCGGTGGGAGGGGGCGGCCTGATCGCCAGCCGTCTGACGCCATGGATCCCAGCCGAATCATGGCCCGGGCGGCAGCGGAGGCGCCGCTGCCGCAACATGGGGACATCCGCTTCAGCGGCGCGGCGGCAGCAGCCTGACCAGCCAGGGGCGGCTGAGGGCTGGGCTGTTGACCTTGGCCACCATCGCCATCGCCTGGCACAGGTTCGCCAGGTACGACACCTCAGGACCGAGCACCACCCAGCCGTGGCGGCGCGACTGGCTGGTGGGGTGGACGCCCTGATGCTGATCGCTGCGCTGGCGGGAAGGCCGGTGGTGATCCCGCTGTAGATGGGCTGAATTGCGGGCTTCAGGTATCGGCTTCTCCCTCAAATGGTGGCGATGATCCTTGTAACACCGTGGCATTTCGCTCTCAGCCGCCGATCCATTCAGCCGCGTCATGGGCCATCGGCGCCGCCATCAGTCGGTTTTGTTTCTGGTGCCGCTGACGGCCTCAGCTGTCGTGCTCCCAGCCGACCAAAGCCATGGCGGCCGGAGTCAGTACGCCTGGTCAGCCCTGTGGTGGCAGACCTTTGGAGGCCCCGGCTGCCAACAACCCGCTGCTGGGCAGCTCCGACAGCAGCGCGCTCAAGACGGTCAACAGCAAGGATCCAGCGATGGTGTTCCTGACCGGCAGTGGTGATGGCACATCGATCGAGCGTTCGCTGACGGTGACGACGGGTCAGGCGCTCTTTATCCCGATCGTCAACGACTCGGAAACCGACCCCTTCGTCGCCGCCGCCTTCGCTGTCTGCCGTCGTCAGCGCCGGCTGCTCCGAGCCGGATCCCCAATCCGCCAGCGCCGGCTGAGTGCCCCGGCCTCCACAGCGCTCCAGACCTGAACCGGCAGCGAAGCAAGGCTAGGCATGGCACACCATGGTCGTCTGGACGACGGAACCGTGGAGCCGCTGCCCATAGTCTCATCGGCCCGCCAGTTCCCTGATGGCCATCGCCGCTGATGATCACCGGGATTACGCCCTGGTCTGCCTGGGCAACCGCCAGCCGATGTATCTCACCTGGGCCTGCCGCCGGGAGATCCGCTCCGCCAATCTGCGCCTCTGGCGCTGCGGCCTGCCGTGGCGCTATGTGCCCTGGCGCCAGGCCTGAGCAGCGGGGCTGGATAATGCGTCTCGATCCGATCCACACCTCGGCTATGGATACAACTGTGACGTCGATTTGATGTGACGTCCCTATGATGTCTGTTTTGAGCCAGGCAATCTTGGCGCCCAGCTGCTGACACCGCCAGATCAAACTTCGAATCGCCCCAACAGCCCTCCCACGGCAGGTTGTTAGCGGCTGTCGTTGTCCTGCCGCGCGGCGGCGATGGCATCAGCCCGGAGCCTCATCTGCTCGGCCAGTCGCCGCAGCGGCTCAGCCCATGCCTTGAGCTCCTCTGCTTCCACTGGCTCGCAGGCCGCTTCGGGACTGCCAGTCTTCTCGGGCATCGCATCCCTTGGCTTGCCATCCATCTCCGCCGCCTCGCCCAGCACTGCCGTCCAGCAGGCCATCCGCTCCTGGGCCCGGCCGGCACGAGCCGGATCGCCGCTGATCGCATCGGCCACCGTCGCACCGATGTCCTTGAAGTAGGCCCCCAGGGCCCGGCCGATAGCACCCTGCCCCTCCTCTAGCGACTGCCGAGGTGTCTGGCTGAGCTCGGCCAGCAGATCCAGGCCGGGGGTGGCGGAGCTGGTCGTCTTCCCTGGGTTGTTTCCCACGGATGACGTGGTGGTTGCTGACGCTGGCTCGCTGCCCACAAAGGCCTGCCTGAGCAGCTGAAGCACCTGCCCCAACTCCTCCCGAGCCCAAGCCTGGGCCTGCACTTCACTGATCTCGAACGGCAGCAGGGTGTCCAGGTCCACCTGGCGCACCTCGCCCCGAATCGAACGGATTGTGTCGGCGCCAGCGTCAAGGTCGAGATCGGCTGGGGTCAGGAAGTAGCGGGCTCGATCGGCGCTGAGCCAGAGGCGCTGGAGGCTGATTGGATGCACCATGATTGGAATGGGCTGGGAGTCATCGTGTCGGCACCGAAAGCCTGCCGACCATGGCTGACGATCTTTTCACTGGCCTTGGATGGCCTGTTGATCGTCTGATGGTGGCATGGGCCAAGTCACGTCTATTGCATCGGAGTGACATGAAGCCTGTTGGCGGGTTCGTTGCCTGACCCCTGAGGCAGCTTGTTGCCATCAACCCCCTCCCACTCCTTCCTAAGATCATTGATTCCTTGCATGGTTGTGTGCTGGTGCTCCATATGTCCTTTGTCGTAGAGGTCGGACCAGTGAATCGTGAAAACCACGTGATTGTTCTGACTAGCTCCCCTGACGAACTTCGCCAGTGAATCCAGCAGCCGGCAGCATGTATCGCAGGGGCTGTACCTGTGAAGATCCAGCTGGATCTCTGTTATCCTGCTCAGGAATGATGCATCCTGAGTCCTCAGCCATCCATAAAAGTTGTGCTCAGCATGGCCTTGATTGGATTCGCGCTTGTGATCACTCTGGGTATTCCATGTCAGCAATTCCACCTCTCTACTGCCGGCGGCAGGCGCGATAAGGAATCCACCGCTGGTTAGGAATCCGCCGCTGCGTTCGATGTCGACTGTGCTGAAAGCTCCCTCCCTTCCCAGTGCATCGTTGCTGGGAAACTGGTGGGTTCTGACTTCTGAGTTGACCAGGCCTTGCTGACGGCTTGGAAAATGTCGGATCGGATTGAAGGACGGTGATAGTCGCATTCCTTCGCGACGCAGATCTCTCGCTTCAGTCCTGAGAGCAAAGGCGTCCTCGGATGATGTCTTGATGCGTACAGCCATCTGAACACTTGCTCTACGATTGGTGACCAGCGATCGTAGCCTTAGGATGTGACGCAGCGGGCTTGCTTCCGCGTCAATGATGTATTCCGTTTCTCCCTCGTTTTCCCTCGGGGAGATTATCAGACGAACCAATCCTTCGCCCCTTAGTTCTTGCTCAACTCTGCGCAGCACATTTGTTGCTTCTTCCACGCTCGCATCTTCTCCCAGAAGCGAAGCAATGCGCTCGCGAGCTCTAACTTTTACGTCCCGCTCTTCCCCTCCCACCCCCAGACTCCGCAGCAGTCCCCGGGCCCGTTGGGCGATCCAGGCCACGACGCGGTCGATCACCCGCAGCACCATCTCCTGAAAACCACCGATGGTCTCGGCGATCTGGTTCGGCAGGTTGCCGACGCCCAGGTAGCCGGCCAGAAAATCAATCACCGGCGCGATCAGCCTGGCCAGGGATCCCTCCACCGCATTGGCCATGCCACCGACGTTGCCGGCGATCAATTCGGCGGCGCCGTTGACCACCGTCTCGACCAGGCCGAACAGGCGAGCGGCGTTCTCGAACAGCCAACTCAGGATCCGGTAAATCGCCTCGATCGCCTGCAGGATCGCACCGGCAGGATTGAACAGTCCGATGATCCGCGGCGTCACCGCACGAATCAGAGCATCGATCATGAAATCCACGGCCGAGCTGAGGATCTGATCCAGGATCATCTGGGGATTCAACTGCTCGCGCAGCAGCTCGAAAATCCCAGCCGGCCCGCGCTCGATCAGCAGGGCGATCAGTTCGTAGGCACGCTCCAATAACGCCACATTCTCTTCACCGATGTAGCGGGCCAGAATTCCCCGGATTCGCTGCCAGGTGATCCCCATCAGCTGCAGGAAAAACGTGATCAGGCTGCCGAGTGAGAAGTCGCTGGGGATCTGCACGCCCACCGATCCCAGGCCGGAGAACAACCAGGCAAAGAAGCCGCCGGAGATGTGGGTGGCGACATTGCTGAAGAACTGGCTGAAGCCCTGGCCCATGGCCCGGGCCAAGGTGCCGGCGAAGCCGAGTGGATCGGCGGCGATGCTGTCGATCACCGAGCCGATCCTGTTGACCACGCCCCAGAAGGCGCTGGGATCGATGCCCAGCCGCTGCAGCAATCCCTCAAGAATGAACCGGGCTGGATTCTCGGCGAAGCGCTCGATCGCCGCGCTGATCTGGCCCACCCAGCCCCCAGCCTCCTGGCGCATCGTGTGGATCCGCTCCCGCACGCTCTGCACCGCCTGGGAGGCCTCCTGGCTGAGCTGCCGGTTGAAGGTGTCGCGGCTGTTCTGGGCCTCCTGCCGCAGCCCGTCCAACTGGGCGCTGAACTGGGCCTGTTCGCCGGCCGCCCAGTCCCGCAGGCTCTCGGGCAGGGCGTCAAACACCTCCTTGATGCGCGTGTTGGCAGCGGCGATGATGTCTTCACAGCTGGCGATTACGCCGTTCACCTCCACCGAGATCTCGCGCAGCAGGTTGCAGACCCTGGCGCCGAAACGCTCCTCGATGCCGTTCAGCCAGTCGATCGCCCAATCCGGCAGGCCGATCACCCCCTCCACCAGCTCCAGGGCCGCGCCGCTGACGCCCTCGTAGCGCTCCCGCTTCCAGCGATTGAACTGCTCTGATTCCTGCTCCACCTGGCTGGAGAGCACGGCGATGCCGCTCTGCCAGCGCTGCAGGGCGGTGCGTGGCAGCGGCTCCAGCAGGGAGCGCACCTGGTCGCGGGCCCCATCGAAGATTGTCTGGGCCTGGCTGGAGGCCTGGGTGCGCATCTGCGCCTCCGTGCCGCCCATCCGCACCATCCCGCCACCCACGCCGGCGGCGGTGGCAGCCCGCGACGATTGCAGGGCCGCCAGGGTCCGGGCTTGCAGATCTTGCATGGCTCCCAGGGCCTGATCCCGCACGGCGTTCTGCTCGGCCAACACCTCCTGGGGATCCCGGGCCGCCGCTTCGCTGAGATTGACCTGTCCCTCCCGCGCCTGGCTGACCGGGTTGGCCGGGTCGGTGATCAAGGCGCTCGCCTCGCTGTCCATGCCGGCCTCGCTGATCCGGTTCCCGCTGACCGCCACGTCGGCGTCCAGCGACACGCTCTCGGGCGTCACCGGGTCGGGCACCGCGGCCTGGGCCCCGATCGGTGGGCTTTCCACCTGTCCGGCCGGTGGAGTGAGCGGTTGGGCGGGCGGGGCCGGTGCGCCGCTGGGGGGCTGCTGCAGCTGCTGGTAGTTGCCCTGCACCTGTTCGCTCTGCCCCTGCACCGAGGCGTTGAGCTCATCGCCCGCCGCCTGGGTCGCCGCCTGGGGGTCGAACTGCACCAGGGCGTCCTGATCCGGAGGCCGCCGGCGTCGGATCGCCTCCTGAATGCGAGCGCAGAGCGCCTCGATCTCAGGGCTTGGGGCCGCCCGCTCGCCGAGGGCCTCGCTGAGGGCGGCGGCAGCCCGGGCATTGGCCTCCGCCTGGGGTTCGGCCACGGCCGCCCGGGCGCCGGCCACGTTCTGCTCGGCCGATGGCATCGCACTGGCCGCCGCCGCCGCGCTGGCCGCCTGCGCCGCCGCGCTGTTCAGCCGTTGCTGCTCCGCCGCCGAGAGGCCGGCTGGAGGTTCAGGCATCAGCAGATCTGGGCCGCCGGAGCTCAGGCCCGCTGCCGTCCCGGTTGTGCTCCCCGCCAGGGCCGGAGCGGCCGCGCCAACCCCCAACCCGGTGCTGGCCCCAGCCACCCCGGCCGTTCTGCTCGGCCCCGTCGCTGCACCGTCCGACCTCGCCGCCGCCGGCCCAGCCGCCCTCAGCTCCGCTGGCCCTCCGCTCGGCTCCTGCCGGCGCAGGAAAACGGGCATGCCGGCCCCCGCACCTTGTCCCTGCCCGCCTCCCTCGGCCGCAGCTCGGCGCATCGGGCCCTGGGGGGTGGCGGCTCTGGCGCGCCCCCGGGGGGCCTCCCCACGGCTGGTGGCGAGCGGTGTCGGCATGGCTTACACCCTCGCCTCCCGTTCCAGGGTCAGGGGCAGACCCAGCTTGCGACATTCCATCGCCAACCCCCGCCGCAGCTCCGCCATCGTGATCGCTCCCCGCCCCTGCCGCGCCAGCACCGCCGCCGCCAGCACCACGTTTCGGATCGCGCCTCCGGCCAGATCCACCTCCCCCGCCAGCCGGTTCAGCTCCCCCTCGCTGAGGCCATGGCCCTCCCCCAGATGGGCCAGCCAGAGGGCGTGCCGCTCCTGGGGGCCCGGCAGGGCGAAGTCGATCACGGCGTCGAGGCGGCGGCTGAAGGCGCTGTCGAAGCGTTCGCGGCTGTTGCTGGTGAGCAGCACGATGCCGTCGTAGGTCTCGATCCGCTGCAGGAGGTAGTTGGTCTGGGCATTGGCGAAGCGATCGTTGGCTTCGCGCACCTCGGTGCGCTTGCCGAAGAGCGAATCGGCCTCGTCGAACAGCAGCACCACCTCCGCCTGCTCAGCCCGGGCCAGCAGATCGGCAAGGTTCTTTTCCGTTTCACCGATGTATTTGCTCGTGATCGCTGCCAGATCCACCCGGTAGAGCGGCAACCCCAGCCGGCTGGTCAGCCAGCTGGCCGCCAGGGTCTTGCCGGTGCCCGATGGCCCCACCAGCAGGGCCTTCACCCCGGGGTGAAAACGGACCCGGGCCGCCTCACCGAGGCCTTCCACCAACTGATCCCGACCGCGGCAGCGCAGCAGCAGCAGCTCCAGCTCCTGCAGCAGCCCATCGGAGCGCACCAGGGCCTGCTCCGGCACCGTGTCCGCCACCAGCTGGGCCAAGGAGTCGAGCCCCAGGCCCTCGCCGCCGCGGGCTGCCTCAAGCACATCGGCGGCGCTGGGCTGGTTGCGGCCCATCCGCTGGCTCTGGTGCTGGCTGAGCTGGCCAAGCTGGGCGATGCGGCCGCAGCCGTGGCGATGGTCCCGGGCCAGTTGGCGAGCCAGGGCGATGGCGCCGTCGTCGGATCCCAGGGCCTGCTGCCAGAGCTCCTGCCGTTCCGCCGCCTCCGGCACTGGCAGACGCCAGCTGAGGGGAGGCCGTTCGCCAGCCTCGACGCTGCCATCCGGGCCGCAGAGCGCCAGCCGCGGACCCTGGTAGCCCGGGATGGTGGGGAGGCAGCGGCGTTCGCCAGGGGCCAGGTTCAGCTCGAACACCGGCAGGGCGCGGCGCAGCAGCAGCCACGGACCCAGTCCAGGCGGTGCCTCGCCGCCCAGAAAAACGGCCCGGCTAGCGATGGCCTTGGCCAGGGCCGCCGCCACCGCCCGCCCCTCCGGCGGGCAACCCGTGCGCAGCACCAGCACCCGCTCCCCCCGCAGCGCTCGGCCCTGGGCCATCACCATCTCCCCCAGGCTGGGGGGAAGGGGCACGGCCGCCAGCGTCGCCTCTCCCGCCATGGTGCCCGCCATTCCCCCATCCAGCCCTCGCAGGGCCAGCACCAGCGCTGTGGGCATCCGCAGGGTCTGCTCCGGCAGGGGGGAAGCGTCCTGGCCGAGGGCCAGCAGCCCCGAGCCCAGGGCCGTGCCGGCCACCAGGCCATGCAGGGGGCGGTCGTCGCCAGCGAGGGGGCCGAGGCTGGCCGCCAACAGGCCGAGGGTGGGCCGGGATCCACCCAGGGGTTGCTGCAGATGGGCCAGCAGCCGTCCGGTCAGGACGTCCTCCTCCACCGCGATCGCGACGGCGGCGCAGAGCAGTTCCAGCGGACTCAGGCCCAGGGGGATGGCCAGCGCCACCAAGGACCGGTCTTGGCTGGCGGGCGCCAGGAGCTGCGCCTCCAGCAACTCCGGGGTCGGTGCCGATGCGCCGCAGCGCTCCAGGGCCAGCCGCAGCGACCGCTCCTCCAATCCATCACCCGCCAGGGCCGCTGGGTCGAGCTGGGCGGCGATCGCCGCCAGGGCCAGATCCGCCAGGCCGAACTCAGATCCCGCCATCGCCGGGCCCCCGCCTGTCGTAGTGGAAGGTCACGATCCGTCCCAGCCAGGGCACCCAGCCGGGGTCGAGATCCAGGCCGTGACGGCGCAGGCGAATCTCCGCCTGGCGCGGCTCGAACCACACCTCCAGATGGGTGCGACCCGCCACCACCAGTCCCGGCCGCCACACCAGCTCCTCCAGCCGCGGCCGCCCCGGCACCTGGCTCCAGCGCCTCAGCCGGCGCCGCCATTGGCGGCACAGGGAGGCCAGAACGGCAGGATCCGCCAGGGGCGACAGCGCCGGGGGCTGGGCCGAAGCCGGACCGTCGAGAGCCAGGTGCTGCCGCAGGGGATCGGCCGCCGGCAGCGCCAGAGCATCGGCCAGGTGGCGCAGCAGCTGCCGGGGCCAGTCCTGATCGTCCAGAGCCGGATACCGCTCCAGCCAGGCCTCGATTCCCTGCTGTTGCAGCAGCACCACCAGGAAGGCGAAGCCGGCGCAGGGGGAAGGTTCAGCATCCAGTCCGCCGCTGCTGAGAGGTGGTCTGGCCGGACCTGGGGCCTCTGCCACGGCGTCCAACGGAGCCTCTGGCTCCGCCAGCGACCGCTCGCCGGGGAGCGCTGCCGATTCGCTGGGGTCTTGGCCTGGCGCCGGGGTGAAGCGGGCGCGGGAGGCCAGCGCTGCCGGCGCCGCTGACTGCTCCGCCGGGAGCGCCTGGCCTGGCGCTGGTCCCCCGGGGTGGCTGAACCCATCGGCTCCGAGCGGGGGCCGGGCCCACGCGGCCTCCAGGCCGGCCTGCACTGCCCTGGCCTCGGCCAGCAGCGCTGCCGCGCCGATCCGGGCCGGATGGCGGGCCGCCAGGGCCATGGCCACCAACCACAGGCCCCGCGGGTCGGACGCCCCCCAGCGGGGCAGCCAGCGCTCCAGGACCGCTCCCCAGGCCGGGGCCCATGGAGTCGTGGGCCGTGGCGGCACCAACGGCACCAACCGCCCTGCCGTCACTGCGGCCGCTGACGGTGGGACGGAACGGGGCCGAGGCTCCCATCCCCCCAGCCGCAGCAGACCTTCGGCTTCCGTGGCGCTGAGGCTGGCCAGCAGCGGCTCGACCGCGCCGGCTTCCACCAGCCGCTCCAACCAGGCGGTGCTGGCGGCGGCACCGCCGGGCAGGTCAAAACTGGCCCGCAACAGAGCCCGCAGGATCTCCGCCGGCGCGGCCCCGGGCCGGTAGGCGGGCACCGCCAGCGGCCAGAACCATCCCCGCACCGGCGCGCCTCGGCCGACCCGCACCCCCAGGGAGCAGGCGGCCTCCAGGCCGCTGGCGAACACCACCACGGGCGCCGCTTCGGCCGCGGGGTCGTCGCCGGGGCAGGCCTGCAGGCCCTCCTGCCGCAGCCGCTCCTCGATCCTGCGGGCCAGCAGGGCGGGGCTCCCGCGGGGATCGATCCGGCCCAGCCGCAGGGACCGCACCAGCCATAGCCGGGCGTCCTCCGCTCCGGGGAGGCTGGCGGTGCGCAGGGCATCCTCCAGCAGCAGCTCGCCGCGACGGCGCAGGCCCTCGCTGGGGGCGCTGAGCAGCAGGCGGCGGACGCGGCGCATCGGGGTGTGGGCTCAGTGGAGGGGTTGGCGCAGGAACTGCACGCGGGTTTTGGTGTCGGCGCTGCGGCTGGCGTTGCCGCGCAGGATGCGGGTGGTGGCGACGGTGCCGCTGAGGTCCTCGACGACGCCCTCCGCCACGACGCCGTCGCTGCCGTGGAACAGCACCGGCATGCCGATCCGCACCCGCAGCGGATCGATGCGGACCGGCAGCCGTGCCTCCGGGGCCAGGGGGCCTGGGGTGATCACCTGGCCGCTGAGGATCTGGTTCACCGGCGCGTGGCAGGCCAGCAGCAGGGCCAGGCGCACCAGGTCGTTGGCGAAGGCGACCGCCTCCTCCACCTCGCCGTTGACCTGCTGAAACAGCCAGTCGACCAGCTCCTGCAGGGCGCGGCGGTCCGGGCCATCAGCCACCTCCCCCCAGCGGGGCAGGCTGCTGAGCTGGCGCAGGTCCGCGGGGCCGTCGAACTGGCTGAGACGCTCGGCCCAGTCGAGCCGAAACCGGGGTTGGACGGCTCCGAACCGCTCCTTCAGGCAGGTGGCCACCCGGCACCACTGCTCCTGCAGCGCGGCGGCTTCGGCGCTGAGTTCGGGCCGGTGGTGGTCCCCCGCCAGCAGATCGCCAAGGGTGAGGCAGAGCTCCGCCTGCCGCAGGGATTCCTGCCAGCTCTGGGCGGCGACCAGCTCGAGCGTGGGGGGAGGCTGGCGCAGCCAGCGCTGGCGCAGCAGCAGCTGCCGCTGGCCGTAGAGGCGACCGATCGAGCGACCGATCGGGGAGTTGCCCAGCTCGCTGGCACTGAGCTCCTGGTTGGTGACTGCCGTCAGCGAAGGAGCGCCGAGCTGCGGGACCGTGAGCGACGCGGCGGCGATCTGCTCCCGCCGCTGGGCAGCGCTCCGGTAGAGCCGCACCAGGGTGTCGATCCGATCCAGGCGGCGCAGCCCCGCCAGCAGGCCGCTGAACCACCCCAGCGGCGCCTCCCGCAGCAGCTCCACCATCGCCCGCACCTCCCGCGGGATCGGTGTGGTGTCGTTGAAGCAGGGCGGAACGGGGCTGGCAGCGGCAGCGGGATCGAGGCGAATCCAGGCGGAGGGTCGCCGTAGATCGAGGGATCGGGGGCGCTGAAAGGCCAGAAAGGCGACGTGCTCCCTGAGGATGCGCGAGCGGCGGTCGTTGATCGCTTTGACCCGCTCCTCTTCTTCGGCCAGCAGGGCCTGGGCCACCGAGAGGTCCTGGCGGGCTTCGGCAAGGGCGATCTCCACCAGCCGCAGCCGCTGCTCCAGTCGGTCCTGCAGCTGCCGCAGCTCCTGAAGCGTTCTCAGACAGAGCCCGATCGCCTGGCGGACCTGCTGCACCCGACCCTCGCCAAGCCTGAGGGCGGCCACGGTGAGATCGAGGGTTTCGACGGCTTTGGAGAAATACCCCACCTCATCGGCTCCGGCCGCAGGCCTCTGCGGATCGAGGACCGCCCCACCGGTCTGGACGGCGCCGAAGGTGAGTTCCGGTTGGCCGGGGATCGCCAGATCCTTGAAGAGCCCCTGGTTGCTGAGGCCGGCCAGGATGGTCAGGCGGTCGCTGATCACGAAGTCACTGGTCTGCACCGCCGCCGGCTGGGGTAACCGCTGGGCCACGCTGATCAGCTCGGGCACGCTGCCGGTCAGGGGTGAGTCGCCGATCACCGTGGCGGAAGCGACCTGGATGCCGGCATTGATCAGCCAGGGACTGTCCTGAACAACGTTCTCGGCGTCCAGCGCCGGTCCGGCGGCGGCGATGGCCAGCTCAGGGTCCTGGTTGAACAGCAGCGGCTGGTTGGTCAAGCCCACCACCGGAAACCCCATTGCCGCAAAGCGCCGCGGCGCCGGCCCAATGGTGGGCTGAGCGGCTGGCTGGGGCGCTTCACGGGTCTCGGCCGCCTCCCCTGCCAGGGAGTCCGCTGCTTGGGTGCCGCTGGTTGGGTCCTCGGCATTCTCGATGGACAGGCGCAGCAGCGAACGTTCACTGCCACTGACGGATTTGATCCGCTGGAAGTAGTTCTTCAGGTCGTCCTGGCTGACGCGGGCCGTTTCGCGGGTGGCGATCGCCGCCAGGGTTGGTGAGGTGGCCAGCTTCACCGCATCCTCCTGGCCCATCACCTGCTGGCGGATCCGGAACATGTTGGTGCGGGCCTGCAGAAAGCCGAATTCGATGCTGTCGTCGGCCCGGGCTGTTGTCTGCTGCAACCGCTCGATGAAGGCCTCCAGGCCGATGAACGATGCCGCGGACGGTGGGCTGGTGGAGGCGGCCGAGGCAATGAGCATCTGATCGAGACCGAGCAGGGCCGTGTTGTCTTTGGAGCTCTCGAAAAGTCTGTTGATCGCCGTCTCGAGTTCGTTTTGATCAAACAGCAGGGGATCAAAGACCGAGTTGCTAGCGGGGTTGGTTCCTGTGTTGGTCCTCGCGATCAGCTTCGTTTTGACAGCATCGCTCATTACACCACGGATCGTTAAAAGACCGCTGCTGCCGTCATAGGTGAGCTGTTCCGCTCCCGGGGTGTTGATGAGGGCAAGCTTGCTTTGTATGGCGGCGATTTGGTCGGCGGTCAAGTCCCGTCGTTGTTGGGTTTGGTCATCCTTCTTGGTCGGTAGAAAAACGGCGTCGTTGTCGATCGGTGCGGTTTTCCTGAGCTCCTCGACCAACTTGTCCAGTGCCGTTACCTTTCGAATTCGGTTCGTTCCCGATCGTTCGGTACCGTAGTGATCTTCCGGCTCAGCCACCGCAGCGGAGCCAGCGGCCGCGACCGTGGCTGTTGAAACTTGCGCTTGGGGGTCCTCTGCATCGGGCGCCGCATCAGGCTCGACCTCATCGGCATCCAGCTGACCAGGATCGGGGGTCGCAAAGCTCACCGCCGTGCCGCTGATGGCCCGGGTGATGGCCCCCAGCCTCCGCCGCAGCCAGCCGCGGCGTTGCAGCCAGTCGTTGCGACTCGCTTTGCTCAGCTCGATCGCATCTTGAAAGGCCTGATCGGCTCGTTCAGAAAGCAGCAGGTCCGGTTCAAACCAGGCTTCGGGCACCGGCACCCACAGCTGCACCTGATCGGGCTGGTCCAGGTCGTAGGGGGCCAGGGCGCAGGCCTCGCCCAAGGCCAGCTCCAGCTGCTCCTGGGGGATCGGAGTCAGATGCACCAGCCAGGTCGCGGGAAAGAAGCGACACTCCCGGGTGGTCAGGCCGGTCGCTCCGGTCTGCGGCCAGCCCACGCTGCTTCGCGGGTGCAGCTGCAGATCGCCCAATGCCGCGCGCGGCAGCAGGCCGACGGGCGGCAGGTGGCGGAACGGCGCCACAACCTGCTCAGCAAACCAGCGCTGTTCCTGGTCCCAGGGAAGGGCGCCGGCCGCTGGCAGCTCCGCCATCTGCTCGGCGAACTGTTGCAGGCGCGCCCGGATCAGGTCGATGGGTGGCCGTTGCGGCAGCAGGGGCGTTCCCTCTCTCAGGGCACCGCCGGTTCGCACCACCACCGCTGAGTCGACGAAGGCGATCCGCTGCCGATCGGCCGACAGGGCGATCAGGGCGATCGGCAGACCAAGCCGATCCCAGGGCATCGGCTGGCCGTTGGCCCGCTCCCTCTGCTCCCACTGCAGCAGCGCATCGGCAATCAGGTTGCGCCAGCGCTTTGGCTCCAGCCTCCCCAGCCGGATTCCCTTCTCGCCAGGGTCCGCGCTGGCGACCCGCAGGCCCGCAACGTCCCAGCGCAGCTGCAGCACCGCCCCCTCCATGGTGACGGCCTGGCCGGGCGGTTCCTGCGGGCTGTCCATGGACCACAACCGCACGCTGCCATCGGCACCGCCGCTGGCAAGGGCAGTGTCATCGCTGTTCCAGGCCAGGTGGAGCACATCGCTGCGGTGGCCCCTCTGCTCCACCAGGAGCTGGAGGTCCTCGCCGGCTCCTCCCACCCAGATCCTGACGACCCCGTCCTCACCGCCGCTGGTGAGTCGGCCGCCATCGCCGCTCCAGGCCAGGCAGCGCACGGCGCCGTCGTGGGCCTGGAGCTTGGCCCGGATCGCCCAGCCATCGCCGCTGGCGACCCACAGCAGCACCACGCCAGCGGTGCCGCCGCTGGCGAGGGTCTGCCCATCGGGACTCCAGCTCAGACAGGTCACCGCACCGTCCTGGCGGCCAAGATCCGTCAGCCAAGACAGCTCCCCGTCCCGTTCCGCCCGCCAGAGCTTGAGGCTGCCGTCCTCCGCGCCACTGGCCAGCCGTTGGCCATCGGGGTGCCACTCCAGGCCGAGGACCGCCCGTTCGTGGGCCTGGGCTTCCGCCAGGGGATCGGGGCGGTCGTCGCCGGGGCTCCAGAGCCTCACCTGACCCTCGGCGCCGCCGCTGGCCAGCCGCCAGCCGTCGGGTCTCCAGCTGAGGCTGGTCACCCCGCCCTGATGGCCCTTGCGCTCCACCGACGTCTGGCCTGCAGCTCCCTCCAGGCCTGTCCACATCCGCAGAATCCCATCCGATCCCGCGCTGGCCAGCTGGCTGCCATCGGGGCTCCAGGCCAGCTGGGGCCGCTCCTCCCCATGGCCCAGCAGCTGGCGTTGCTGCTGGGTCGCCCACTCCTCGGGCAACCGATCGTCCACGGGAAGCACCCCAAACCGCACCCCTTCGCTGTGGGTCTCCTCCTCAAAGGCCCGGCCGCTCTCATCCCATTCGCTGCAGCGGTTCGGATCGACGGCCACGGCCTGCAACACCGACACCGGCTGCAGCAGCAGGATCCATAGCCGAGGCGATGCGGGAGTGCCCGTTGGTGTGGCGGGGGTGTCCGTCCCGTCCAGTCGCCGCAGGCTTGCGAAGGGCAACCGCAGCGGTCTGGGCACCCCCACCTCCGCTCCGAAGGCCGTCAGGCCATAGCCAGGGCTGATCTGCAACCACTGCTGGGTGGTCGCCGGTTGCTCCTCGGCCACCTCCAGACCGCGCACCACTCCAGGGCTGCGCAGTTGGGCGAGCTGGCGCAACCGCCCCCGCCGATGGTCCTGCTCACTGGTCAGGGCCCCGTCGCTCAGGGCTCTGCCACTGAACAGATGCAACCGACGGAAGCCCGTCTGGTCGTGGCCACCAGGCTCCGGCACCACCTGCTGCAACCGCTCCCCGGCCAGGGGATCGTTGATCCTGCGACTGGTCATCAGCTTGGCTCCGACAGGGGCATGGGGCTCTGGTGACTCGGGTACTGGCGGCGACGCACGAACCAGAGGTTGGGCTGCCGTTCGAGCTCCTCCCGCCAGATGGCGGCCCGGCCGTTGGCCAGCGGCAGGCTGCCGCCCTGGGGTGTGCCCGTTGTCAAGGCGGGGGTTGGAGCCATGGATCTGGGGGCCGGACGGCGCAGACCACTGAGGATTTCGGCGGGACGCCGCCGCGCCGCCAGGCCTGGCGATGGCGACTCCATCGCCTGAAGCGGGGGTTGCAGCGGCGACACCCCCAGCCTGTTGAGCAGCGCTGGCAGGCTCGCCCGCGCGACCGGCAACAGGATCAGCACGCCGATCCCCTCGCGCTCCGCCGGGCTGAGGGTCAGATCGATCGGCGGCAGGTTGAGGGCCTCCTCGATCACCGCACTGAGTTCGTCCTCGGGAACAATCGCCAGCCCCGTCTCCATTTCCGGCGGGAAGAACACCTGCTGGATCAGCTCCGTTCCAGCCGCGGCGGTTCCGGCGGGTGTTGGCGGAAGGATCGCCGCACTGGGCAGCGGGCCCACAGGCGGCAGGAGGGCGAAATGCTCGGCTGCCGCAAACTGCGAGCCCCTCCCCTGCCCCTGGCGACGGCTGAGGATCTCGCGCAGCTGCTGGCGGTAGTGCAGCAGATGGGCCTGCCGGCGGGGCCGCGCCACTCCGAGCAGGGGCCATCCCCGCTCCGGTCCCGCCCCGAGTTCGCGGCGGACCAGCCAGGGATCCACCCAATCCACCACCCCCCGGCTGAGGGCCACCATCGCCAGCGGCAACACCGATGGGGTGCCGAGGCGGCCCTCGCCGACCAGGAAGATCTGGCGCGTCAGCCGGCGCCGTTGCTCCTCGCCATCACCCGCTCCGGCATCGCCATAGGGGATCAGGGTGATCGCGGTGGCCTCCACGATGAAGCCATCCTCGATCCGACGTTCGCCGGCCACGCCGCTGGGGTAGCTGGCGATCGGACCATCGCTGAACTCCACGGGCCGCAGGCCGAGCACAAACACTCCGCTGAGGCTGCGTTGCGGCTCCGCCGGCAGCTCCCCCAGGCCGAAGCGCTGGTTGAGGGCCTGCACCCGGGCCACGGCCTGAAGATCCACCAGCTGGTCTTCGGGCAGCCCCACCAGCTCCCCTGAACCCGTCAGGCCCCACCCCTGCGTCACCCGCAGCCGGGTGCTGCTTTCCCCCCCGCTCTCCTGCCCATCGGGCTGGAGCACCAGCAACCCCTCGCTCACCCCCTCTCCCTGGCTGCGCGCCAGATCGCTGAGGCGGCTGAGCACATAGGACTGGTCGGCGGTCAGATCGGCAGCGGTGAGAAAGCGGCCATCGAAATAGTTGGGCCGCCGTCGCCGACCATCCAGGATCAGGGTGCCCGCCCGGAGGCCGTCCTGGACCTGGTCGCCGGTCAGCGCCTGCCGTTCGGGTGCTTGCGTGGATTCAGCCATCGAGGTGCTCCGGATCAGGGGTTGGAACGGGCCGGTACCCCGGCCCATGCGGCCAGGGCCGTGCTGCTGAGCAGCAGCTCCCGCAGGTCATTGCGCACCGTCACCCGCTGGCTGGCCAGTCGGCTGAGCGGAGGGTCGCCCGGCGCGACAGGAATCTCAAGGCGGGCCAGGAACACGGCGCTGGGATCGATCCCACCGGCGTGCTCGGGCCGATCCCGCAGCGCCCCCTCCCCCTGGCCCTCGGTGGCCGCCGGAGCGCCATCGAGAATCAGATCCTGCAGCACCTGCCAGCGCTGCTCCGCAGGGGTGGTGCGCAACGGGGCCCAGGGATCCAGAGGCAGGCGCTCGCCCATCCCCATTTCCCTGGGCCGCGCCACCAGCTCCAGTTTGTGGCTGTCGCGGATGCGGTTGGGCTGCACCGCGTCGGTGGCGTCGAATGGACCCGCTGCCGCCGCCGGGGTGTAACCCCGCGGCAGGGCGAGGAAGCGGATGAACAGATCGGCCACCACCAGCTGCCGTGTCGTCCCCCCCTCATTGCGCTGACGCAGCCAAGTGTCGCTGTTCGCCAGGGCCGCGAGCCAGGGATTGAGGCGCAGACAGTGGGGCCGTGGCAGGCTGATCAGCCGGCCGAAGCGGTCCACGGCCAGCCCCGGCTGCACCACGATCTCCTCCTCGGTCGCCGCCCTGCCCCCGCTGGCGGGGGTCGCCTCCTGCCAGCGCACCCGCAGTCCGGTCAGGGTGCCGCAACCTCCCAGCCAGCGCAGACTTTCCGCCAGCCGGGCCCGGTGGTACAGCTGCTCGGCCTGGAAGTCCTCGGCGTCGAGCAGAACACCAGTGGCGTACCAGGGCCGGTCAGGGCGCAGGGCCCCAGCTGGCTCCGAGCCCCGCGAAGGGGTGCGGGCGATCGGATCATCGCTCTCTGGTCGAAAGGGAGAGGGGGGTGGCATGGCGGAAGGATCAGGCAAAAACCTCAAGCGGAACGCCGGAGCTGGGAACCGCCGACCAGGCGGGCAACCAGGGCTGACAGGCGGGTGCGGATCCCGCCGCCGGGCGGGGACGCTGGTGGTGCAGAACGGGATGGCGGCGCGGGCGGCTCCCGGACCGTCACGATCCACTCGCTCGCTTGGCTGCGGTCGCCGGCGGCATTGCTCACCACCAGCCGAAACAGATAGCGGCCGGGCTTGAGACCCGGATCCACCGCAACCCTGGCCGTGGTGGTGCGGATCGGTTGACCAGGAGAAAACACCGCCATGGCGACGACCATCTCCCTCAGCGAAACGGATTGGGGCGCTCGGGAATGGGCAGCATCGTCCACTCATAACGGGCGATCCGGCCGGGTTTGACATCGCTCGAGCGTTCACCGGAGAGCGAGAAGCCGGTGCCGAATTCGACAGGCTTCTGGGGGCCATCCAGCACGGCCGTCGGATTGATGCTGTCGCGGATCACCACGTCCAAGAAGGCGGGCTCGGAGGGGTTGTTGGCATCGTCGAACACCACCAGCTTGAAGCGCACCGGCCCGATCGGCAGCGGCGCGTCAGGGTTAACCGTCACTTCCACCTTGGATTCGGTGGTCTGGATCGTTTTGTTCAGGGAAAATTCAGGCATGGGTAGGTCTGGAATGAAGATGGCAGAAAGACACGAACGAGTGCCGGCAGGACGTCACAATCACCAACGCCTCCAGCTCACCCCAACCGCCGCCACAGGAAGCGGCTCAGCTGCCGTCCTGGTCCCGCCCGCGAATCGTTTCCCTCCAGCTGGAAGTTTGTGGTTTGGTCCACCTCCTGCGGCCCCCGCAGCGCGGCCACGGGGGCCGGGCTCGACGATCCCAGCAGGGGGCCCCGCTCCAACCTTGGATCCAGGCTGGGGGGGGATTGCAGCAGGGCGCGGCTGAGGCGGCTGTGGTCCAGCTGCACCCGTTGCGGCGCTGGGCTCGGGGCCAGTGAGGTATCGATGCCCACCAGGGAGGCCACCCCCACCAGCAAGGGGCTGTTGGCCACCACCAGCTGGGTCTCGACGTGGGCCGGGCTTTCCAGCGCCACCACTCGCCGGATCAGACCCAGATCCAGGGCCGACAGCTGGTCGTGGATCAGCACCGTGGCCCGGTGGGCCAGGCGCCTGTAGAAGTCCTCCACCGCCTCCTGCTCCAAAGGGTTCCAGCCGCCCTGGGGGAGACGGAACAGGGCCAGGAGGTCGTCCCGCGCCTCCGCGCCCAGGATCAGGGTGTCGCCCACCACGGAATTGCCGCTCACCGCCCAGCCGCCCAGCAACGGATCCTCCTGATCGGCCAGGGTCGCCCCGAGGATCGTGGCGAAACTCCGGCGCAACCGGAAGTCCTCCACCACCAGAATCGCGCCACGGCTCACGCCGCCATCGCTGGCGATGTCGAGGGCCAGCTCCAGGCCCTGCAGGGTGCCGCGCCGCTGATACAGCTCCGGGGTGTGGGCCAACCAGCGACGGCGCCGCTCGATACTCCAGCCCGGATCCAGACTGACGCCGATCCAGCTCCCTAGCCAGTCCAGGGCCTCCGGCGGCGCCGTGGCCACGCTGCTGAGCAGATGGGTTTCGGCGATCCGATCCTCCAAGGGAGTGAGCAGACCCTCGCCGATGGCCAGAAACCGCTCCAGGAAATCGGCCGGCGTGCTGCGGCTGTCACCTTGATCGGCGTCCTCCCCATAGACGCTCTCGTGATACATGTCGCTCAGGTAGCGATCCCGATAGGAGAAGCGGGAGCCGTACACCCGCAGTGCCGCCAACTCCGGGCTGCTGCAGCCATCGCCGCTCAGCCGCACCCGCACCCACAGGTAACGCCCCTGCAGCCGCCGCACCCTGCGGCTGGGCCGCTGGATCAACACGGTGAACAGGCCGCTGCGTCGCGGCTGGCGTTCGCAGCCCAGCACCCCGGCGTGGAAGGGAAGCTCCGAGGCTGAGTTCAGCCAGGTGCCGACCGGAACCTGGCCATCGCCCGGCAGGAATCGCTCCCCGAAGCGGTGGGGATGCCAGGCGCTCTCCTGGGCTGGGAGCTCCGGTGCATCGCTGGCCGCCAGCTCGACAACAATGGCGCCGTTGGCGGGGATGGCGGCTTCCAGATAAAGCCGATGCCAGACCGTCTCGGCGGTTCCGCTGTCGACGGTCGGCAACTGCGGGTCGTCCGGCGGGGTGGCCAGGGCTGCTTCCCGGGGGCCCAGGCCCCGGGCCTCCCCCTCCCGGGCATGGGTGGGCAGCGGCAGCGCATCCAGGGGCCGCGTGGCCGGCGGCGCCCCGGCCGCTTCAGGGGTGCTGGGGTAGTGGGGCGGCAGGGTGAGGCCGTGGGCGAAGGGTCCGGGAACCCAGGGATCCCTCAGCTCGGTTGGATTCGGCGGTTGCGCTTGCAGGGGGTGGAGATCCCCCAGCGGCTGGAGGGTCAGTCCCATTCGGGGGATGGGGGCGGACGGGGCGGGCAGGGCGTAAACCGGTGCTTCCCCATGGATCGTGGCGCTGCGCACCGCCAGGCGCTCCTCGTTCACCCAGGCCAGGCTCCAGGGAAAAGGTGCCTCCAGCAAACGGATCGGCCCCTCCAGTTCTCCCTTGCCCAGCAATCGCAACAGGCCCGTGCCATCGCCGCCGCGGCGCCAGCTCAGCAGAGCCAGACGCCCGGCCGGGCTCGTCGCCAGCCCCACCGCGACCTCATCCGCGGGGATCACCGCCTCCAGCACCAGGCTCAACCGCGGTGGATCGGGGTTGGGCTCACAACCGCAGAGCCTGTTGGGCTCCTCCGCTTCCCGGGGAGAAGCAACGCTGGCCAGGGGCGAACCCTGAAGCCGCCAGAGGCTGCGATGGTCCCGGTCCAGCACCCAGGCGCCTCCCTGGGAATGGGGCGCCAGTCGCCAGGCATGGCACTCCGGGTGGGTGATCCAGGCCGGATCGCCATCTCCCTGGGGTGAGGGCCAGCGGCCACGGCAATCGATCAGGCCCACCGCTCCGGAGACCGCCACGTGCAGCACACCGTCGTGACCCAGCAGCAGATCCGTGGGCGTCCGCTCCTCCGTGTCGGGTTGGCCAGGCCGCCAGAGATCGATGGCATCCGCCAGGGCGCCGGTGGCGCGGACCGTGCCTCTGGATCCATCCCAGTAGGCCCTGGTGCCGAACAGGTCCCGGGCCTGGGGGACCCGAGCGAGCATGGATTGAGCCAGGGCTTCGGGGGCGGCGGAGGCTGCAGCGAAGGACGAGGATCCCATCGCCAGCGGCCCTGAGGGGCGCCGCCGCGCCAGCCGCAGATGGCGGCGCTCCGGATCGAAGTCCAGGGCGGGCGGCGTGCCGCCGCAATGCCACTGGCGCTGGTCCGCCACCATCCAAAATCGCAATCCGTTGGCGTCCATTCAGCAGAGCTCCGGCAGCACCGGGATGGGCACATCCACCACCTGGCCGGCGCTTGCCGTTTCTGCCCCGGGGGTGCCCAACAACGCCGGGGGACGCCCTTCGCCCACCACCACCTCCAGCAGTTCCGGCAGCTGCCATCGCTCCAGGGTCAGTGCCATCTCCTGGCCGGAACTGGCGGGCAGGGCACGCCACTCCCCGCCGTTCCCCTGGCGCCCGAACAACCGCACCCCGGCCACCGCGGCCACCCCGGCCACTCGCGCCACCACCACCTCCAGCTCCCGCTGCCGCACCGTCCGCCCCAGGGGCCATCCCAGGCCGTCGACACCACCGGGGGCGAGCGGCCAGAGGAAACCGCGCAGCGCATCGGCCACCTCCTGTTGCACGGTGGTCGTTCCGAAGCCGCCGCCCACCTCCACGCCCACACTGAGGGCGAGGGGAACGTACTGACAGCCGATCACGTAGAGCTCGGTGGCCAGGGGCCGCCGCTGGTCCAGCCAGCTGTGCACCCGTTCCAAGGTGGGGCGATCCGGGCGTGGGTTAGGAGGCTGCCGCCGCTCCTGCTGGGGCAACACCAGCACGGACACGACGCCGGGAACGCCGCTGTCGCGCTGCTGGGGCTTGAAGCGGGGCAGGACCTCGACCCTGCCCAGCCGCACCGCGGGGGTCTCCGCCGCCAGGGTCTGATAGTCGGCTGCCGTGACCGCCCGATCCCGGTGACGGAACAGGGCGGGGATGCGTTGTTCCGCCTCCGCCAGGGTTTCCGCCTCCTCTCCGCCTGAGAGGGCCAGGGGTTGGCGCACCTGGAGCTCGGCGCTCACCATCGTGCCTGCCGTGCTCTCGCCGCTGAGGCCCGTGAGGGTGCCCGCCGGCAGATTGCCCTCCCGGCCTCCCCCCGCCCGCAGCCGGGCCACGCGGATGCGGCGGCCGATCTCCGGAATCCTTCCCCGCAGGCCATCGCCAAAGCGAATCAGTCCGGCTTCGCTGTCGAGGCTGTAGACGCTGTCATCGCGACCGGCCAGGGCGAGGTCATCGATCCGGCGCCAGGCCTGAAAGCCCGTCCCTTCCTCCACCTCGATCTCGAGGCTTTCGGCCTCCACCGACTGGCTGGGCAGGGCAAACACCTGATCCCCATCCCCGGAGCTCTGCCCCACCACCACGCCACGCAGGGTGCGCCGCTGATCAACGGCCACCACATGGATGGCCAGCCAGCTGAGATCGAGATCCGGCGGTCGAGAGGCGCCGGCGCCGCTACCGGTTGGCGCCTCGGCTGGCAGGGGCCGCAGCCGGATCCAGGCCACCAATCGGGCGGCGGTGGCGGGATCATCGAGCCGGGGTGGGAGGTCGCCGACGCCCGCCCGCACGAACTGGCGCACATCATTGGGACTCGGTACCCCGATCTGGCCGCGCCCGGGCAGGGCGAGGCGAATCACGCCAGCCCGGAGCAGACCCTCGCTGCCGTCTTCCACCACCCGCAGGGCCCGGTACCGAGGAGCCTCATGCACCGGTCCAGGG
Organism: Cyanobium sp.; assembly: GCA_044360135.1. Taxonomy (GTDB): domain Bacteria; phylum Cyanobacteriota; class Cyanobacteriia; order PCC-6307; family Cyanobiaceae; genus Cyanobium. The sequence goes on from JBIKKX010000010.1 coordinate 41,012, forward strand.
CCACTGATCTCCCAGACGTGGGGGGGGCGCAGACGGGTGGTGAGTTCGGCGAAATCCGGCGGCAGGGCCAGGGTGGGCACAACTCCGATGTTCAACAGCCGCTCGCGGCCGTCCTCGCCGCCGAGGGCCTCGAGCACGGCGGCATTGTGCATGGCCTGGCGCTGGCTGTCTCCCTGATCCGCGGCCAGCAGGGCCAGCCAAAAGCAGCCGTCCACGGTGCGTGCACCGGCGTTGTAGCCCTCCGTTGCCGCCTGGCCACCGTTGAACAGGGGGCGGGTGATGTAGGGCGTGGCCCGCTGGTCCGAGGCGAGGCTGTAGAGGCTGGTCAGACCATCCACCACCGCCCCATAGCGGTTGGCTTCAGCCTCGCTGAGGCGCTGCTTGCCATAGACCTGCAGCTCCACCGGCAGCACCGTCACCTCGGTGCGTGTCTCCACAGGAACCGGGGCACCGCTGACCGTGGCGAGGGCTCTGAGCTCCAAGCAGCGGCGGTCGTTCGGCTGCCTGAGGCCCAGGCTGATCCAGCCCGATGCCGCCCGGGCCGGCTTCATCGGCAGACCGAGAAGGCGCAGAAAGGCGAGCCGCTGCTTCTCGGGGGTGAGATTGAGCCGGTACAGAAGGGTGTCGGTGAGCCACGCGAACAACTCGAGCACCGTGCGGCCGGGATCACCGGGCCGCGGATCGGTCCATTCCGGGGTGTGGGAGGGGATGCGGGCCAGGAGTTCGGCGACCAGGTCGTCGAAGCTGCGGTCATCGAGCGCGGGGGGGAGGATGGGCATGGCTCAGCTCTCCAGTTGCAGGGTGATCGCCATCTGGTGCAGTGCATCGGTGCGGCGCAGGCGGTAGCCGATCTCAACCCGCAGGTGGCTGGGCTGGTCGGGAACGTCCTGCACATCCACCCGATCCAGCAGGATGCGCGGCTCCCAGCGCTCCAGCGCCTCGCGCACCCGATCGTGCAGGCGGCGACGGGTGGTGAGCGTGTTGGGCTGCTGCAGGAATTCCTCGATACCGCCGCCAAACTCCGGCCACATCAACTGTTCGCCAGGCCTGGTGCGCAGGATCACCTCGATCCGTTCGCGCACGCTCTGCTCCAGGCTGGGGAAGACAAGCCTCCCTGCATCATTGGGCACGGCCAGCAGCGGCCAGGAGAGGAGGGGAGCGGGCAGGGTCACGGGCGGCAGGCGGTGGTATGTGATGGGGAGATCGATGGCCGGTTGGCGAGGTTCGACCTGCTCTAATTAGGGCGGTGGCGAAGGGCGTGAACGGGGCAGGGGGATACAGATCTTGATGATGAAGATCCACCAGAAGATCAGGTTGAACACGGCAAGAAAGATATTCAGTACCAGGAACGCGCAAATGCTGATGATCGGGATATTGAAGCCGCAGAGCCATGCCTGGTCATCGCTGCCACCCGACTGCTTATCGATTCCTCTGAGCAGATCGTCCGGCTTGTTGCCGAGGAGCTTGAACAGCCGTGGCGGCACCCGAAAGGCCACATTCGGTCGCAAGAAGCGCAGCGTTTGAGGATCAAACACATCGGGCAGTTCGATCCGTACGGGCGGAGCGTCGCTGGCCTGATACCAGGGGGCGATCGTGAAGGGATTGCTATAATCGCTCCAGACGATCTGTGGTGGACAGCCATCGCTGCAACGCAGCCGCATGAAGGCCCGCATCTGGTAACGGTGCTCCGAACCTTCAAAGCGCGACGCTGCACTGCTCAGCTGCTGCAACTGGGCCTGCAGCTGCTGGGCCAGCAGGCTGAGCAGCCGTTGATGGCGTTCCGGGCTGATCGCGCCCCAGCTCACCGGCAACACCAGCGTTTCATTCGGCCGGCGTTCGATCAACACCTTCTCCGCCTGCTGCAGAAACGTCGCCAGGGATCGGGATTGGGCCGTGTCGGCATCGAGGTTGATCTCCCCGAATTCACGCATCAGGGCCGCGGACTCCATCACCCTGAAGTGGAACACGAGTTGCTGCACGGCCTGGACCACCGCCTGGCGGGGGTCGGTGGCGGCCAGGGAGACTCCGTTGGTGTCCGGCTCCAGATCGCTGGACCGCAACAGCAGGGGCGCCCCTTGCCGGGGGCTTGGGCCCGGGAGGCTCGGCCCCTCCCGCAGGAACCAGGGCAGCATGCCGGGCAGGGCGGCCAGGATTTCGGCTTGGTTCTGACCCTCCAGCGCCCCAGCTTGGGTCATGGGCCCTTCGCTGTACTCAAGGCTGGTGAGTGGGACGAGGCCGTAAAGAACGGTGCGGCCGGTGGCGGCCGCCACGCCGGGTGGCGCCTGGAACAGGCCGCTGCTGCTCTCGCTCAGGGCCGCGGCTTGGGGCAGCAGGCGGCTCTCCAGCTCCGGATGGCGACCGGGAGGTTGGGGCCGCAGGCTTGGGTCGGGATCGTGATCTTCTTCCTCCGGGCCTGTGAAGGGGATCCAGCCGCGCAGGATACGGCCGGTTCGTGGATCCTCCTGGCTTCGCCATCCCTGGCGGTTGCCATCGACGAGCCGACGCACCACCAGTCCGGCGCTATGGAGCCGGCCCTCCCCGAGGCGGGGTTGCAACAGCGGCTGCTCCCAGGGATCGCAGACTGCCTCCAGAAGGGCCAAAGTGAAACAGCGGTGCACCGGCTGGCGCAGGGTGAGTTCCGCCTGGGGGGATCCGGGGATGAGCATGCCCCCTGGCCACTGGCCGGCGCTCAGCTCCCGCAGGATCGCCTGCACCACATCCTGATCCCGTCGCTCGCACAGGCTGGGTCCGGCCGTTCCCGAACCCCAGTTGGGCTCGCCCGGCCGTTGCGACACTCCCAGCCCCTGAAGCCGCACGGGGTGGTCGTCGGCGCTGGCCGGTCGGGATGGCCGAGGCGCTGCGCTCACCATATGTTTCCGGCTCCCGGTGTGTAGGTGGCGGCGATCACCGTCGTGGCCTGCAGCACGTCGCAGCGCACCAGGCCCGCGAAGGAGGAGATGGCTGCATTCACCGAAACCTGGCCGGCGGTCACCTCCACCTGGCTGGCCTGCACGCTCACCTTGGCCGCAGCCTGAATGCTCACGCCGCTGGAGTTGATCGTGATCGTGTTGCCGGCGGCCCTGATCTCCACCTGGCCGCCGCCCGTATCGCTGAGGGTGGCGCTGACGCCGGCGGGCGTCTCCAGGCTGATCGTGGCGCTGGCCGCCGTTTCCTCGACGATGGCGATGCGGCTGCCGGCCTTGCCCACCAGGCTCCAGCGGTCGATCCGATCGCCCCCCAGCTGCTCCGGTGCGGCCGCCGCGCCGTTCCAGAAGCTCCCGATCACCATGGGCAGGCTCGGATCGCCATGCAGAAAGGCCACCAGAACCTCATCGCCCACGTCCGGCAGCAGGAAGGCACCCCGGTTCGCCCCAGCGAACGGCACCGCCACCCGTGCCCAGATCGGACCGTCCTGGTTGGCTGGCCCATCGAAGCTATACAGCCTTACCTGCACGCGCGACAGGTTCAGCGGATCCCCCCCGACCGCCACCACCTCCGCCAGGTAGTGGCTCTGGAACAGCCCGGGATCGGGGATCGCAAAGGGTGCGCTCATCGGTTTCCCCCCCAGTAGCCGCACTCCGCCTCGAAGTCGGTCTCGTAGCCGCGCCGCAGATCAAACCGGTGGCAGCTGCGGCTGACGACATACACGTTGTCGAACCGCTCCCCCAGGCCCGTCAGCCGCAGGTGGGTTCCGACCCGCAGCGCCGGATTGCCCTCGGCCGTTCCTTCCACGCACAGGAACCGCCGGGCATCGGCGTCGAAGGCGGCATCCGCGAGGGCCTGGGCCTCCCCGGCACTGCTGGCCGCCAGGTGGGCGATGTGGTGGGAGCGCTGTCCCAGGGTGCGTTCCAGCACCTGGGCGCCGGAGCGGCCCTGCCCTGGTCCGCGATGCATCCCGCTGCTGCGCGCCAGAACCCGTTGTCCCAGTGCTGGATCCCAACCGCCGACGCTGATCTCGGTGTGCTGGTGGGCGAGGTCCGCCAGGATCCGGGCCCGTCGCAACTGCCCATGCAGACGCAGCTCCAGCTCGCCGCGGCGGCTCTCGGCCCTGGGGGTCACCTGCAGGTCCGCGCCCACCACCTGCAGGTCGCCATCGTGGCGTCGCAGCAGGCGCCGCAGGAAGGCCAGGTCGCTTTCATCGAGCTGCACCTGGGGGCCGATCGGTGCGGTGAAACCGTTCACCACAGGGTTCAGGCCCAGACCTGGCGCCAGCTCCCGCACGATCGCGGCGATGGAACCACCCTCATGCACGGCAGTGCGTCGCAGCATTCGCCCCCGCTGCAGACCGTCCTCGGCGAGAACCACCAGCTGGGGGGCGTCATTCTCCGGGAACTCGCCCTCCAGGGCGCTGATCCATCCGCGGAAGATTTCCTGGGGGGCGGTCTCATCACCGGCGTACACGCCGATGGCGGCTCCCAGCTTGAGGAGCGCGTCATCCTCAAAGGCCAGTTCGGCATCACCGTCCACCAGGCTGGCCACGTTGGTGAACCGCAACTCAAGCGAGGACAGCCCCCCCTCCTGTTCCTGCATCTCCATGGCCACCACAAGGTCACGCAACCGGCTGTGCTCCTGGCCCTGCAACCGCAGGGTGGGCCGGGCTCGGTAGAGCGCCTGGTCGGTGGTCGGTGATTCCGGCATCGGGGGGCGGCGGCGGCTGGAGGGGAGTGGCGTGCTGAACCGTCAGTCGGCGCGCAGGCGCGCCTGCCGTTCCGCCTGGCGGCGCAACAGGGTCACCAGGGGCTCCGGGTTGGTCTGGGGTCGGGCGCTGGCCCGCCCCGGTGGCGCCCCGGCCTGGGGCTCCGGCGCCACGCTGGCCACCACTTCTTCAAAAACAACGGGCATGGCTGGTGACCTTCAGAGAAATTGCAGGCGCTCTTGAAACCTTGTGGTAGCTCCCACATCGGCTTTCAGGCCACTGGGTCCGGAGCTCGCCACCCGGCCTCCCACCGCAAAGCTGGAGTTCGGCCCCGTATCGACCAACGGTTCGCGGCTTCTCTGTCGCAGCCGCTCGAGGTTGAGGCGCAGCCGTTGAGGGCTGCTGGCGAGCCGAGCGCCGCCGGCGCTGGGGAGCTGGGGGGAAGGAAAAGCCACCGGTGGCGCCAGACGGATGGCGCCGCTGATCGCGATCTCGCCCCTGGCCAGCCGCATCGATTCCAGCCCATTGGCGCTCGCCAGGGCGCGGGCGGCTGTCGGATTGCCGCCGCGGCTGGCCAGTCCGGTCAGGCTCTCACCCTCCGGACTGAGGCTTTGCACCAGGGGTTCGGCCCTGGGGCCAGGCTCGGCGGAGCTGAGTCGCTCAAAGATCTTGTCCTGGCTGGCCAGACTGAGGCTGAGACTGGCCCTGAGGGGCACACCATCACGAGCAAAGAAGTCGAGGGTTTCCTTATAAGTCTCGATTAGTCCCTGGAATTTGAATGAACCCCATTCAAACAACACGATGCTTGGTGGTGTACCTTGATCACCCTCCTGCTGCTTGCCAGGTTCCATCAGTTTGGCGATCTTCCCCGTTTGCAATCGCACATCGCTGCCATCGCCAGTGGTGTCGAAGATCAGCTCCATGCCAAGTTTGGCTGAGCTCTTGCTGACGTACTGCTTTTTATCACTTCCTTGGCCTTTGTCCTCGAGGGTGTTGCTGATGTCAATCTGTAGCTTCTCCGGATTGAAGTGCACCTCTATCGGCACACCAGCGGCTGGACCGCTCTGGGGTGTGAAACTGGCGCGTACGGGGTCGGTGGTCATGGAGGCGATAGCTCGGGTCGGGAATGACTCGGTCTCAGGAGCGAGGCAACAGGGTGAGTCCCTGATGGCTGATGTGTAATTCTTCGATGCCGACCTCACTGCTTCTGGCATCGAGATCGGCACTCTTGAACTTGATCGGTAAGGCATGGCTCAGCTGCCAGCGCCATGGCTCGCTGTTGTCTCGATCGCGGAGGCTGATCGTGGCATTGAGTCGATAGGAGTAGGCACCCTGAACGGTTGTCATCTCGAACCAGCGCCAGAGATCACGACTGGAGGTGATGCCTCGTTTGAGCACCACCGTGGCGAAGCTCACCGGCCCCACCCGTTGCACCGCTCCATAGTTGCGGCCGCCTTCCTTGATCACCTTGGCTTCCATCGAGGCTTCCAGTCCGCTGCACTGGGAAAAGGCACCGCTGCAGAGGTCGGCGATGGGCTGATTGACACCCTGCAGCCGCTGCTCCTGGAAGGCCACATGGAACCGGAACACATGGAGGGGATCGGCGAGGGCGGGATCGGTCATGGCGAGGTGGGGGGGGATGGAAGGGGGATGGCGGAATCGGTGCCGGGTGCACCTGGATGTCAGGAGGGGGGTGACTGGAGACTCACCTGACCTCCCTCCTCCATGGCGAGCACCAGGCGGATCTCCTCGATCGGCAACGCGGCCACGAACACCACCTCGGCCACGACCCGGCCGGCGTCGAGATCCTGGGGCTGGGTGGTGGTGCGGTCACAGCGCACCTGAAAGGCCTCCCGGGGCGAGGCACCAGCCAGGGCACCGCTCTGCCAGAGCAGGGTCATCAGGGTTTCGAGGCTGTTCTGCAGCCGTCGCCAGAGCGCCTCGTTCGAGGTCTCGAAGCTGTGCAGCTCTCCCAGGGTGCGCGCGGCCCGAAGCACCGCTGTCACCAGGCGGTGCACGCTGGCCAGCCGGTAGCTGGGGTCCAGGCTGGTGGTGACATCCGTCAGCAGGCGCAGGCCCTGGGGCGTGGGTCCCAGCAAGCTCACCCGATCCGACAACGGCAGGGCCGCGTTGCTCCCCGTTGCCAAGGGAGCCAGGCGCTGCTGCCGCGTCAGGATGGGCTCAACGGCGCGCACGTCGGCCAGATCGAGCCCCGCCGCACTGCGGAAGCTGCCCCGTTGCAACGCCTGGCGGGCCAGCAGCCCGACCAGGACGCCTTCGGGAGATTCCAGCCCTCCTGGCAGCTGGGGGGACAGTGGCGTGCGCACCCAGGGGAACACGAGCTGGGCAAAGCCGCTGCTCAGGCTCGGAGGCAGGACCCGGCGAATGTCCTCACCCTCCTGCGGCAGGGGCAGGGCCGCGATGACCTGCACCTCGCGGCACCAGCGCCGCAGGAACCCGGCCGCGGCGCTGACCGCCAGGCCCCACTGCCCGTACCCCCGCGGATCAGAGCGCGGTGCCGCCAGCCGCACCCCCTCCCGATCGCGAGGCTTGTCTATGGAGACGCCGCACTCCACGAACCATTCCGGCAGGGCGGCTGTCGGCAGTGGGGCGATCGGAGTGCGATCCAGGGCCACAAGATCGGCCAGATCGGGCAGCGCCACAAACGACACCTCCGGCAGACCCAGCAAGGCGCCGATCCCCCGCCAGCTGGATCGATCGAGCGGGGTGGGAGACAGGTCTCGGGGAAAGCCGGGCAGCAGGGCTGCCAGCAGGGCCTGCCGCTGCCGCTCCCAGATCTGCCGCTGGACTCTGGTCGGGGACGAAAGGTGAACCGGTAGGGGGTCGCCCACCCGCACCACGAAGCAGCGGCGCCCGCCCTGGGCGAAGAAGGAGCGCACCGCGGCCCCCAGATAGGTGGCGCAGAAGCGGCGCCGGCCGTCGCTGGCTACCCCATCGCTGGGGTCCGCCAGCTCCAGGGGCCGCTGATCCCAGGCGTAGCGCTGATCGAAGGCCTCCCAGCTCTCCAGAGCCTGGGGAGGCTCCGGCGGGGCAGGGTCAGGGTTGCCGGCGGGAGTGCGCTGGGGCCGCAGCGGCACCAGACCGATGAAGCAGGCCACATCCGCCCGGTTCGGCGCCGCGATCGGTGGCGCCGGTCTGGTTTCAAACAGCAGGCCTGCCATGGGAGTTCTCAGCCTTGGCTCAGCCGAGTTCCCTGTTGTCGCTGCCCACAAACAGCAACTCCTCGGCGGAGAGGACCAGCTCCTCCATGGCCACATCGCCGCCACCCTTGGCCGCGAGGGTGGGGCCTGTGTACTTCATCGGCACCACACCCTTCAGCTTCCACGACTGGACATCGCTGCCCCCCTCATCGCGGAGAGTGATGATCACCTCACGTTTGGCTGCGGGACCCTCCCTACGCACCTGGGAGATCCAGGTCCAGAGGTCGCTGGAGTTGACGATGCCCCGCTTGAGAGTGACATCGCTGACCTTGTGAACACCTGGCACCTTGCGCACGTGGTTGAAGGCATCAACACCTGTGCGATATTCCGACAGGGTCATTTCCGTGCCGATGCCGGAGACATCGGAAAAGCCCCCCAGCACCGACTGGGGATCGACGCCTTCGCTTTTCAGGTTGACCAGATAGTTGAAGGCGCCGTAGGGATAGGTCCGCTCAGGGCTCATGACTGTAGAAGCGATGGTTCAGTGGTAGGAAAGAGGCACGTGATTGCCTCGAAGCGATTGATTCGCTGCTATGGAGAGGCCTTTTAGCTGCGAGCATCGGCCGTTTTCTGGCCGATGCGGAAGATCACGAACTCGGCTGGCTTGACCACAGCGACGCCAATCAGGCAGATCAGGCGTCCATTGTCGAGATCGTTCTGGGTCATGGTCGAACGATCACAACGGACAAAATAGGCTTCCTGAATGCTGCTGCCAAGCAGGGCACCTGAAACCCATTCATTGTAGAGATAATCGCTGATTGTCTCGCGAATATTGCCCCAAAGTCGTTCGCTGTTCGGCTCGAAAACTGCCCATTGGGTGCTGCGCTCGATCGAGGCCTCAAGGTAGTTGAAATACCGCCTCACATTCACGTACTTGAATTCTGGGTCCGAGCTGGTGGTGCGGGCACCCCAGACCCGGAAGCCACGGCCCGGGAAAAAGCGCAGGCAGTTGATGCCAAGGGGATTCAGCACCTCCTGCTGGGCAAAATTAATATCGCGCTCGAAGCGCAAAGCACCCAGCACGACCTCATTGGCCGGGGCCTTGTAGACGCCCCGCTGGTTATCGCTGCGTCCGTAGATCCCGCACAGGAAAGCGGAAGGCGGCAGGCTGATCTCCGCGGGCTGTCGCGGATCGCCGGGGCGGTGCAGCGGATTGGCCACCACAACCCAAGGGTAGTAGAGGGCCGCATAGGAGCTGTCGATTTTGCTCCGAACCTCGCGCACGCCATTGATATCACTGTCCTGCGGTGCATCTAAAACGGCGATCTGATAAGCACGACGCCGCGACACAAAGCTGAGCAGGGCCTGCTGGATGGCCGCGAAGCCTGGATAGGCGGAGTGGCCGGGGGCGGCCAGAATCGAGATCTCCTCCAGGGCTTCGAGGGATTCTAGGGCCTTCTCGTAATCCGCTGCCGTGGGCTCTTCCCCCGCCGTCCCATTCCTGATCGGGATGGTCAGCGCCGACCCTGAGCCATTGGCGCTGGCCAGGTTGAACAGGCGCTCCCGCAACTGCAGGCCATTCAGCTCCTCCACCCGGCTCGGATCGCTGGGGACCAGGGCCAGGGGATTGCTGAGGTCATCGCTGCGGCGGTCTGGCTTTTCCTTGAGCACCGAACCGATCCAGCGCGGGTGCTGGGGGCTGTAGCCAAGGTCCTCCACCAGGGTCTGGCCGCCATCGTCGGCACGCAGGAGCAAGCTCAGGGTGAGCAGGTTGGCAGTGGGAAAGGGGTTCTGGCTGAGGTTCAAGGGCTGATTCCGCTGGTCCCGCCAGCTGCCATCCGCGCCAAGCAGATGGAATGCCTGGTCAGCGCCATCGCTTCCCCGGACCTCAGGGGCGATCTGCAGGCCAAGCAGGACATGAACGTTGTTGGGATCGGCGGCGGCGGCACCTGATCCTCGGTCGCGAATCTCCAGTCTCTGGGCTGCGCCCCCTTGCCTGGTTCGCAGCGCCATCCGCCCCTCGACGATCACCGCTTCGGCACCATTGGCCGAGTTGGCCAGCAATTCATTGATGTCGGCCAGGGATACGGCAGCGAGATCGGGCACCGTGTTGCTGGGGCCGCTGGCGTTCTGCTGCTCCGCGGTGGGAAAGGCAAGGGAGGCGGGACCGTTATCGACCTTGATGCGGGCCCCTGATCCCCGTTGGTCGGTGCCCAGAACCAGCGCGTCGCCATCCAGGCGGGCATAGCCGCCGCGCAGCTGGCGATTGATGGCGGTCAGCAGGGCGTTTCTGTCGCTGCCGGAGGGCAGCTCGATCGTTTGCTGAGGGCCAGCGCCGATCCGCACCAGCAGGCGCTGATCCGCGCCCAGATTGAGCTGGTCGACACTCCCACTCAGCTCCGCTGCCTCACCCCGGAAGTTGAGCGTTCTGTCGCTGCCGTTCAGCCGCAGATGCAGCACGCCGTTATTGGGCACCACGAAGGGGGGAGCCAGGCTGCTCCGCAGTTCGGCTGGCTCAGCTCCGCGTTCAGCGCCAATCCGCAACACGCTGCCCAGGGGTGCCCCCGCCAGGGTCTCCCTGCTCACGGGGGTGGCCTTCTCCAGCACCTCGATCACCCCATTGCCTCCGGGGCCAGGGAACCGGGCCTGGAACCGCAGCTGGGTGGGGGGAGCCGGGTTCGCAAGGAGCAGGGACTCGGAACTGGCCTTGTTCGCCCCGGTGCCCGGCAGCACCCGGGACACATAAAGACGGGAGCCGCCATTGTCGAAGAACACCCTGACCGCGTGGGCCAGGTAGTTGCGACGGCCGGGTGCCAGATCCCCCAACCCTCCATAAATGCGCTCGAAATCGGCGAAGTTGGTGATCAGATCCGGGGTGACTCCGGCAGGCCCCTTCAGGGCGGGGCCGACGAAAGCGGTGGTGCTGGTGCCGACACCCTCGATCGACTTGGATCGGAAACTGGTTTCCTCGACGTAGACGCCGGGGGCGAGGTACTCGGGCATGGGGCGATGGTCGGTGGGAGCGGGAAACGGACGAAGCAGCGGGGTCGCGCGCAGAGCCGTGGATCTGAACAGCGAGCTGGAGGGCCGTGGGCACGGCCGCGTGCGGCAGGCAGGCGATCTGGGGGGACGATCCAGGGCTCAGGGGGAAGGCGCGGCGAGGTTCACCACCACCCGGGCGGGCGGATCCCGTCCCGCCTTCAGGGTCAGGACCCCGGATCGGCCGACGCGGCGATGGGGACCGCTGCCTTCAAGCAGGTCGGGATCGGGGAGATAGGCGGAGATCGCCTCAGGCAGGGGCTCGCCGTTGAGCTGTTCCGGCAGATCCGGGAGGCGGGAATCGACCACCACCTCAATCAGCACCGGCAGATCCATGCGGCGACTGCCCCCCACCCCGAAGCTGAGCGGCAGCGTGCGCACCGCGATCAAGGCCTCTCCCCGCCCATCAGCCATCGCCAGGGCCAGGGGGATAGAGGACGGCGGCCCGCCGCTGGCGCTGCTCTGCAGCACCCGCAGCCAGGCCCAGGGCAGGCGCCGAGGCGCCCCAGTGGACACGTCCAGCACCGTGGCCCGCAGCACCGCCCAGCCCGCAGCGATCGGTCCGGCGGGCGCGGGATAGAGGCGAATCGGCTGGGCGTCGAACAGCGACGACCCTTCACTCGCCTCCGGCTCACGCGGCAGCTGGATGGTCACCTGCCTGGGGAGGTAACGGCCGCTGGTCTCCCGGAGGCTGAGCGTGATCGGCACGGGCCAGGTTTGTCCCGGCGGAGGATCGGAGGGCTGCTCCAGGAACGGGATGCTGATCTCCTTCAGGGCAGCCAGGCCAGGGGCTCCCTGGATCACCAGCAGCCCCCTCGGCCCCGGGGTCAGCCTCAACCCTGGCGCCGCGACCTGCAGCGGCATGGCGATCGGTAGATCGGTCACGCCGTCGACGCAGCGCAACGCGCCAAGGATGCGTCGATCGGCGACCTCGATCCTCATGGCCGATCCCCTGTCCCATCGGCGACAGGGCCATAGCCAAACCGCGTGGCCAGCACGGGCCGCGGGGCTTGGGTCGGATCCGCCGGGTCGACGCGAACCACCCGGGCCACATAGGCCACGCTGAGGCGGTAGGAGGGCTCAAGACCATCCCAGAGGCGCATCAGATCCTCCACGGCCAGATCTGTGGGTAGGACCTGCACGGTTTCCTCGGCCTGCCACCCCGCCGCGGCCAGGGATTCCATCGCCAGCAAAGGCCGGGCGTGGATCTGCTGCATCGCCCAGGTCAGGATGGTCTGCTCCTCCAGTGCCGAAGCTGCCCAGGCTGTCAACAAAAAATGGAGATCGATGCTCAGAGGGGACTGCGCCAGGGTGCGGCTAGGGAGATGCGCTGCCTGGCGGACGTGTTCGTTGAGGGTGATGCGGTAGAGAAACAGACTGAGAGTTGTTTTGGACTGGCCGAGAAAATCGGGCTGAGCTTTGCTCAGTTCGCCGCTGCCAGCCACCTTGAAGCTGCAATCCTCAACCGGTTTTTCCGTCAGCGCGCCGTAGCTGCTGCGCAGGGTCGCCACGATCGCCGAGGCCACATCATGAACAGCGCTGACGGTTGCCATCAGGCTTTGAACCTGTAGCAATCGCTACAGCCGGCGGCACGCTTCCTTTGCCGCCTTTCGCTGATATGGGGCAATGGCCATACCGGGACGTACGGGCTGGCGACGGGCGTGACGTTGGCGCTCATTCGAACAGGAGCTTGGCCTGTTCTTCATCTAGCCAGGCCCGCCGAACCGGTCAACCACGGCTGAGCACCCTCAGTGTTTCTTCATCACGACTGGTCCGCTCCCGCCAAGGGAGGCTGGATCTCCAGCCAATCCCTGGTCTCAGATCCCCGTCATCGAGGAGCGAGAGCTGAAGGGACGGCCTCGCGCCATCCTGTTGTCCGCAAGTCCAACCATGCCATCCAGAGCTTGCGTCCTGGCTGGCAGGGCTGGCAGGGCTGGCATGACCCCATCATGGTCTGACCTCTTCAAGGGCGGCCAGGCCGATTCCTAGGCTGGGTCGGTTGGCAGCCCAGCCTTGACCCCAAACGATTTCGATCGAGCAGCACCGCATCCCGATGCCAGCCCAGCCGTGACCACCGCCAGCGAGAGAGCGACGGCCTGGGACGTGATCGTGATCGGCAGCGGCATCGGTGGCCTGGTGACGGCCAGCCAGCTGGCGGCCAAGGGTGCGAAGGTGCTGGTGCTGGAGCGGTACCTGATCCCTGGTGGCAGTGGCGGCAGCTTCCGGCGAGCGGGCTACACCTTTGATGTGGGAGCCTCGATGATCTTCGGGTTCGGGGAGAAGGGCCACACCAATTTGCTGACCCGCGCCCTGGCCGATGTTGGCCAGCATTGCGCCACCGTGCCCGATCCGGCCCAACTCGCCTACCACCTGCCCGGCGGTTTGGAGGTGGCGGTGGACCGGGATTACGAACGCTTTCTCGCCGATCTCACCACCCTTTTCCCCCACGAAGCCAAGGGCATCCGCGCCTTCTACGACACCTGCTGGCAGGTGTTCCGCTGTCTCGACGCGATGCCGCTGCTGTCGCTGGAGGACCCGGCCTACCTGGCCAAGGTGTTCTTCCGGGCGCCGCTGGCCTGCCTGGGCCTGGCCCGCTGGCTGCCCTTCAACGTCGGCGACGTGGCTCGCTCGCACATCAAGGATGAGCGGCTGTTGCGCTTCATCGACATGGAGTGCTTCTGCTGGAGCGTGATGCCCGCCGATCGCACCCCGATGATCAATGCCGGCATGGTCTTCTCCGATCGCCATGCCGGCGGCATCAACTATCCGCGGGGCGGTGTCGGTGTGATCGCCGAGAAGCTGGTGGCTGGCTTGGAGGCCCACGGTGGCGCGATCCACTACAAGGCGCGGGTGGTGGAGGTGCTGATCGAGGGTGAGGGCGGCGATGCCCGGGCGGTGGGGGTCCGGCTGGCCAGCGGCGAAACCCTGCGTGCCCGGCGGGTGGTGAGCAATGCCACCCGTTGGGACACCTTCGCCGGTGCGTCCGGCAGCGAGGGCGCCGTGGCCCGGCCCCTGGTGGATGTCGCCCACACCCCGAAGGCCGAGGCCACCTGGCGGCGCCGCTACCACCCCTCCCCCTCTTTCCTTTCTCTCCATCTCGGTATCGATGCCGCGGTGGTGCCGGCGGGCTTCCATTGCCACCACCTGTTGCTGGAGGACTGGGGCGCGATGGAGGCCGAGCAGGGGGTGGTGTTCGTGTCGATGCCGACGCTGCTCGATTCCTCCCTGGCGCCGGAGGGCCGCCACATCCTGCACACGTTCACCCCGAGCGGCATCGAGGCATGGCGGGATCTTTCCCCCGCGGCCTACCGCGCCAAAAAGGACGCGGACGCCGACCGCCTGATCGCCCATCTGGAAGCGATCTTGCCCGGCTTGGCCGGCGCCATCCGCCACCGCGAGGTGGGAACCCCCCGCAGCCACCGCCGTTTCCTGGGCCGCATGGGCGGCAGCTACGGCCCGATTCCAGCGATGCGACTGCCGGGCCTGCTGCCGATGCCGTTCAACCGCACGGGGGTGCGGGGCCTCTACTGCGTGGGCGATTCCTGTTTCCCCGGTCAGGGTCTGAATGCGGTGGCCTTCAGCGGCTTCGCCTGCGCCCATCGCATCGGTGCCGATCTGGGGCTCAATCCCTGGGCGCTGCCGGCCTGAGGAGGCTCCGGCCTGGGCTCGGAGCCACGCCGCGGCCCCCGGCCCCCATAGGGTGATTCCGCTTCGATGCAACGGCGCCCGATGGCCATCCCCCCCCTGCCGCCCTCCAGGGAGCTGGCCCGTTATTTCGAGGCCCGTGGTGAGCTGGCCAAGCCCTGGAATCTGCAGCTGCTGCGTCTGGCCAAGCTGCAGGAGAGCCGTGAGGCGATGGATCCGCAGGAGTATTTCGAGCGGCTCCAGCAAGCCCATCTTGATCTGATGCGACTCGGCGACTTCTGGAAGGGCCGCGAGGCCGAGGTGTTCGGCGGGCGCTATTCACCGCCCACCGTGCTCGAACCGCTGCCAGGTTCGCCCGAGGACCGCTGAGCGCCGTGGCCACCACCCCCCGAGCCCAGGCTGTCCACGGGATGGCCCCCCTGATCCGCTTCACCCTGCTGGCCCTCTACCTGGCGCTGGTGCTGCCCCTGCCGGTCCTGGCCCCATCAGGACTGCGCGGGCTGCTGTTGGCGGCCGTGCCCCTCGGATTGCTGCTGGTGGTCGCGATCACCAGCGAACGGGTGGAGCTGGATGGCGATGGACTGCGGGTCGGGCACCCGCGTTGGTGTGCCTGGCTGCTGCGTCGCGGCTGGCAGCTGAGTTGGTCGGAGATGAACGGCCTGACGCCGGTCGGAACCAGCCAGGGCGGCCGGGTGTATTTCGTGCGTGACCGCAGCGGTGGTGCCTATCTGTTGCCGCAGCGGATCGCAGGCTTTGAGGCGTTTCTGGCGGACTTCAGCCGTCGCTCCGGCCTTCAGACCAGTGGCGTGGGACGGATCAGCCCCCCCTGGACCTATCGCCTGCTGGCCCTGCTCTGCGGCCTGCTGCTGGCTGGGGAGCTGGCGGTTGGCTTGCTGAGGGTGCAGAGCACTATCGCGGCGGGCGTCTGAACCGAGGCATCGGAGGGGGCTGTTGAGCGCTGCAGCGAAGCAGGGGCAGCCCGGGCAGCGTGGTTTCTTTGGGTTTGTGCCGCTGCCGCTTTCTGAGCTCCCACTGCCCCAGCCCCCGGACTAGTAGCCACCCCGGGGATAACTGCCACCGCCATAGGGGCCCGGGCCATAACCACCTCTGCGGAAACTGTCGAGCGAGAGGGTGGTGCGCCGGCCTCCGGGGCAGACACCGACCCGCTCCACAGTCACCAGCCCGTTCGGGCAGGCGTTGAGTTGAGCGGGGCTGTTGCGGCTTCTGTCGCCGCTGCAGTAGAGCTCCTCTCGGATCTCCTGAAAATTGCGGTTGCGGCTGCTGCGGTTGACCGCCACCTGCAGGGTGGCACTGCCCTGGTCCACCATTCGATTCTGAAGGCGCTGGCGCACCAGGTAGCTGAAACTGTTCAACCCGGGCGCCAGGGTGAGGACGCTGCCACGCTGTCCCTGGCCGAGGGCTGCGGCGAAGGTCTGGGCGCTGGAGCGGCGTTCGTCGTATTCGCGGTCGGTGTAGCCGCCGGTGGTCTGGTTCTGGATCAGGATGCGCTGATAGGGGGCCGGCGGCGCCGCCGCCAGAAACGAAAGGTCCCGCAGCTCAGGCTGCTCCTCACCGGGGCAATCCCCGAAATAGCTGATCTGCTCCAATTGCACCATCTGCAGGCTGCGACCGCCGAGCAGGAAACGGCCGCTGGCTGGGGGGGCCTGGACTGCGGCCTGGGCCAGACGGGGAGGCGGGGACTGGACCGCGGCCTGGGCAAGCCGTGGTTCGCCGTTGACCTGCAGCGGTGCCAGGCCCAGGGCGAGCAGGGGTGTGAGCGAGAACGTCATGACGGAAGCATGCCAAGCAAACGGGCCAGTGCCCACCCCATGCTGACTGTGCGATCCACACCGTTCCAGTCAGGGCCGCTCAATTCAAGGCTGCGATTCGGGTGGAGGGTGTGGTGTCACTGCTCGACTCGATGGTCTCGTCCTGGTGGGGAAGGGTATCGAGGCTGAAGCGGTAGCCCTGCTGGCGCATGGTTTCAATGCCACCGCCCTCACCAAGCCCGGCCTGCTCAAGCTTGCGACGCAGGGTGAGCACCTGGGTGTCGACGGAGCGGGGACCTCCGCTGAAGGGAGGCCAGGCCATCCGCAGCAGTTCCTGTCGGCTGCGGACCACGCCAGGTGGCATCAGCAACGCGCAGAGCAGGGCGAATTCGCGGGGGCTGAGTTCCACCGGCTGGTCCCGGAGAGTCACCTGCCTGAGCAGCAGATGCACCTCCAGGGGACCGACGCAGACGCGCTCCTGAAGACCGTTGCCACTGCGGCGCAGCAGAGTGCGGCAACGGGCGGCCAACTCCTCCAGGCCGAAAGGCTTGCGGAGCACGTCATCGGCTCCGCCGTCGAGGAGGGAGACCACCGGTTCGGAGCCGGAACGGGCGGTGAGCACCATCACCGGGCAGCGCAGCTGGGCAGCGAGCCGCAGGGCCGAGGTTTCTTCGAGCAATTCAGCGCTGACGAGTAGGTCTGGAGATTGGTCCTGACAGATTTCCAGGGCCTCCCGAGCGGTGGCGACGGCGGCAGCCAGGTGACCGTCCTGGCGAAGTCTTTGAGCGAGAACGGTTCTCAGGGTGGCGTGGGGATCAACAACCAGGACTCTGCGGGCCTGGCCTCCGGACTCGCTGGGGGTGGCCTCTCGCATGCCTCTCGCCGATGTGGGACTCTTCGGGATCGCGGGGATCAACCCGCACACTCGTTGATGAGCGCACCCTAACCCGTATGTAACGGATTAACGCGTATCAGGCGATGCCTTTCGAACCGTCCCTATGGGGGGGGCGGTGGTCCGCACGTCAGCTCTTCCACACCATGGGTCGGGGGCGTCACAATGGTGCATCGGGTCCCCACCCCCTCCATGACCGTTCTGCAGCACCCTGACGCCATCCGCCATTTCCAGTCCCTCTGCGATGCCTGTCAGGAGCTGGCCAGCCGCTACCACGGTCCATCGGAATTGCGTCTCTACGCCGACGGCTACCTCCACGCCCTGCGCCGCACGGCAGTCCTTGATCCCCTTGCCCAGCGGCGCCTGGAAGAACTGATCGATCGCTGGATTCTCGACCCTTCCAGCTTTGTGGGGCCCGATGGAGATCCCCGCACCCTTTACGAGCGAGAAACCGGTCGTTACTGAAGCAGCGCTGAGGCGGCAGGTCCTGCGGTTGTTGTCAGCAGGGTGGCAAATCTTCAGAATCAGGCGTGTGTCGGCGACCAAGCCATTTAAGGAGCGCGGTGGTCCCAAGTTTCGGGAGCCCAGGCCCCGCGCTCCGCAACAGAGAGGTTCAATAGACGATCAACAAGCAATCTCGGGGCCGGGCTGAAACACAGGCCAGACCTTGATCTCTCAGGACGCGAGGGCCACGGCCAGCTTCTCGCGCAGTTCGCCGGAGTTGTACATCTCCAGCAAAATGTCAGACCCACCGATGAATTCACCGTTCACATAGACCTGGGGGATTGTTGGCCAGTCGCTGTACTCCTTGATCCCTTGGCGGATCTCCATGTCGCTGAGGACATCGAAGCTGTCGAACGGTACGCCGAGTGTGGTGAGAATCTGGACAACATTGTTGCTGAAGCCGCACTGGGGCATCAACTTGTTGCCCTTCATGAACACGAACACGGGGCTGCTCGCGATCAGGGCGTTGATCCGTTGCTGGGTGGAGGGTTCCATAGGGTGTCGGAGGAACGGGGATCGGTGAGGGATGGAGCTGGACCGAGGCCGGGGAGCTCAGGCCGGGGTGGCGGTCTGGACGGCCAGGGCGTGGATCGCCTCGCTGGCCAGCTCGCTGCGCAGCGCTCCGTAGACCAGCTGATGTTGCTTGACCCGGGCCAAGCCGGCGAAGACACCGGAGACGACCCGCACCTGCAGATGATCTCCGCCGCCGGTGAGATCCTCCACCTCGACCTGGGCGTCCGGGATGGCGCGGCGGATGGCTTCGCAGACCTGATCCGGGTGGACCATGGGGGAAGTGTAGGGATCGGGCAGCGGGAATCTAAGGGCTGCCGGGGCCGGCCCGCTGGCCCGGCTCAGTTCGGCGCCGTGCCGCCGTACCAGGGGGTCGAGACGAAACCGAGCTCCAGCAGCTGCTGGTAGGCCTTACGGCCCTGATCGCTGGTGGGTGCCATCACCTTGACCACCTCCACCAGCAGTGGCACGGCCACCTCCGGTTGTCCCTGGCGACGGAACAGGGCGGCCAGGCGCATGTTGGCCTGCACCATCGTCTCGAGGGTCAGGCGGGCTTTGTCGTCCATCTCCCGGGGGATGCGGGCATCAAGGCCGCGGAAGGCGCCGCTGAGATCGCGGTAGAAGCCAAGCAGCCGGCGGCTGGCATCGCGGGCCAGGTCGTAGTTGCGGCGGGCTTCAGCCAGGTTCCCGGCGGCGGCGGCGGCATCGCCGCGGGCGATCAGGGCTTGCATCCCCTTGGCATCAAAGACACCCCCAGGGGCGCTCAGGGAGGCTCCCGCCTCCTGGGCTCTGGCGCTGCCCAGCAGTGGCGGGGTGGCCAGGGAGAGCAGGGCCAGGCTGCAGCCGGCAGTGGCCAGCCAGCGGGCTGCCCCGGGGCGATGTCGGGGCTGGGCACTCGGATCCGCTGGGGACAAGTCCGCTGCGGCAGGGCGGACCGGGGTGGCGGAGGGCCTGGGCACAGCGGAGCCAGTGGAGAGCCTGAACTTTACGGGCCCCCCCGCGGCGATCCTTCTGGCTGGGGAAGGGGACGGTTCACCAGCAGACGCGCCTGGCGCTCCGCTTGGACCATGGCCTCGCTGAGGGCGGCGGTGAAGTGGCGGCCGGCTTCCCGCCCCTCCCCCTCCACCTGCAGCGGGGCAGCGATCTGCACCGCCGCCCGGTCCCCGGGTCGGGGCACCGGCTGGCCGTAGGCGATGCCGATCGGCAACACCTGCACGTTCACCCCCTGGCCGCGGGCCAGTTGGGCAAGCCGAGCCAGCCCCTGATGCAGGCGCAGCGGTTCGTCCTGGCGGTGGATGCGACCTTCGGGGAACACCACCAGCTGCTCGCCCCGGCTGAGCAGCTCCACCGCCAGCCGCAGGCTGGAGAGGGTGGGCCGCCCCTGGTCGACGGGAAAGCAGCCGAGCCGATGCAGGAACCAGCCCTGCAGACCCTGCATTTCGTCCAGGGTGACCATGAACCGGCAGTCGCGTCCGGTGATGCGGCGACCGGCGGCGTGGGGTAGCAGCAGGGCATCCCAACGGGCCCGGTGGGTGGGAGCGAGCAGCACCGCCCCCTCACGGCTGAGATGCTCGCGGCCCTGCACGGTCACGCCGTTGAAGAAGGCGGGCAGGGCCAGGTCCTGGGTGGCCACCATCGCCAGGGGCGACAGCCAGGGGCTGATGCCATTGCAAACCCGACGCTCGCGGGAACTGAGCAGGTCGGAAGCCTCTCCGGCACGCTGCCTGGGCGGGGGCGCTGCCGCCATCCGGATCGCCTCCGGAGCCGCCTCCTGGGCTTGGCTGACCACCACGACCGCGCCTGGAATGAAGGGCGTCCCAAACGTAGGAAGCGTGGTCGATGTCGCAGCGGGGGGGCGGGCAGTTGGCCCTTCGGCCGATACGGTTCTCTCACCTTTTCCATCCTGCCGCGGCAGGTGTGGCGCCATGGCCAGCCTTGGGGTGAACATCGATCACATCGCCAACGTCCGCCAGGCCCGGCGCACGGTCGAACCGGATCCCGTCACCCATGCCCTGCTGGCGGAGCTCGGCGGCGCCGATGGGATCACGGTGCATCTGCGCGAGGACCGGCGCCACATCCAGGATCGGGATGTGGCGCTGCTGCGCCAGACGGTGCGCACCCGGCTCAACCTCGAGATGGCCGCCACCGCCGCGATGGAGGCGATCGCCGTGGATCTGCGCCCCGACATGGTCACCCTGGTGCCTGAGCGCCGCGAGGAGGTCACCACGGAGGGGGGCCTGGATGTGGCCTCCCAGGTGGCTCCCCTGGCGGAACTGGTGCGGCGCCTGGAGGGCGAGGGCATCGGCGTGAGCCTGTTCGTCGACCCCGATCCCGCCCAGCTCGATGCCTGCTGCGCGATCGGCGCCCGCTGGGTGGAGCTGCACACCGGGCGTTATGCCGAGGCCAGCTGGGCGGAGCAGCCGAGCGAGCTGGCCCGCCTGATTGAGGGGTCGGTGATCGCCCGTCAACTGGGCCTGCGGGTCAACGCCGGCCATGGCCTCACCTACGCCAACGTTGAGCCCGTGGCGGCGATCGAGGGGATGGAGGAACTGAACATCGGCCACACGATCGTGGCCCGAGCCCTGGCGGTGGGCCTGCAGGCGGCGGTGCGGGAGATGAAGACGCTGATCCAGAATCCCCGCCGCGACCCCCTCTTCGGCAGCCGCCTCCCATGACCACCTACCACTTCATCGCCGCCAGCGAGGCCTTCCTCACCGTGGAGGAACCCCTAGCGGAGGTGCTGCGGGAGCGGGAGCGCCACTACGGCGACCAGGGCCGGGCGATCGACTTCTGGTTGCTGCGCCGCCCCCGCTTCCTCGAAGCCCCCGAGCTGGCGGCCCTGGCGGCCTCGGTGCCGCGGCCAGCGGCGGCGGTGGTCTCCACCGACGAGAAGTTCATCACCTTTCTGAAGTTGCGCCTCGAGTTCGTGGCCCGCGGCAGCTTCGAGGCCCCCTCCGCCTCCATTCCAGACGCTCTGGCCGAGGCCGGCTGAAGCCGATCCCTGAAGGTTGCCCGCAGGCCTGGCCCCCGACCCCCCTGTGCACCGAAGGGGGTCGATCGCCCCGCTAGAGCGATGAGCCCCCGGGCAGGGGCTCAGAACAGCCCCAGGAAGCGACGGCGCTGGGCTTCCGGTTCCGACGGGGTTGCCGTGCTGCTGGCGTTGCCGCTGGCCGGGAGGCTGGTGTTGCCCTGAGGACGGCCCTGGCCGCCATCCTGCTGGTAGCGGGGCTTGTTGTCGCCGATCGTCAGCAGCGCCTCCTTGTTCTTCCACCAGATCCAGTCGCGGATGGGGGGGGTGTTGAGCAGATCGCGGCGGGTCAGGCCGAGGCCGAGCTTGCGGGAGGCGTCGAGCAACACCTCGACCATGGCGTCACCATCGCTGCAGCGGGCCAATGCCTCATTGGTGCGCCTGGCGCCGTTGAGGGCTTTGACGAGCAGCGCAACCCGCTGCGCCGCCGGAAGTGATGCCGGATCCATGGCCACCCACGCGCATGGGCGGAACCGTATCAGCAGAATCCGAGGTCGGGGCTGTTGCCCTGTGGCGGGTTCGCCCTCCCCGGAGCGATGGCATGGGGAGGGGCTGACAGATGGGTGGGAGAACCGCGAGACTGCAGGGGCAGCCCAAACCTGATGACGCCCCCATCCAGCCCCGCGACCGATGGTTACCACCATTGGGTCATCGGGGACGTCCACGGTTGTTCCGAGACGCTCGACGCCCTGCTGGCGCAGCTTCCGGAGCGGGACAAGCTGATCTTCTGCGGTGATGTGATCAACCGCGGGCCTCGCATCCTCGAAGCGATGGAGCGGGTCTGGGAGCTGGTGGAGTCGGGCCGGGCGGTGTGGCTACGGGGCAACCACGAGCAGTCCCTGATGGAGGATCTGCGCGGGAAGGGCTGGCTGGCCTGGCGCAATCTGGCCGGCTGCGACACCTACCGCCAGCTGGGCGATCGCTGCTGCCGTGCCTGGGAGGAGCGTCTCGCCGGCCTGCCCACCGCTTTCTGGGGTAGCGGCTGGGTGGCCACCCATGCCGGCTTCGATCCGATCAGCTGGCAGCCCCACCTCTCGATCCGCCAGGCCTTCTGGGAGGCCTATGACGGCCGCTTCGGCGACGTGATCGTGGGCCACACCCCCGGCCAGCGGGTGCGACGGCTGGGTCGCGGTCAGCGGATCGTGCTGATCGACACCGGCGCCTGCTACGGCGGCCGCCTCACCGCCTATTGCCCTGAGACCGCCCTCTCGATCCATGTCGATGGCCCCCGGCCCGCCGGTCCCGTCGTCCTGCCGTCGCGGCTCACGCGAATCGGCTGAGGGAGCAGCCTTGGCCCCGCCGAACGTCCCAGCCCCTCCCGTACCCAGAGCAGGGCCATCGCTGGCGGCGCGATGCTGAAGGTCTACCGAGGCAATCGCATCGAGATCCTGGCCGCAGTGCTGGCGGCGGGCCTGCGGCTTGATCCCCCTGATCCGTTCGCGCCGGTGGAGGTGCTGGTCAACACCTGGCCCACCAGCCGCTGGCTGGGGGAGCGGCTGGCCGTGGAGCTCGGTGGGATCGTCGCCAATCTGCGCTTCCCCTTCCCCGGTAGCAAGCTGCGAGCGCTGGTGGAGGACCTGCTCGAACCGGAACGGGGCGCGGCGGACCCCGGCCTCGATCCCTGGCGGGCTGAGCGGCTGGTCTGGAGCGTGCTGCCGCTGTTGCCTGAGCTGGCGACGCAGACCGGGGCTGAAGCCCTCGGCCAGTGGCTCCAGGGCCGGGACCCGACCCGCCAGCTGCGCCTCGACACCTGGACCCTGGCCCGGGCGATCGCCGATGCCTTCGACGATTACGGCCTCTACCGGCCCGATCTGCTGCGGGCCTGGGAAGCCGGTCGCGATCAGGTGAACGACACCGAGCCCCTCCCCTCCAGCCAGCACTGGCAGCCCCTCCTGTACCGCGCCCTGCGCCAACGCCTGGGCTGCGACCCCTTCGGCCTGCGGGCGGAGCAGGCGATCGCCCGGCTGCGATGCCTCCCCCCCGACCCCGAAGCCCCGCCGCTGCGGTTGTTCGGCATCAGCAGCCTGGCGCCGGTTCAGGTCCGCCTGCTGCAGGCCCTCTGCGGCCCACGCCCGGTGGAGATCTACCTGCTCAGCCCGTGTCCCGATCTCTGGCGTCGCTGCGCCAGCCGCCGCCAGCGCCTCAGCGACAGCCTCGCCCTGGCCGAGCCCCTCGCCGGCGACTGGCTGCTGGAAGCCCAGGGCCTTGAGGCCCGATTCGGGCGGCTGGGCGCCGAGTTCCAGCAGCTCCTCGAAGGCACCGGCGAGGACCAGATCGGCGACAGCCAGGACAGCGCCCTGTTTCTGCTGCACAGCCCCGAACCCTCAGACGATGGCGAACCTGTTGGCTCCGCCGCCATCCCGGCTGCCTCTGAATCGGGGGATGACGCCCGGGTCGACCCCCGGCCGGAAGACAACCGGATCGATCACTGGTCCGCGGCGGCAGCGCCCCCCCTGCTCCATCAGCTCCAGGATCAGCTGGCCGCCGACCGCCCTGCCTCGGACCTGCGTCTGGCGCCGAGTGACCACTCCCTGGAGTTCCACGCCTGCCCGGGGCCCCTGCGGCAGGTGCAGATCGTTCGCGATCGTCTCCTGCAACTGCTCCACGACGACCCCAGCCTCGAACCACGGGACATCCTGGTGATGACCCCCCAGGTGGATCGGCTGGCGCCGCTGGTGGGCGCCGTCTTCGCCGACAGCGAGGCCACCGGGGTGGTGCTGCCCTGGCGCCTCACCGACCGCAGCCTCCAGGGGGAGGGGGGCATCGCCCTCACCCTGCTGGCCCTGCTGCCCCTGGCCGGCGAGCGGCTCACCGCCAGCGGCCTTGAGGCGGTACTGGCCTGCCCAGCTCTGCAGGAGCGCTTCGGCCTCAGCGCCACCGAAACCGGTCGCCTCGGTTCGCTGCTGCAGCGCATCGGCTTCCGCTGGGGCCTCGATGGCCGCGACCGCGGCGGCGATCCCACCCACTCCCTCGGCTGGGCGATCGACCGACTGTTGCTGGGCCTGGTGCTGCCCGACCAGCCCGGCCTGGCCCCTGGCCAGGAGGCCCCCGTGGCGCCCGCCGTCAGTGGCGCGCCGCTGGAGCTCACCGGCCGCTGGCTGCATCTGCTCACCCGCTTGCGCCATTGGTTGGCGCTGCTCGGGCGCCCCGCCAGCGCCGATGCCTGGGCCGAGCGGCTGCGGGCCCTGCTGACCGATCTGTTCGGTGACGGGGGCAGTGCCGCCGCGGAGCTGCCGGCGCTGTTCGCCGCCCTCGATGGCTGGCAGGAGCTGGCGGCCGGCCTCGCCCTGGAGCTGGAAGCGCCGGTGGTGGCGGCGGTGCTGCAGGAGGCGCTCGGAGCTGATAGCGGCCGCTTCGGCCACCGCAGCGGCGCCCTGACGATCAGCGCCCTTGAACCGATGCGGGCCATCCCCCACCGGGTGGTCGTGCTGATGGGCCTCGATGCCGGTGTCTTCCCCCGCTGCGGTGACCGTCCCGGGTTCCATCTGATGGAGCGCCGCCGCTGCCTCGGCGATCCCCAGCCCTCCGACCAGGATCGTTATGTGTTGCTGGAGGCCCTGCTTTCGGCCCGCAGCCACCTGCTGCTGACCTGGAACTGCCGCGACGATCGCCACGGTGAGGCCCTGCAGCCCGCCACGCCGGTGCGTCAGTGGCTCGACTGGTTGGCGGCCGCCCTCGGCCCGGCCGCCGCTGCGCTGCTGGTGGAGCATCCCGCCAGCCCCCTGGAACGATCCAACTTCCAGCCCCGCCACGGCCGCCCCCCCGCCAGCTGCGATCGCCGTCAGCTCGCAGCCCGCCGCCTGCTCGATTCCCCCCAGATCCGCGGCCTGCCTCCGCTGCAACGGCGTGCCATGCCACCGCCGGAGACGGCCGCCGCCGCCGCGCCCCTGGGTTCCGGGGCCCGGAGCTCCGGGGCTGAGGATCCCTTCGCCGATCTGCGGGCCTGGCTGCTGGAGCCCCAGCGCCACTGGTTGGCGGGGTTGGGCCTCCGCCCCGCCGAGTGGGACCACAGCCTGGAGGATCTCGAGCCCCTGAGCCTGGGTGAGCGGGAGCGGGCGGCGTTGCTGCGGGCCACCGAGGGCGATCCGAAGGCCCCGCGGGAGGTGGAAGACTGGCTGCAAACCTGCCGTGGCCAGGGGGTGTTGCCCCCCCGCAGCGCCGCCGCCCTGGAGGCCCGCCGATTGGAGCGGCGCTGCCGCAGCCTCGAAGAGCAGGCCCTCGCCCTCGGCGAGCCCTGGAGCGGCGAGGTGGCCTGGGAGCGCTGGCGGGCCAGCCAGCGCTGGCAGGGGGGCGCGGTGCTGGTGGTGCACCTCGGCAAGCCCGATGCCCCCCATCGCCTCGACCTCTGGCTGCAGCTGCTGCTGGCCTGCGCCGCCGCTCCGGACCCCGGCCGGGCCCCGGGCCGCGGCGTGTTGCTCGCCCGCGACAGCGGCGACCGCTTCAGCACCCTCACGCTTCAGGCACCGGATCCCGGTCGTGCCCGGGAGGAGCTGATCCGCCTCGCTGAGCTGCGTGAGCACTGGCGGCTGCAGTGCAGCCCGGTGCCA
Organism: Cyanobium sp.; assembly: GCA_044360135.1. Classification (GTDB taxonomy): domain Bacteria; phylum Cyanobacteriota; class Cyanobacteriia; order PCC-6307; family Cyanobiaceae; genus Cyanobium. The sequence continues at coordinate 66,743 of JBIKKX010000010.1, forward strand.
CCCCGCACCGGCTGGAGCTGGTGGGAGCGGGAGCGCTGTGCGGTGGGTTCGGGGCTGGAGGCTGCCCGCCTGCGCTGGGAGGGGGATCCCCAGCGGCCGGGGGAGCGCAGCCGGCCCGAGATGGTGGCCTGCTTTGGCGGCGACCTGCCGGTGGCGGACCTGCTCGGCGGCTCCTTCGCCGACCTGGCCGCTGCCCTGTTCGAAGCGCCACTGGCGGCCGCCGGCCCCGACGGGGCCAGACCATCCGCCAAGCGGAGGAGCGGCGGATGAATCCCTTCGAGGCCAACGCGTTTCCGCTCGATCCGGGGATCCGCCTGCTCGAGGCCAGCGCCGGCACCGGCAAGACCTTCGCCCTGGCCCACCTGGTGCTGCGGCTGGTGGCCGAACGGGGCTGGGCCCTGCGGGAGTTGCTGGTGGTGACCTTCACCGAGGCCGCCGTGGCGGAGCTGCGTGACCGGATCGCCCGCCGGCTCCAGCAGGCCCTCACCCTGCTGGAGGCCAGCTCCCTGGATCCCGGCGCCGGCTTCGATCCCACCCTGATCAGCTGGCTCGCCGGCTGGAGCAGGACCCAGCAGCCAGAGCAGGTCACTCTGCTGCGCGGGCGCCTGCTGCTGGCCCTCGAGGACCTTGACGCCAGTGACATCACCACGATTCACGGCTTCTGCGCCCGCACCCTGCAGCGCCAGGCCCTGGAGGCTGGCCGGCCGGCGGAGCTGCGGGTCGAATCCCAGAGCGACGGTCTGGTGGACCAGGTGGTTCACGACTACTGGCAGCAGCAATTGCTCGCCCTGCCCGTGGCGCTGCTGGCGGGGCTGCAGGCGGCCCGGCTGACACCTGAACTGCTGGTGAGCCTGCTCACGAGCCTCGATGGCGACCCCGCCCTGGCCCTCGATCCCCTGCCCCCTGAGCTGCCGGTCGAGGAGCTGCTGCCCCAGGCCCTGCCAGCGATGGTCTCAGCGCGCTGGCGGGTCTTTTTGGAGCGCTGGCAGGCCCAGGGGGCCGCCCTGGAGGCCGAATTCTGCACCGCCGCCGCCAGCTGGAAACAAGCAGCCACCACCCCCGCCAAGGTGACCACCACCCCCTATGCGGTCCGGCCCCGCAAGGACCGGGTCGCCGAGCTCGACGCCTGGATCGCCGAACAGCCCGCCGACGGCTGCTACGAGGCGGTGCGGGCCCAGGAACTGCTGAGCACCTACTTCCACCCGGCGCCCTTCGCCAAGCTGGCGCGGCGCTTCGAGGCTGATCAGCGGGCCGGCGAACGGCTGCCCCAGGAGCCCCTGCTGCGGGCGATCGCGGCCCTGGTCGACGGCCCGGCTGAGGCGGTGCTGCTGCATGCCTGTCACTGGGGCCGCGCCGAACTGGCCCGGCGCCGGGAGCGTCGGGGCGTGATCAGCTTCTCCGGCCTGCTTGAGCAGCTCGATCCCGGTCTCGATGGGGCGATCCCTTCGCCGTTGCTGGAGGCGGTGGGGCAGCGCTACCGGGCCGTGCTGGTCGATGAATTTCAGGACACCGATCCGATCCAGTGGCGGATCCTGCGCCGCGCCTTTGGCCAGGGCCAGCACGCCCTGGTGTTGGTGGGTGACCCGAAGCAGGCGATCTACCGCTTCCGCGGTGGCGATCTCGCCACCTACCGCCGCGCCGGCCAGGCGGCCGGCGAATGCTTTGACCTGCTCGAGAATCGCCGTTCCACTGAGGCCCTGGTTCAGGCCTGCAATGCCCTGATGGCCCCGGGGCTGCTCCGTTCCGGTCTGCCGGTGCCGCCGGTGCAGGCCCGGGCCAGCCGCTCCGGCCCGGAGGGACTGCCGATCGATCTGCTCTGGCTGGGGCCGGAGGATCCGGCCGCTGCGGTGCTGCCCAGCCGCAGCGAGCTGGAGGCGCGGCTGCCCGACTGGATCGCTGCCTATGTCGTCCAGCTCCTTGGGGAGGGGTTGCAGCTGGTGGGGGCGGAGGGGGACCGCCCCCTGGAGCCGCAGGACTGCTGCCTGCTGGTGAGCAACCACCGCCAGGCTGAGCAGCTGCGCCAGGCCCTGGAGCGCCTTGGCATCGCCTCCCGCCTGGTCAGCCGGGCCGATGTTTTCGCCACGGCGGGGGCCACGGCCCTGCAGCGTTTTCTCGATGCCCTCGCTGACCCGGCCGACCTCAACCGCCTGCGTCTCCTGGCCGCCTCTCCCCTCCAGGGCTGGAGCGCCGCCACCATTGCCGGCACCGGTTCGGCCGGCTGGAGCGCCCTGGCGGGGCGACTGGAAGCCCTGGCCCGCCAGTTGCGCCGCCGCGGTCTGCTGGGGCTGCTGGGGGAATGGCTGGCGGCCGACACCCTCGCGTCCCTGGCCTGGGGTGGGCGCCTGCTGGCGGATCTGCAGCAGGTGGCCGAGCTGGTGCAGGAGCGGATCCACGCCGAGCAGCTCGATGCCGCCGCCGCCGCCGACTGGTTACGGCGGCTGCGGCTGGCGGAGGAGCGGCTGGTGCCGGAGGAGCACCAGGCCCACAGCGATCGGCGCGACGGCGCCGTGGCGGTGGTCACGATCCATCGCAGCAAAGGTCTGGAGTTTCCGGTGGTGATCTGCCCCTATCTCTGGCAGTCGGCCGGCGGGGCAGGGCGCGGGCCGGTGCGGATCGGCCGTCGCTGGCAGCCTGAGGCGGCCGCCAGGCCCCACCTCGATCTCCACCTCAGCACCGCCTGGGGGCAGGGTCGCCAGGCCGAGCGCCAGAACCGACTGGCCGAGGAGGAGGAGCGGGAGCGCCTGGCCTACGTGGCGATCACCCGGGCCTGCCATCGGCTCGTGCTGGCCTGGGGTCCGGCCGCCGGCCAGCAGGCCGCTCCCCTCCTCCCCTGGTTGTTCGCCGGCGAGCCCCTGGCGGATCTTGAGGACGACCATCTCGCCGCCCTGCCGCCGGCTCGCTGGCGGGAGCGGCTGGCGGATCAGATCCGAGGGCGGGACCTGCCGATCCGCCTGCTCGATCCACCGCCACCTGGCGCCGGGCCCCTGCCACGCCCTGCACCCGGCGGTGAACCCCTGGCCACCGGCCCGGTGCCCGGCCGCAGCCTCGACAGCCGCTGGGGTCGGAGCAGCTACAGCAGCTGGACCCACAGCAGCCATGGTCCCCTCGATCCGGTGGCCCTCGACATCGGGCGCGACACCGCCGATCCCACCCTCCCGCAGGAGATCACGACCGGCGCCGCCGCCTTGCCCCCCGATGCCGCGAGGCTTGCCCCTGTCTCGTCGCGTGGGCCAGAGCCTGGGCTTCCTGGGCCGAGCTGGCTCGAGCAGGGGCCTCTGGGCTCTTTCCCCCGTGGCGCCGCCGCCGGTGACTGCTTGCATCGCATCCTGGAACGGGTTGAGCTGAGCGAAAACCTGCTGCTGGGGGAGACCCCAGCGCTGGTGCAGCGGGAGCTGCGCCGCGCCGGCTTCGACCAGGAGCCGATCGAGCCCCTGCTGGATGGTCTGGAACGGATGCGCACCACCCCCTTTGGCGCCGCCCTGGGGGGGCTGCGGGTGGCCGATCTGCCCCGCGGTCGGCGGCTGCATGAGATGACGTTCGATCTCACCCTGGCCGATGTTCGTGCCGCCGATCTCGCCGCCGCCTTCGCCGCCCACCCGGGCGGCCTTTTCGGTGCCGACTACGCCGCCAGCCTGGCTCGGCTGCCGATCGACAGCCGCGGTTTCCTCACCGGTTCGATCGATCTGGTCTTCCGCGCCGATGCCACCCCCAGCGGCGGCGATGGCCGCTGGTGGGTCCTCGACTGGAAGAGCAACTGGCTGGGCCGACGGGATGGCGATGGCCGTCCCCTGGCCTGTGGTCCCCTGCATTACGACCGGGCGGCGATGGCCCAGCTGATGGCCGCCAGCCACTACCCCCTGCAGGCCCACCTGTATCTGGTGGCCCTGCACCGCTACCTGGGCTGGCGGCTTCCGGGCTACGCGCCGGAGCGGGATCTCGGCGGCTATGCGTATGTGTTTGTGCGGGGCACGCCGGGGCCGCAGGGTCTGGCAGAGCGGCCCGAGCTGGTGCCAGGGATGGTGGTGGAGCGCCCCCCCCTGGGACGGATCCTGGCCCTCGACCGCGCCCTGGCCGGGGGCGCCCCTGCCGCCGGCCAGGACGCTGCGGTCCTCGCTGCGCCCAGCGAGCCCGGCGGGCCCACCGCATCCGCCGCACCGATCTCTTCCGGCCTCCCCAGTGCGCCGCCCGAGGCCGCGGCTTTCTCCGACCCATCCGCGTCCGCCGATCCCCTCCCCACCGATCGCCCCGCCCGTTCCGGACGCGGCAGCCGTCGTGGCCCTAAGCCGGGGGGTGGCCGCTGATGGCGGGATCAGGTCGCGAGCGGCCGACCTGGCTGGAGCCCCTGCAGGAGGCCCTGGCCGAGGCCTTGCCCCGGCTCTATGGCCTCGCCCCCGACCCGGAGGTCGGCCGCCAGGCCGCCACCCTGTTGGAGGCCCTGGAACGGGGCCAGCTCGCGCTGCCTCTAACGGAGGCGGAGGCCGCCGCCCTGGCCGCCTCGCCCCTGCTCCAGGCGGCGGATGGTCCCTTCGTGCTGGAAGCCGGCCAGCTGGGCTGGCGACGCTGGCACAGCCTGCGCCAGCAGGTGGTCGCGGCGCTGCTGGACCGTGCCCGGCCGCTTCCCACCTCAGCGGCTGCGGATCCCGATCGCTCTGCGGCGCCCAGCCCGGCCCCCCCCGTCGCCGCGGGGCAGGAGCGGCTCGATTCCCGCCAGCGGCAGGCGGTGGCTGCGGTGCTTCAGCACCGGCTCGTGCTGCTCCAGGGCGGGCCCGGTACCGGCAAGACCAGCACTGTGGCGGCGATGCTGGCGGCCGTGATCGAGCGCCAGCCCGCCACCCGCCTGCAGCTGGCCGCCCCCACCGGCAAGGCGGCCGCCCGGCTCAGGGCCGCCACCGGCGCTCGGCACCCCTGCGGCACCCTCCACCGCCTGCTCGAGAGCCGCGGCGATCGCTTCGCCCGCAACCGCCGCCATCCCCTGGCCCTCGACCTGCTGGTGGTGGATGAGGTGTCGATGGTGGATCTGGAGTTGATGGCTGCACTGCTTGAGGCGCTTCCCGCCAGCGCCACCCTTGTGCTGGTGGGCGATCCGGCCCAGCTGCCGCCGATCGCCCCCGGTGCGGTGTTGCTCGATCTGCAGCACCCCGCCCTGCGCCAGGCCCTCGGCCCGGCGGCGATCACCCTCGCCACGACTTACCGCAACGCCGGCGCGATTGCGTCGGTGGCCACGACTCTGCGGGCCGGCCTGGAGGATGGTTGGGGCGATCAGGATCCCCTGGCGGCCCTGCTTCCCCACCTGGAGGCCCTCACCCCCGCCGACAACCTGCGCTGGCGCCGTGATCCATTGGGACCGGTGCCCGTCGAAGTGCGGCGGCGTCTGGAGGAGCAGTTGGCGGCCCTGGCGGCGGTGGCGGCGGGCTGCCGGCCCGGCCGGTCCCAGGCCTGGCGGGAGCTGCTGGCCCTGCGGGAGCGATTGCTGGTGCTCTCGCCCCTGCGTGGCGGCCCCTGGGGCATTGACACCCTCCACCGGCGGCTGCTGGGCGAAGTTGCGGCGTTCCCCGCCCTCTGGCCCGAGGGCCTGCCGGTGCTCTGCAGTCGCAACCTGCCGGACCTGGGCCTGGCCAATGGCGACGTGGGCGTGTTGGTGGGCCAGCCCGGCGCCGCCGATCGGCAGGTGCTCTTTGACGGCGAGGAACCGCTCTGGATCCACCCTGCCCAGCTGAGCGGCGCTGCTGAGCCTGCCCTGGCGCTCACGGTCCACAAGGCCCAGGGAAGTGAGGCGACGGAGCTGATCGTGCTGATGGCCGAACCCAAGCCGGATCCCCGGCTGCTTTACACCGCCCTCACCCGTGCCCGCGAGCGGGCCCTGCTGGTGCTGCCCACCTGGCCCGGGGAATCTTGCGAGCCTCCGCTGACCCGACCAGACTGAGCGCCAGGCCTCCTGTGCTGCGGCCTCCCCCAACCCACCGCGGCCATCCCCCCATGACCGCCCCCGGCATCCCCACCTCCAGCCCCGCCGTTCCGCCCGTTTCTGGGTTGCCTTCGGCGGGAGCCACCAACCCTCACCCCGCTGATCCCCCCAACGGCTCCACCAATCCGGTGGCGGGGCCGCCGATGCCGGGCATCGAACGGGTCCATCGGCCCTGGGGCTGGTATGAAAGCCTGCTCCCTCCTGACCCTGAGGGGGGTGGCTATGGGGTCAAGAGGCTCTGGCTGCAGCCCCTGGGGCGCATCAGCCTGCAGCGCCACCGTCAGCGCAGCGAACACTGGGTGGTGGTGGCCGGATCAGGCCTGCTCGAATGTGCTGAGGACAGGATCGAGGCACACCCCGGCGTCACCCTGGAGGTGCCCCTGGGAGCCATTCACCGGGCAAGCTCCGGTCCTGACGGGCTGCTGATCATCGAAGTGCAGCGGGGCATGGTGCTGCGGGAGGACGACATCGAGCGCTTCGCCGACGACTACGGCCGGGCCAGCCGCTGAGCATCTGATAGATTGATGCCACACCCTTTGATCAAGGGCAAGGCAGCCTTGCCTGCGCTCCAACCGTCTGACGGTTCCAGCCTTACCACGGTTGATGTTGCGCAGGACTACCAACGGGGCGCTGCCGGCCTGCGGAGAAGGATTCACCCAGGCCCGACCTTGACCCTGTCTACTTTTGGCGGCACCCATAGCGGTGCCACAGCTTCTGCTGCGCTGATCCAGGAGCTTCCCACCCCCCTCCAGGCTGACGCCAATCCCTCGGCACCAGCCGCCGGGGCAACGTCGGACTTGCCGCTCAGCATCGAGCCCTCTTCGGCCCCGGCCCCTGTGACCGTGATCGCAGCCCCAGGCCAATCCACGCCCGACCTCGCTGCCGAGCTCTCCCTGGCTGAGGGACTCGCTGGCGACGATCAAGGCTCCAGCCGTGGCCCAGGCGCCGCCGTGGCTGGGGCCAGCCGGGTGGAGCCCGCCCTTCCTCCCGCCGGGGAGCCTGAGGCCACCAGCTCGATCGAGAGCTCCTTGGAATCGGATGCCGCCACGGCCAGCCAGCGCCTCAGCGATGCTTCGGGGGAGCTGATCAGCTCCCCCGCCGGCGCACCTGAAGCCTCCGGCACTGAAGATCGTCCCGAGGATGAGCCCCAGGCGTTGCCGGCCAGCAGCGGTTTCGCCAGCTTCGGCCTCAGCGAACCCCTGTTGGAGGGGCTGGAGGCGATCGGCTTCCGCGAACCCTCCCCGATCCAGAAGGCCGCCATCCCCGAGCTCCTGCTCGGCCGTGACCTGGTCGGCCAGGCCCAGACCGGCACCGGCAAGACCGCGGCATTCGGCCTCCCCTTGCTGGAGCGCATCGATCCCGATCAGCGCAGCCCCCAGGTGCTGGTGCTGACCCCCACCCGTGAACTGGCCCTGCAGGTGGCGGAGGCGATCAGCTCCTATGCCTCCCGTCTGCGCGGGGTGCGGGTGCTGGCCATCTATGGCGGCGCCGATTTTCGTGAGCAGATCCAGCAGCTGCGGCGCGGGGTCCAGATCGTCGTCGGCACCCCCGGCCGCGTCATGGATCACATGCGCCAGTCCACCCTCGATCTGTCGGGCCTGCGCTCCCTGGTGCTCGACGAAGCCGACGAGATGCTGCGGATGGGCTTCATCGATGACGTCGAATGGGTGCTCGAGCAGCTGCCCGAACAGCGCCAGGTGGTGCTCTTCTCCGCCACCATGCCGGCGGAGATCCGCCGCATCTCCCAGCGTTACCTGCGCCAGCCTGCTGAGATCACGATCCGGCCGAAGGCCGCCGACAGCCGGCGCATCCGTCAGCGCTTCCTGATGGTCAATGCTCCCCAGAAGCTGGAGGCCCTGGAGCGGGTGCTCGAGGCCGAACGCAGCGAAGGAACGATCATTTTCGCCCGCACCAAGGCGATCACCCTCAGCGTTGCCGAATCCCTTGAGCAACGCGGCCACGAGGTGGCGGTGCTCAATGGCGATGTGCCCCAGGCCCAGCGGGAGCGCACGATCGAGCGGCTGCGGGATGGCCGGATCGATGTGCTCGTCGCCACCGATGTGGCCGCCCGCGGCCTTGACGTGGAGCGGGTCAGCCTGGTGATCAACTACGACATCCCCTTCGACGCCGAGGCCTACGTCCATCGCATCGGCCGCACCGGCCGCGCCGGCCGCAGCGGCGACGCCATCCTGTTCATCACCCCCCGGGAGCGGCGCTTCATCGGTGGGCTGGAGAGGGCCACCGCCCAGCCGATCGAGCCGATGGAGGTGCCCTCCAACGCCGCCATCAACCAGCACCGCCTCGACCTTCTCCACCAGCGCCTGAGCACGGCCCTCACCACCCCCTCCGGGAGCGAGCGGGAGCGCGCCCTGCTCGCCGAGATCGTGCAGCGGGTGGCCCGCGAGCAGGGGGCCGATCCTGAGGCCCTTGCCCTGGCGGCCCTGCAGCTCGGCCTTCGCGGTGCCCCCCTGCTCCTGGAGGGCCCAGAAACCTTCCACACGCCCCGGGGGGTGTCCCGCGATCACGGTGGGGATCGCCCTCGCCAGATCACCACGGAGCGCGGTGCCCGTCGACCTGGCCCTGAGGATGGCCCGCCCGAGGCGCACATGGAGCGCTTTCGGATCGAGGTGGGCTGGCGCGATCGCATCAAGCCCGGCAACATCGTGGGTGCCATCGCCAATGAGGCTGGATTGAACGGGAAGGCCATCGGCCGCATCCGCATCTTTGACAGCCACAGCACCGTCGACCTCCCCAAGGGGATGCCCGACGATGTGTTCACCAGCCTGCAGCGTCTGCGGGTGATGAACCGAGAACTCAAGATCTCCCGCCTCAGCGCCTGATGGTCGCCCCTTTGTCCCCTCTTCCGTCCATCACCCTCCGATGAGAACCGCTGCCCTCGTCATGGCCTTCACGGCTGCCCTGGCGGTCACGGCCTCCAGAGCCGTGGCGGCCGATGGGTTGGGTCCGATCGTGCGGGCGGTGTGTCTGTCAGCTTTCGAGAATGAACTGAGCCTCTCCGGCAAGGTCGCGCCGCCGGGGATGGCCGCGTTCGCCTGCTCCTGCGTGGAGCAACGGATCCTGGCTGGTGGCGGCATCGAATCGGCCCGCACCGTCTGCCGTCAGGCCACCGCCCGCCGTTACCCGATCTGAGCAACCCCTCGGCCCATCGCGGCAACGACCACGCGTCCATCGCGCTTGTTGCCGGGCAACTCAGGCTGCCCATGGGCGGAGGAGTTTGGGCACTCTGGCCCTCCCCCCTGGCCCAGGTCCCATTCAGGCGCAGAGGCCGGTCACATCCCCGGAGCTGACCACCGTCAGTTGGGCAGTGGAGAGCCGCTCCACCGAGGCGATCAGGTCGGCCTGGACCTCCAGGGTCTCGCCGCTGATCAGACATTGCAGCATGTCAAAGCGATCCTGGGGAGCCAGTTCGCCATCCTCGCGCCAGGCGAGGCTCCAAGGGACAGGGACCATCGTCATGGGTGGGGGCCGCGCAGGGGATCGCGGTGATCAGGGTTTGCTGACAATGGAGCAGTTTGCCCCATCCTGCGCGTGTTCTTCCGATTCGCTTCCCATCCGCTTCAAGGTTCTCCATGCCTGCCGCAGCTCCGGCAGGGGCGGGTGGGTCACGGTTGTAAGATTTGGCGGATTCCAAAGGCGTAAAGGCTTCCCTACGGCTCGCTCAGCCGGCTGCGACCCCACAGGCCGCGACCTCCTCCAAGGCTCCGACCCCCCCGGTCTTCTCCGTTCACTGGCTTCCCCTGGGTACCCAAGCATCAGACGAATCAGTTCCAGGCTCTTCAGTGAATGACCATCTACGTCGGCAACCTCTCGTTCCAGGCCGAACGCGAGGATCTGCTTGATCTCTTCGGCCAGTACGGCGAAGTCCGCCAGTGCAGCCTCCCCCTCGACCGGGAAACCGGCCGCAAGCGCGGTTTCGCTTTTGTTGAACTCATTGACGACGCTGCCGAACAGAAGGCGATCGACGATCTCCAAGATGTGGAGTGGATGGGTCGCATGATCCGCGTCAACAAAGCCACCCCCCGCGATGGCGGTGGCGGTGGTGGCGGCGGTGGCGGTGGCGCCCGCAGCTACGGCGGCAACCGCGGTGGTGGCGGTGGCGGCAACCGTGGTGGTGGCGGCGGCGGTTATGGCGGTGGCGGCGGTGGCGGCGGTGGTGGCGGCTACGGCGGTGGCGGCGGCGGCAACCGCTGGTGAGCTTCACCCCCCGGCGATGACACGGACAGCGGGGCTTTCGCGGTTGTTGCGACGGCTGCGACCCCACCGCCGCCAGGTGATCCTGGCGGCGTGCTGTTCGATGATCAATAAACTGCTGGACCTCGCTCCGCCGGTGCTGATCGGCCTAGCGGTCGATGTGGTGGTCCAGGGTCAGCGTTCCTGGCTGGCCGGCTGGGGCATCACCTCAGTCCCCGGCCAGCTTGGCTTGCTAGCGGTGCTCTCCTTCCTGATCTGGAGCGGGGAGTCGTTGTTTGAATACCTCTACGCCCTGCTCTGGCGCAATCTCGCTCAGACCGTGCAGCATGAGCTGAGGCTAGAAGGCTATGGCCACCTTCAGCAGCTGGAGATGGCCTACTTCGAGGCCGGCAGCAGCGGCAGGCTCCTGGCGGTACTCAACGATGACATCAACCAGCTGGAGCGTTTTCTTGACCACGGTGCCAATGAAATCCTCCAGCTAATCACCACCGTGCTGGCGGTTGGTGCAGCCATGGTCTGGCTCTCGCCGAGGGTGGCGGGGGTGGCCTTTCTGCCCATCCCCCTGATCCTCTGGGGTTCGCTCCTGTTCCAGCGTCGCCTGGCCCCCCGCTACGCCGAGGTGCGCGAGCGAGCCGGTGATCTGGCCAGCCTGCTGGCCAACAATCTTGAAGGCATGCTCACGATCAAGAGCTATGCCACCGAGGCCTGGGAGAGCGGTCGGCTGGAGCGTCAGAGCCAGGCCTACCGCCAGAGCAACGGCCGGGCGATCCGGCTCTCGGCAGCCTTCATCCCGTTGATCCGCTTCGCCATCCTCTTCGCCTTCCTGGCGATTCTGGTGATCGGTGGTCTTCAGGCCTGGCGTGGCCTGATCGCCGTAGGCACCTACAGCTTCCTGGTGTTCATCACCCAACGCCTGCTCTGGCCGATCACCACCCTGGGGCGCACCCTCGACGACTACCAGCGGGCGATGGCCTCCACCCACCGGGTGGAGGATCTCCTCGACACCCCGATCGCCATTCCCAGCGGTCAACAGCCCCTGCCCCTCACCGCCGTTCGCGGAGCCCTGCGCTTCGAGGCGGTGGGTTTTCGCTATGCCGGCCGCGATCCTTTGCTGCGCGATTTCGATCTGGAGGTGCCGGCCGGATCAACCCTGGGCATCGTCGGCGCCACGGGCTCCGGCAAGAGCACGATTGTCAAATTGCTGCTGCGGCTCTACGCCGTCGATGCCGGCCGGATCCTGCTCGATGGTCAGCCGATCGAAACCCTCCGCCTCGACGACCTGCGCCGGGCCATCGGCTTGGTCAGCCAGGAGGTTTTCCTCTTCCACGGCACCGTCGCTGAGAACATCGCCTACGGAAGTTTCGGGGAGCCCAGGGCGGCGATCGAGCGGGCGGCACGGCTGGCGGAGGCCGCAGCCTTCATTGAAAGCCTGCCCCAGGGTTACGACACCATCGTGGGCGAGCGGGGTCAGCGTCTCTCCGGTGGCCAGCGCCAGCGCATCGCCCTGGCCCGGGTGATCCTCAAGGATCCACCGGTGTTGATCCTCGATGAGGCCACAGCTGCGGTCGACAATGAAACGGAGGCCGCGATCCAGCGTTCGCTCGAAGCGATCACCCGCGAGCGCACCACGCTGATGATCGCCCACCGTCTCAGCACCGTGCGCCATGCCGACCGGATCGTGGTGCTCGATCAGGGCCGGATCATCGAAACCGGTCGCCATGACGACCTTCTGCTCCGCCGCGGCGCCTATGCAGCCCTCTGGCGGGTGCAGACTGGCGTGATTCCCGGTGATGTGCTTCAGCCATGACCAAGCCGCTGCCGATCATTGTGGCGATCGGTCTCGGATTGGCCGGTGGTCTGGCCCTCTCGGCTCCGCTTTCGGCCCTGATTCGTGCCCCGGAGCCAACGGAGGGTCCCACCCTTGGGCTTGGCAATCCCTTTTCCGGCTGGATGCAGGGGGTGTCCGAGGACCTGCTGGTGCTCGGTACCGATGAGGGAGGCGGCAACACCGACGTGATCACCCTGGTGCGGGTCGACGGTGGCGCCACTCGCATCACCCAGATCCCACGGGACTCCTATATCGAATCGCAGCGCTGGGGGCCCCTCAAGATCAATGCTCTCTACAGCCTCGGCGGGGTGGAGGAGATCAAGCGGGAGCTCTCCGAGCGGCTCAACCGATCGATCCGGCACCACATGATCGTGAATCTCAGTTCACTGCGCCGCATGGCCGATCTGCTGGGGGGGATTGAGGTGGATGTGCCGAAGCGCATGTACTACGTCGACAACAGCCAGGGGTTGATGATCGATCTCCAGCCCGGTCGCCAGATCCTCAAGGGCCGCCAGCTGGAGGGATTTCTGCGCTTCCGCCACGATGAGGCCGGCGATCTCGGGCGCCTCGATCGCCAGCAGCAGGTGCTGCAGGCCCTGTTCCGTAGCCTGGGTCGCCCCGAAAACCTGGTACGGCTGCCCTCGCTGTTGATGGCGAGCACCCGCGAGATCCGCACCGACCTCGGACCGATGGAGCTTGGTGCCCTGGTCACGGCGATGGGGGCCACCCACCTGGAAACCCATCGCCTCGAGGGTCGGCCCTTCGATCGCGATGGGGTGAGCTATCTGGACATCGACTGGCCGGTTCAGCCGGGTGGCCTGGCGGAGGGCGACGCAGCTGAAGCCGCCGCCCAGGCCGAGGGATCCATGGACGCCGGGTCGTCGGATCCAGGCGCTCAAACCGACCCCAGGACCCAGCGACCGGTGGTGCGCTACCTCTTCTGAGACCAGGCTGGCGGGGGCGGTGCTTCGCCCTGGTCCTTGGGCCCGTCGTCCTCCCGCTCCCTTGCCTCGCCCCCCGGCGGCGGACGACGGCCGCCATTGGGGGGATCGACCGAGAGGGTGACCAGGGCCAGACCCAGCGCCAGCAGCGCCACCAGCGGACTGCTGGCCGCCACTGTGATGCCCAGGGCGGCGGTGAACCAGATCGAAGCGGCGCTGCTCAGGCCCCGCACCTCGTAGGCCTTGCTGGCGCTGCTCGGTGGCGGGGTGAGGATCTCACCGGCGCCGAGGAAGCCGATCCCGGAAGCCACCCCCTGGATGGCGCGGCTGCGGGCATCGGGGCCCGGTCCGGCGGCGAGCAGCAGCAGGCACGCGCTCAGCCCCACCAGCACATGCACCCTCACCCGGTTGGGGTGGGGCCGATCGCCGTGATGGGCCCGGTTCAAGCCCACCGCCAGACCGCAGAGCACCGACAGGCCGAGCCGAACCAGCACCTCCAGGTCGGGCACCGGGGTGAGCGCCAGAGGCGGAGCGACGGCCATGCCATGGGGGATCGGATCCCCATCATTGGCGCGGCCGCCCCTGCGCGTCAGGATTCGCTGGCCCGGCTCTGGAGTTCTGGGCTAGCCGAGGGCCGCCTCCAGCTCCGCCGCCAGCCGCTCGGCCAGGGCGGGCACCGTGGAGAAGGCGCCGCTGAAGCCCGTGAACAGCCACAGCCCCGATTGGTCCGCCGCTGGCCCCACCAACGGCTGGCCGTTGCTGCAGAACGGCACCGCCACCTGGTGGTAGGTGCCGCCCCATCCCGCCAGGCGGGGATCCAGGGCCCCAAGCCCCTCCCTCAGCCGTTGCTCCATCGGTGCCGGATCGGGGGGGAAACGGTGACTCAGATCAGGCCCCACCAGGCTGATCTGCCCCAGCAGCAACCGCTCTCCCCAGGGCGCCAGACCCGCATCGACAATCCACTCCTCCCGGTCCAGCTCGGTGGAGCGGGCTTCCAGGGCCGGCCGCCGCCAGCCCAGGGGCTGGACGATGCCGCCGCGGCGGGCGTGGCGCAGCCAGGGCGGCGTCCCCTGGGCTGCGGATGGTGAGCTGCCTGACCGCCTGGCCGACACAGGCCCGGCGTCAGCCACCACGACGCCGGCCCAGCTGAAGCGCAGCCGTCCCGGCAGAGCCGGCCAGAGGCTCCTACTAGCGGCGCCGGCCGCCAGCACCAGCTGCGCCGCTTGCAGCTCCCCACCGGAGGCAAGGGTCAGCCGCCAGCCATCGGCCGCCGGGGTGATCTGCTCCACCATCTCGTCGCTGCGCTCCACCCCCGCTGCCGCCAGGGCGACGGGCAGGGCCGCCGCGAGGGCCACCGTGTCGACCCGGCTGAAGGCCAGGGCGGCGGTGGCCATGGCCTGCACGGACACCGGCAGCAGGCCCCAAGGAGGGGGCCAGCCATGGAGCAGCAGCGGTGCGGGCCGCCAGCCGAGGGGTCCGTGGTGGCGCTCCAGCTGCTGCCAGGAGCGGGCGGCGGCCCGGCCGAGCAGGGAGCCGTAGCTCAGGGAGGTGGCGGCCAGGCTGGGCGCGGCCAGGGGGCCCCCAGGGCGGCCGGAGGCCAACGGCGCGGATCCCCCTGGGCCCAAGGGTCCAGGTCCGGCGCCACAACCAGGACCCATGGGCCCCGCCCCCCCGGGGGCAGGCCCTTCTAAGGCGGGCCCCACCAGGTTGGCGGCCAGGCCGCGGCGGGCCAGGGCCAGGGCCAGCAGCGAGCCGGCCAGTCCCGCCCCCACAATCACGACCGGGCGGTCCCTCGGCACAGCAGAGGCCATCGCATCGCCCGCCGCTGTGGCTGCCATCAGACCAGCAGGTTGAACGAGGCGATCACCCGCTCAAACAGCTCCTTCACCTTGGGCCAGCGCAGCTCGTTGGTGCTGGCGGCGAGGGTGTAGAGGCGACCGCGGTCGACGACGGCGGTGGCCAGCTCATGGCGATCCCGGTCCGCCAGACGCACCCGGTATTCGAGGTCGTAGAAAATTCGCCCCTGCTGCTCCCGCTCCCGCGCCTCCACCAGCTCGGCGGAACGACCGCTGCCCTCCGGCGCGATCACCCTGCGGCGCAGGTTTTCGCCCACCGCCACGGCGCTGCCAAGGTCGGTGAGGGCCTTGTCGCTCGCCACCTCCGACACCACCAGGCTCAGGGTTTCGTCGCTGTTGATCAGGTCGTGGAACACCACCTGGGGCCCGCCCTCCACCTGCACCCGGGTCCAGCCGGTGGGATAGAGAAAGGCGTAGCGGCCATCTGGGCTCTGGTAGGAGTTGAGGCCGGCGGCCACAGCGCTGCAACCCACCAGCACCAGGGCCAGCAACAGGCCCGCCAAGGCCGTGGGCCAGCGGCGGCGGTGGGGTCCGGTGGCCTGGGCCATGGCAGGGGGAAGGCGGATCGGCGGCATTCTGGCCCGGCCACGGCCAACTCCCATGGCGCTCCCCGTCCAGCGGCCGCCTCTGCCAGGATTCAGCCCAGCAGCCACCGACTCCTGAGCGGCTTCACCCGCCCCCTGGCCCGCCTGATCGATCAGTTCGAGCGGCTGCCCGGCATCGGTCCCCGCACCGCCCAACGGCTGGCGCTGCACCTGCTGGGCCAGCCCGAGGAGCAGATCCGTGCCTTTGCCGATGCCCTCCTGGCTGCCCGCTCCCAGGTCGGTCAGTGCCGCACCTGCTTTCATCTTTCGGCCGAGCCGGAATGCGACATCTGCCGCAACCCCGACCGCCGCAACGGCCAGATCTGCGTGGTGGCCGATTCCCGCGATCTGCTGGCCCTGGAGAGAACCCGCGAATTCAGCGGTCGCTACCACGTGCTCGGCGGCCTGATCTCACCGATGGATGGGGTGGGTCCGGAGCTGCTCCAGATCCGTCCTCTGCTGGAGAGGTTGGAGGCAGAGGGCGCCGCCGAGGTGATCCTGGCCCTGACCCCCAGCGTCGAGGGTGACACCACCAGCCTCTACCTGGCCCGGCTGCTGCGCCCCTTCACCAGCGTCAGCCGCATCGCCTACGGCCTGCCGGTGGGGAGCGAGCTGGAGTATGCCGATGCCGTCACCCTGGCCCGGGCGTTCGAAGGCCGCCGACCGGTGGAGTGACAGGCCGGGGGCCAACGCTGCCCTGGAAGCTCCAGCAACCCATGCCCCGGACAGCGCCGTGCAGGGCCGGGCCCATAACCTGGCAGCACCGCCCGCCCCCAATCCGCCGCCAACCGTCCGCCGATGACCGCCAGCCGCAGCCGCTACAGCGCCATCCCGCCGGCCGAACGGCTGCCCGAGTGGATCCGCGCTCCGATCGGCAACGCCTCCGCCATGGCCGAGGTTCAGGCGGTGGTCAAGCAGCAACGGCTGCACACGATCTGTGAGGAGGGGCGCTGCCCCAATCGCGGTGAGTGTTACGCCGCCGGCACCGCCACCTTTCTGCTGGGGGGCCCGATCTGCACCCGCAGCTGTGCCTTCTGCCAGGTGGAGAAGGGGCAGGCGCCGGTTCCCTTCGATCCGGCCGAGGCGGAGCGGGTGGCGGAGGCGGTGCAGACCCTGGGGCTCCGGTATGTGGTGCTCACCGCGGTCGCCCGCGACGACCTGGACGACCACGGCGCCTGCCTGTTCACCGGCGCGATGGCGGCGATCCGCGCCAGGGATCCCGGCGTGGCCATCGAGGTGCTCACCCCCGATTTCTGGGGCGGCCACCGGGATGAGGCCGAGGGCCGCGCAGCCCAGCGGCGGCGGCTGGAGCTGGTTCTTGCCGCGGTGCCGGTCTGCTTCAACCACAACCTGGAGACGGTGGAGCGGCTGCAGGGCGAGGTGCGCCGCGGCGCCACCTACCGCCGCTCCCTGGCGCTGCTGGCGGCGGCCCGGGAGCTGGCACCGGCGATCCCCACCAAGTCGGGGCTGATGCTCGGCTTGGGGGAGAGCTTAGAGGAGGTCGTGGCCACCCTGGAAGATCTGCGCCAAGTCGATTGCCAGCGGCTGACCCTCGGCCAGTACCTTCGCCCTTCCCTGGCCCACATCCCGGTGGACCGCTACTGGAGCCCCGAGGAGTTCGAGCGGCTCGGTGCCATCGCCCGGGAGCTCGGCTTCGCTCAGGTGCGCAGCGGCCCGCTGGTTCGCAGCAGCTACCACGCCGCCTCGGCCTGATCCAAGGCGGATCGACGGGACGGATCGGCGGGCGGGTTCAGGCTGGACCCGCGTTGTCGTGTCAACCCGAGCCTTGGCCTTCAGCCCTGGCCAGTGGCGGTTGCCCTCCCGCCAGCAGCCGGCCGCAGCGGGCCAGGCCGTCGCTGCATTCACCGCGCATCAGCAGGCCCGAGCCTCCCCAGAGCAGCCGCAGGGGCAGGTCAGCCGGTGCCGCACCAAGCTCCCGCACCGGCTTGAAGCCAAGCCGCTGGAAGTAGCGCACCAGCCGCCGGTGCTGGCGCTCGCCATCGCGGATCGCCAGCAGCCGGGCGCTGCGGCAGGGGGTGACCTCCAGGGCCCAGGCGAAGCTGGCGGCCCAGATCAGCGGTGCCACGGCCCCACCGCTGCCCCGCTCCACCCGCAGCGTGTCGAGGTGCAGGCCGCGGGGCCTGGGCAGGGCCCAGCCCTTGAGTTCCCCCAGCAGCCGGACGCTGCCATCGGCCTGGGGCCGGGCCACCCCCACCTGCAGGCTCCAGATCCCCAGGCGGCGGGGGGCGCGCAGGCCCAGCCTCAGGCCCCGTTCGGCCGCCAGGGCAGCGATCGCCTCCAGGCTCAGCAGGGTGTTGGTCATGGTCGGTAGGGTTCCGCCGCCAGCACGGCATCGCAGGGCAAGGCCCCATGGAGGTGGGGGAACAGCTCGCCGCTGCCCTCCGCCGCCGGCTCCTCCCGCACCACGACGCCCGCCGCCGCCAGTCGGGCCGGGTCGATGCTGAGCAGCCGCACCGGACCGGCATCGGCATAGAAGCGGCGGAAGGTGGCGGCGATCTGGTGGGCGTGGCTGGCGTGGATGAAGCCGACCGCCTCCAGGCTGAGGCCGCGGGTGGAGCGGCGGTAGATCCCCTCCGCCCGGGCCTGTCGCCACTCCTCGGCCAGGGCCAGGTGGTAGAGGAGACGGGGCGAGCGCCAGGGGTGGCGGGGGGCCAGGGGTGGGGCCATGACGGCCGCCAGCTCGGGTCCCGCCTCGAAGTGCGCCAGCCAGGGGCGCAGGGCATCGAGACCATCGGCCTGGGCGAAGCCCTGGGGATCGGCCAGCCGGAACTGGCGCACGAACGGCAGCAGGGCCCAGTCGGCCAGGCAGGAGCGGTGGCCCAGCAGCCAGCAGCCTGATGCTTCGCCGTTGCGGCGTAGCAGCCCATCCCAGCGCTGCAGGATCGCCAGGGCCTGGCCGCGATGGTGCTCGGGATCGGCGCCAGGGAAGCGGTTGGCGTACTTGAAGCGATCGAGGTGATGCTTGAAGGGGCCATCGTTCTCGGCGACCAGCTCGGCCAGCGGCGCCGCCAGGGCAGGGGCGCAGCTCTGAGCTCCGGCGGAGCCTCGGGGCCCGTCTGCTCCAGCCCGTGCCGGGGGCGGGGCGCCTGCGGGCGGCTCCAGCCAGCGGCCGGGATCCCGCCGGCCCAGGGCCCAGACCATCACCTCCAGGCTCTGGCCGATCAGCAGGCCTGCGCTCCCCTGCAACAGCGGCACCGTGCCCACCGGCCACGCCTCCAGCAGCTCCGGCGGCCAGCAGGCCAGATTCACCTCCCGCAGCTCCACCGCCAACCCGGCGGCGGCGATCGCCAGCCGCGCCCGGATCGCATAGGGGCAGCGGCGGAAGCTCCAGAGAATCGGCAGCTCGTCCATCTCGGTTGGCCCTCAGCAGTGGCTGGCCGGGATCGCCACCAGCAGGGCCTGGCCCCTGTCCATGGTGGCCGCGGATTGAGCCTGTTCAGCCATCCCCGGGCCCGGGGGATTGAGCACCGGGGAAGATGCGGCCGATGTGGGCCTCGCCACGGCGCCGGGCCAGGGCGACCTGCCGTTCGCGCTCCGCAAAGCGGGCCTGGTCGGTGGGGCCGTGGTGGCTGGCGCAGTGGTGGCAGCTCACGCCCTCGCGGTACTCCGGACGGCGCCGATCGGCGGGGCTGAGCGGCATGCGGCAGGCATGGCAGAGGCTGTGCTCGCCGGGTTCGAGCTGGTGGTTGAGGGCCACCCGCTGGTCGAACACGAAGCATTCGCCCCGCCAGCGGCTCTGCTCGGGGGCCACCGCCTCCAAATAGCGCAGGATGCCGCCGCGCAAGTGATGGACCCCGTCAAAGCCCTCGCGGATCAGGTGGGCCGTGGCCTTCTCGCAGCGGATTCCCCCCGTGCAAAACAGGGCCAGGGCCTTCGGCCGCCGCTCCGCCACCAGGGGCCGCAGCACCGTCTCCACCCAGGCCGGGAAGTCGCGGAAGCTGGCGGTGCCCGGATCGATCGCCGCCTCGAAGCTGCCCACCGCCACCTCGTAGCGGTTGCGGGTGTCGATCACCAGGGTGTCGGGATCGCTGATCAGGGCATTCCAGGCTTCGGGCTCCACATAGGCACCGACGGCGGCGGCGGGGTCGAGGTCTGGCTGTCCCAGGGTGACGATCTCGCGCTTCAGCCGCACCTTCAAGCGGTGGAAGGCCTGCTCCGGGGCGGTGTGACGCTTCACCTCCAGCCCCCGCAGCCCCGGATCGGCCCGCTCCAGCAGCTCCAGCAGGCCCTCCACCCCCGCTTCCGGACCACTGATGGTGCCGTTCACCCCTTCGCTGGCGAGCAGCACCGTGCCCTTGACGGCGCCGGCTTCGCCCTGGGCCAGCAGGCGTTGACGCAGCGGCGGCAGGGCCGCTGCCGCCAGGGGGGCGAAGCGGTAGAAAGCGGCCACCCGCACGCTCATCGGGCCAGGCTGGCCGGGGCCTCGATGTGAACCCCGGCAGCGGCGAGCAGGGCCCGATCGGCCTCGACGGCCGGATTGGAGGTGGTGAGCAGGGTGTCGCCGTAGAAGATTGAATCCGCGCCGGCCAGCAGGCAGAGGATCTGGGCCTCGCGGTTGAGGTGTTCACGGCCGGCGCTGAGGCGCACGCGGCTGTGGGGCATCAGGATGCGAGCGGTGGCCACCATCCGCACCAGCTCCAACGGATCGACGGGGGGCCGATCCTCCAGGGGGGTGCCGGCCACCGCCACCAGGGCGTTGATCGGCACGCTCTCGGGATGGGGATCCAGACAGGCCAGCACCCGCAGCAGCGAGGCCCGGTCGGCGCCGCTCTCCCCGAGGCCGATGATGCCGCCGCAACAGATCTGAATTCCGGCAGCGCGGACCCGCTCCAGGGTCTCCAGCCGGTCGTCGTAGGTGCGGGTGGTGATGATCCGGCCGTAGTGCTCGGGGCTGGTGTCGAGGTTGTGGTTGTAAGCGGTGAGGCCGGCCTCCGCCAGGCGGGCCGCCTGGCTGCCGCTGAGCATGCCGGCGGTGACGCAGGCCTCCAGGCCCAGTTCACGCACGCCGCGCACCATCGCCAACATCGCCTCGAAGGGGGCGCCATCACGGATGTCCCGCCAGGCCCAGCCCATGCAGAAGCGATGGGCGCCGGCGTCGCGGGCGGCCCGGGCCCGGGCCAGCACCGGTTCCACCTCCAGGGCGGGGTGGCCGTCGATGGCACTGCTGCTGTGGAGCGACTGGGGGCAATAGGCGCAGTCTTCTTCGCAGCCGCCGGTGCGGACGCTGAGCAGGGAGGCGAGCTGGACGTGATAGCCGGGGTTGGCGGCCCGGTGGATCTGCTGGGCCTGCCAGAGCAGATCCATCAGGGGGGTGGCCAGCAGGGTTTCGATCTCCGGCTGGGTCCAGTCGTGGCGCGTGATCATGGCGGTGTCTGAACCCCTCCGAAACGGCGATTGCGGCCCTGGAAATCCTCGAGGGCCGCCACCAGGGCGTCGGCGTCGAAATCGGGCCAGAGCACATCAGTGATGTGCAGTTCGGCGTAGGCCAGCTGCCAGAGCAGGAAATTGCTGATCCGCTGCTCGCCGCTGGTGCGGATCAGCAGGTCGGGGTCCACTTGGCCGGCGGTGTGCAGCTCGGCGGCGAAGTGGGCCTCATCGATGGCGTTGGGATCGAGCTCGCCGCTGCTCACCCGTTGCGCCAGCCGCCGGGCGGCCCGCACCAGTTCGGCCCGGCCGCCGTAGTTGGTGCAGACGTTGAAGCGAATGCCGCTGTTGGCCGCGGTTCGGCGGGTGGCTTCGGCGATCAGCGACTGAAGGCCGGAGGGCAACTGTTCCAGGTCGCCGAGGAAGCGGATCCGCACCTGCTCCCGCTCGAGCGATTCGAGCTCCCTCTCCAGCACCCGTTCAAACAGGGTCATCAGGAAGCTCACCTCCTCGCCGGGGCGGCTCCAGTTTTCGGTGGAGAAGGCATAGGCGGTCAGGGCGCCGATGCCCCAGTCGCTGCAGAGGCGCAGGGAGCGCTTGAGGGTCTCGACACCGGCGCGGTGCCCCATCACCCGGGGTAGGCCGCGGCGGCGGGCCCAGCGGCCGTTGCCATCCATGATCACGGCCACATGGGCGGGCAGCCGAGCCGGATCGAGCTGATGCGGCAGCGGCTGGCGCTGGGTAGGGGGAGTGGTCGCCAGGACGCGACTCATCCGCGGGGCTCCGGCGGGTCCTTAACCACGCTACGACCTGCCTGCGCCGCGGGGGGGGCAGGGGCCAGGGCGGCATTGAGCAGATCGTGGAGGCGGCTGCTGGTGATCGGCCTCTCCAGCCGGCCCTGGCGCGCCAGGGAGAGGGTGCCGGTCTCCTCGGAGACCACCACGCACAGACAGTGGTCGTGGCGCTCGGTGAGGCCGAGGGCGGCCAGATGGCGGGTGCCGTAGCGGGTGAGGCCCTGGCGGGAGAGGGGCAGGATCACCCCGGCGGCCACCACCCGGTTGTCACGCACCAGCACGGCGCCGTCGTGGAGCGGTGTGTCGACGGCGAACAGGTTGAGCAGCAGGTCCACCGACAGGCGGGCGTCGAGCTGAATGCCGGGGTTGAGGAAGTCCTCCGGGCGCAGGTCGCTGCCCAGGTCGAGCACCACCAGGGCGCCGCGACGGGCCTGGGAGAGACGGCCGGCCGCCTCGGTGAGCACACTCACCGAGCCCGAGGCGATCGTCTCGCGGCCCCGGTCGGCGAGGATGCCGGCGATGCGGCCGGTGCCCAGACGCTCCATCAGGCGCCGCAGGTCACCCTGCCAGAGAATCGCCAGGGCAAGGCTGCAGGCGAGCACCAGGGCATCGATCAGCTTGCTGGTCAGGGGCAGCGGCAGGTAGCGCTGCACCGCCCAGGCCATCGCCACCAGGAACAGGTAACCGCGGAGCAGCCAGATGGTGCGCGGTTCGCTGATCCGACCCAGCAAAAGCTTGCCCACCAGGGCGGCAAAAAACAGATCCGCCAGCAACAGAAGGGTGGGGCTGTTCGGCAGCCGGATCACAGCCAATCGGGGTCTCGGGGTTCAGGAAAACCGGCGGCGGCGCGGCCATTCTCCTGCTTTCAGGGTACCGGCTGGAACCGCGCCGGCAGGACGTCGTAGCGCAGTAGGTCTTCCGGCTGTTCGCGCCGCTGGACCAGTTCGGCCTGTCCCCCCTGCACCAGCACGGCGGCGGGCCGGGGGATGCGGTTGTAGTTGGAGCCCATCGACGCGTTGTAGGCGCCGGTGGCGAACACCGCCAGCACGCCGCCGCTGGTGGCGGGCGGCAGGGCCAGGTCGTGGAGGAGCACATCCCCCGATTCGCAGTGCTTGCCGGCCACGGTCACGACGGTGCTGGCCTCGGCCACCGGCCGGTCGGCCAGCACCGCCGTGTAGCGCGACTGATAGGTGATCGGGCGGGGGTTGTCGCTCATGCCCCCATCAACCGACAGGTAGGTGCGCAGCCCGGGGATCTCCTTGCGGCTGCCGATCCGATAGAGGGTGACCCCGGCGGTGGCCACCAGCGAGCGGCCGGGCTCGCAGAGCAGCCGTGGCAGGGCCAGGCCCCGCTCGCGGCAGGCGGCGGTCACGGCCTCGGCCACGGTCTGCACCCACTGCTGGATCGAGGGCGGATCGTCGGAGGCGATGTAGCGAATGCCGAGGCCGCCGCCCACATTGAGATCGGCGCAGCGGTGGCCCAGGGAGCGGGCCAGCACCAGGGCATCGGCCATCACGCCGGCCAGGTCGTGGTGGGGCTGGAGCTCAAAGATCTGCGATCCGATGTGCGCATGCAGGCCATCGACCAGGGCCCAGGGGCAGGCCGCAAGCTCGCGCAGCACCGCCTCCAGTTGGTCGGGGTCGAAGCCGAATTTGCTGTCGAGGTGGCCGGTGCGGATGTACTCGTGGGTGTGGCATTCGATGCCCGGGGTGAAGCGCACCAGCAGCCGCACCGGATCGGGTCTGCCCGGGGCGAGGCGGCGCAGCAGGGTCAGATCGTGCCAGTTGTCGAGCACCACGGTCACGCCGCGCTCGATCGCCAGGGCCAGCTCCTGCTCTGATTTGTTGTTGCCGTGCAGCACGATCCGCTCTGGGGGCACGCCGCCCTGCAGGGCCGTCAGCAGCTCACCGGCGGAGACGGCATCGAGCCCGAGGCCCTCGCTGGCCACCAGGGCCGAGAGCGCCAGGGAGCTGTTGGCCTTGGAGGCGTAGAGGGCCAGGGAGGGGCCGGGGTAGTGGTCGAGCAGGGCCTGGCGGTAGGCCCGGCAGGTGGCCCGCAGGGTGTCCTCGTCGAGCACGTAGAGCGGCGTGCCGTAGGTGGCGGCCAGGTCGTCGAGCAGGCAGCCGCCGACCACCAGCCGCTCCTGGGCATCGAGGCTGGTGCTCAGGGGGGTGAGATTGCGGTTCGGGCTGGCGTTGTCGCGGTTGACCTCGAAGGCCCGGCTTCCGGCCAGCAGGTCGGTGTGGAGCGCGGTGGACTGGGGAGCGGTCACCATCGGGGGAACGGCGCGAGGCCAGGGGCTGGGGAATGCAACGGGGGGCGGTGGATCGGTGGCCGCAGCCCCGGGCCGATCGAACCCTCTGGGCAATCGTAGGGATCATCCGAACCGCTTCCCCCGTGCATCCCCAACCGCGCACAGCGCCCCAGCGGCTGGGTCCCTTGGGGGTGGAGCACCAGAGCGCCTGCCAGGCCCTCGATGCCGCCGCCCTGGGCGGCCTCTGGAGCGCCGCCCAGTGGCAGACGGAGCTGGCGGAGGAGGCGCGGCCGGGGATCGGGTTGTGGGAGGGGGAGGCGCTGCTGGCGATGGCCTGCGGCTGGCTGATCGTCGATGAGCTGCACATCACCCTGGTGGCGGTGGATCCCGGGCACCGCCGCCAGGGCCTCGGACGCCGTGTGCTGCAGGGTCTGATCAGCGCCGCACGGCAGCGGGGAGCCCGCTACGGGACGCTGGAGGTGAGCACGGCGAACACTGCCGCCCGGGGGCTTTATGCGGCCGCCGGCTTCCAGGAGGCGGGGGTCCGTCGCGGTTACTACCGAAATGGTGAGGACGCCCTGATCCAATGGCTGCGGCTGAACGGCTGAGCCACGGTTCGGAAAACCGGCGGTTTTTGTTGCGCAAACCGCCTATTCGCTGCGGCTCGTTTATCGCCTGGCCAGTTCAGATCCTTCTCAGGGCCTGATGTTGGCAGAAACGTAGCCAGCGTCTCCCACGACCGGCTTCAATCCTGATAGGTTGGTCTCACGTGCAACCGGCCTTGCCCCCATGTTCGAGCGGTTTACCGAGAAGGCCATCAAAGTGATCATGCTGGCCCAGGAAGAGGCCCGCCGCCTGGGTCACAACTTCGTCGGGACCGAGCAGATCCTGCTCGGCCTGATCGGCGAGGGCACGGGCGTGGCGGCCAAGGTGCTCAAGTCGATGGGGGTCAACCTCAAGGATGCCCGGGTCGAGGTCGAGAAGATCATCGGCCGGGGCTCGGGCTTTGTGGCGGTGGAGATCCCGTTCACGCCGCGGGCCAAGCG
Source organism: Cyanobium sp. (assembly GCA_044360135.1). Classification (GTDB taxonomy): domain Bacteria; phylum Cyanobacteriota; class Cyanobacteriia; order PCC-6307; family Cyanobiaceae; genus Cyanobium. Next base: position 91,608 of record JBIKKX010000010.1, read on the forward strand.
GGTGCTGGAGCTGTCTCTGGAGGAGGCCCGCCAGCTTGGCCACAACTACATCGGCACCGAGCACCTGCTGCTTGGCCTGATCCGCGAGGGCGAGGGCGTCGCAGCCCGGGTGCTGGAAAACCTGGGGGTCGACCTGGCCAAGGTGCGCACCCAGGTGATCCGCATGCTCGGCGAAACGGCCGAGGTGGCGGCCGGCGGCGGCGGCAAGGGCTCTACCAAAACCCCCACCCTCGATGAGTTCGGCAGCAACCTCACCCAGCTCGCCGCCGAGGCCAAGCTCGACCCGGTGGTCGGCCGCCAGACGGAGATCGACCGGGTGATCCAGATCCTCGGCCGCCGCACCAAGAACAACCCGGTGCTGATCGGCGAACCCGGCGTCGGCAAGACCGCCATCGCCGAAGGCCTGGCCCAGCGCATCACCCAGGGCGACGTTCCCGACATCCTGGAGGACAAGCGCGTCCTGACCCTCGACATCGGCCTGCTGGTGGCCGGCACGAAGTATCGGGGTGAATTTGAGGAGCGCCTCAAGAAGATCATGGAGGAGATCCGCTCCGCCGGGAACGTGATCCTGGTGATCGACGAGGTGCACACCCTGATCGGCGCCGGCGCCGCCGAGGGTGCGATCGATGCCGCCAACATCCTCAAGCCAGCCCTGGCTCGCGGTGAGCTGCAGTGCATCGGCGCCACCACCCTGGATGAATACCGCAAGCACATCGAGCGCGATGCGGCCCTGGAGCGCCGCTTCCAGCCGGTGATGGTCGGCGAGCCCTCGGTGACCGACACCATTGAAATCCTGCGCGGCCTGCGGGAGCGCTATGAGCAGCACCACCGCCTGCGCATCGCCGATGAAGCCCTGGTGGCCGCCGCCACCCTGGGCGATCGCTACATCTCCGATCGCTTCCTGCCCGATAAGGCCATCGACCTGATCGATGAGGCCGGCAGCAGGGTGCGCCTGCTCAATTCGAAGCTGCCGCCGGCCGCCAAGGAGGTGGATAAACAGCTCCGCAGCGTCCAGAAGGAGAAGGAGGATGCGGTGCGCGAGCAGGACTATGCCAAGGCCGGTGAGCTGCGCGATAAGGAGGTGGCGCTGCGCGAGCAGATCCGCACCATCCTTCAGTCCCGCCGCGACGACGAACCGGCCGAAGCCGGTGCTGCCGGCGGCGAAGAGTTGGTGGAGGTCAGCGCCACGCCCGTGGCCCTGGCCACCCCTGGGGATGCTGAGCGCAGCCCGGTGGTGACCGAAGAGGACATTGCCCAGATCGTCGCGGCCTGGACGGGGGTGCCGGTGCAGAAGCTCACCGAGAGCGAATCGGTGAAGCTGCTCAACATGGAGGAGACCCTGCACCAGCGGCTGATCGGTCAGGACGAGGCCGTCAAGGCCGTCTCCCGCGCCATCCGCCGGGCCCGGGTGGGTCTGAAGAACCCGAACCGGCCGATCGCCAGCTTCATCTTCTCCGGCCCCACCGGCGTGGGCAAGACCGAGCTGACCAAAGCCCTGGCCGCCTATTTCTTCGGCAGCGAGGAGGCGATGATCCGCCTCGACATGTCGGAGTTCATGGAGCGCCACACCGTCAGCAAGCTGATCGGTTCGCCTCCGGGCTATGTGGGCTTCAACGAAGGTGGTCAGCTCACCGAAGCGGTGCGTCGCCGTCCCTACACGGTGGTGCTGTTCGATGAGATTGAGAAGGCCCACCCCGATGTGTTCAACCTGCTTCTCCAGCTGCTGGAAGACGGCCGCCTGACCGATTCCAAGGGTCGCACGGTCGATTTCAAGAACACCCTGATCATTATGACCTCGAACATCGGTTCGAAGGTGATCGAAAAGGGTGGCGGCGGGCTCGGCTTCGAGTTCGGCGGCGGCGATGTGGAGGAGACCAACTACAACCGCATTCGCTCGCTGGTCAATGAGGAGCTCAAGCAGTACTTCCGGCCTGAATTCCTCAACCGTCTCGATGAGATCATCGTCTTCCGCCAGCTCAGCCGCGACGAGGTCAAGGAGATCGCCGAGATCATGCTGCGCGAGGTCTTCGCCCGCATGGAGGACAAGGGCATCCGCCTCTCGGTGACCGAAGCCCTCAAGGAGCGATTGGTGGAGGAGGGCTACAACCCCAGCTACGGGGCCCGGCCGCTGCGGCGGGCGGTGATGCGTCTGCTGGAGGACAGCCTGGCCGAGGAGTTCCTCTCCGGTCGGATCGGCGAGGGCGATGCCGCCCTGGTCGATGTCAATGCCGAGAAGAACGTGGTGATTCTCAAGCAGTCGCCAGCCCCGGCCCTGCCCGAGCTGGCCACCGCCGGCGCATGAGAACCGCAGGGGGGTGGCGATGCCCCCCTCCGGTGGACCATCTCAATGACTGCGGGGCCGGAGACGCCTCCTCAGGCCACGGCGATGTCAGCCGCCCCGGCAGTTGCAAACCTGTTGTTTCTCCCCGCGCTGAGATCCAGCCGGGGCTTTTCTTGGCGCAGCCTTGGAGCTGGGGCTTCCTGGTGGATCCCCCGGGTGGACCTCAGGGTGTGGCCCTGAAATGGACGCCCCAGGCTGAGCAGCGTCTGGGTGAGCAGCTCCTGGCGCGTGCACGCCCACGGCCCGGCATTTTCTAGAGTCGATCCATGGGATCCACGCTTCAGCACAGCATTGCCCCAGCCACGGTGCTGCGGGGCGCCGGGGCCCTGGAAGAGGCCCTTGAGCCGATCGCCCGCCTGGCCCGGCGCCCCCTGCTGCTCGGTCGCAGCGCCGCCACCGAGCCCCTGCGCCGCGATCTGCAGCAGCGCCTGAGCGACCACGGCTGCACCGTGGTGCCGGCGGCCCTGCGTTGGGATTGCTGCGAGGAAGACCTCCAACCCCTGGAGGCGCTGCTGCAGCTGGAGCGCTGCGATGGGGTGGTGGCGCTTGGTGGCGGCAAGGTGCTCGACGCCGGAAAGCTGCTGGCCCACCGTCTGCGCCTCCCCTGCGCCACCGTTCCCAGCAGCGCCGCCACCTGCGCGGGCTGGACGGCCCTGGCCAATCTCTATTCACCAGCTGGCGCCTTCCGCGGCGATGTGGCCCTGGAGCACTGTCCGGAGCTGCTGGTGTTCGACCACGATCTGGTGCGACAGGCGCCCCCCCGCACCCTGGCCAGCGGCATCGCCGATGGGATGGCCAAGTGGTACGAGGCGTCGGTGAGCAGCGGCGCCAGCGATGACGGCCTGGTGCAGCAAGCGGTGCAGATGGCCCGAATCCTGCGGGACCAGTTGCTGCTGGAGGGTGAGGAGGCGCTGCGGGATCCGGGCTCGGCCGCCTGGGTGCGGGTGGCGGAGGCCAGCGCCCTCAGCGCCGGCCTGATCGGCGGCTTGGGGGGAAGCCACTGCCGCACGGTGGCCGCCCACGCCGTGCACAACGGCCTCACCCAGCTGGAGGCCACCCATGGCCAGCTCCATGGCGAGAAGGTGGGCTTCGGGATCCTGGTGCAGCTGCGGCTGGAGGAACTGGTGGGCGGCAACCAGCTGGCAGCCCAGGCCCGTCGGCAGCTGCTTCCCTTCTTCCGCAGCCTTGGCCTGCCCCTCAGCCTGGCCGATCTGGGCCTGGGGGCCGCCTGCCTGGAGGACCTGGAGCGGGTCAGTGCTTTCGCCTGCCGGGAAGGATCCGATCTGCACCACCTGCCGTTTGCGGTGGGTCCCGACGAGCTGCTGATGGCCCTGGTGAGCACCACCAGCGAGCGTGTGACGGCATGAGTGGTCAGCCCCCGGCTGGCGCCGATGGCCGTGAGCTGGTGGCCTGGGCCGCCGACCATCTGCTCGATCCCGCCGGTCGGGAGCTGGCCGCGGCGGTGCGCTGGTGGACGTTGCCCGGCCTGGAGGGCCGCTGGCCGGTGGCGGAGCTGGGGGAGGGGCCGCCCCTGCTGCTGCTCCATGGCTTCGACAGCTCGTTTCTGGAATTCCGCCGCCTGGCGCCGCTGCTGGCCCCCCACCACCGGCTGCTGATCCCGGACCTGCATGGCTTCGGCTTCAGCCCCCGGCCGGACGGTGCCCCCCAGGGACCGGAGCCGGTGCTGCAACACCTGGAGGCGCTGCTGCAGGGGCTGACGGAGCAGGGAGGCGGGAGCGAACCGCTGGGATTGATCGGCGCCTCGATGGGCGGCTCGGTGGCGGTCTGCCTGGCCCGACGCCAGCCGGAACGTTTCAGCCGGCTGTTGCTGTTGGCGCCGGCCGGGCTGACCGGTCGGCCGATGCCCCTGCCGCCCCTGCTCGATGGACTGGGGGTGCGCTTCCTGGCCCTGCCATCGGTGCGGCGCGGCCTGTGCCGCTCGGCCTTCGCCGATCCGGACAGCGATGTGGGTCCTGCGGAGCTGCAGATCGCCTCGTTGCACCTGGCCAGCCCGGGCTGGGGGCCAACCCTGGCCCGCTTCGCCCGCTCCGGTGGTTTCGCCGGCTGCGGTGACCCGCTGCCGCCCCAGCCCCTGGCGGTGCTCTGGGGAGCCGACGACCGCATCCTGCGCGCCCCCCAGAAGCGCGCCGCCCAACAGCTGCTCGGCGAGCGGATCAGCGAACTGGAGCGCTGCGGCCATCTGCCCCACATCGACCGTCCTGAGGCGGTGGCGGCGAGCTGGCTGGGGGCATCCGCTGGCGGAGCGGCCGCCTAATCCGGCCGCCGGGTCTGGGGGTCGCAAGGCTTGCTCAGGTGGTGGCCCAGGGCCGTTGCCGATGGCTTGAGCCGGAAGGCGCCGCTGTCGGGGATCTTGCTGAGCGTTTCGAAGCCGGTGGTGCTGATGATTCCCAGCAGAGGCAGAAGGAGGGGGCGGTTCATGGTGGGACGGCTGGAAGATCGGCGGGAGCCCTGCATCGCTCTGCCTTGATTCCCAGCGTTGCCCGTTTGCTTGGTCGAACCGTTGATGGCGGTCAGCGCCAGCTGTGAGATCGATCACAGCCCGCACTGGCTCCAGCGAGAAACCATTGCAGCGCAGTCGCCCTGAGCTGGTTTGCTCTGAGCGAAAGCGCCATGGATCGGACTAGGGAGCTAAGACCAACCGCCCTGATGGTGCCGTTCTGTCCCTATCTAATCTCCCGTCTCGCTGCGGTCCGACTGGTTCGGGCCTGGGGCCGAAGCCGGCGGGTCGATGGGGGGTGAGGCGGGGCCGATCGGGGAGGTGCAAAAGGGTCGCAGGCCGAAATCGGTATCGGAGCTGGCCGGATGGGCGCCGTTGCGGAAGGCCGAGCGGCAGTAATCCGGCCCATAGAACACGCTGCCGCCGCGCAGCACTCGGTGGTTCTGCTCCGAGCTGCCCGCCAGCCCTGGATCGAAGCCTTGCCAGGCCAGGCCAGCATCGGTCCTGGCCTCCAGCGGATCCCGCTGCCAGCGGTCACCGCACCATTCCGCCAGCTGACCGTGCATTTCGGCCAGGCCCCAGGCATTGACCAGCCCGTAGGCGCCGTTGAGGTCGGGTTGTTTGGCGCTCAATCCGCGGCCCAGGCGGCCCAGACCGGTCGCTTGGCTGGCGTCATACCCGACCCAGGCGCCATCGAGGGTGTCACCGAAGTGGAAGGGTGTGCTGGTGCCGGCCCGGCAGGCCACTTCCCATTGGCTTTCGCTCGGCAGGGCCAGCGACGGCACGTCGCCGACGCCGCCCAGTGCCCGCCACTGCTGCTGCAGCCAGAGGTTGAGCCGGCGCAGCCATTCCTGGCAGTCGTTCCAGGTCACCGAGTCGACCGCCATCGCATCGGGCAGGCCGTACTGCTCCCAGAGGCCGAGGGGATGGGCCTTGCTGGGGTTGGCCTCCAGCCCCTGACCTGGGGTGCCCTCCACCACGGCCCGCCATTGGGCCTGGCTGATCGAGTAGCGCACCACGCCGAAGCTCGCCAGCCGCACGCTGCGCAGGGCCTCCACATCGACATCGACGCAGCACTCCCGGAATTCGGGGTAGATGGCGCGGCCGGGTTCTTCAGGGGGGGAGCCGATCGTGTAGTCCCCCGCTGGCACCGCCACCAGCTCGAGCTGGTCGCCACCGGGCAGGGGCAGCCGCCAGACCGGCACCTCCACCACGGTGCTGCGGATCCGCAGCTCGCCGTTGTCCTCCAGGGCCATCAGCGTGAGCATCGGCACAGGGCGGCCGGGGCCGCTGTTGGCGAGCGGCAGGTCGACGGCCAGGGCGAGCTGCAGACCCCGGGAGGCCCCCTGCAGCAGGGGCAGACGGGAATCGTGCTCGTCCCAGCCGGCGGCCCTGCTCTGCTCCAGCAGCAACAGCCGTTCACCATCGGCCACGGCCTTGTCAATCCAGGCCAGCAAGTCCTCGGCACTGATGCCGTCGAGATGGCCAGCCCCCCGGGCCTGGGCCAACTCCTGGTTCACCTGCTGCTGGGAGAGGCGCCGGGCTTCAGCCAGCACCTGGGGGTCCTGGAGGGTCTGGATGGTGAGATCGAGGCTGTCGCTGCGCAGCCAGCGCTCCAGCTCCGCCACGATCCGCTGGCGCTGGTCGCCATCGCCGCAGCTTCTGGCCAGCAGCCCCAGGCCTTCGGCGGCCCTTCGCCTCAGGCCTGGCAGCGCGGCCGGATCAGACAGCAGCCGCTGCAACGGGGCCTCCGCCCCGATCAACGCCAGAACGAGGATCGCGTCGGCCCGTTCCGAGTCCGGCACGGCAGGGTTGGCCAGGTGCTGCTCCAGCTCGGTGGCGGCCACCTTGCGGACGGCCCGGCCCTCGCTGGTGCCATCGCCGAGGGAGGCCATCCAGGCCAGTTGTTCGAGGGATTCGCGCCGAGCCTTGGACTGGCTCTGGCGCGCCGGGTCCAGGTCTGCACAGAGACGCTCCACCCGCCGCCGCTGCTCGAGCTCCAGCCGGCCTTCGCCGATCCAGGCCATCAGGGTGGGCCAGGTGCGAAGCAGCGCTTCGTGGGCGATCTCGACCCGATCGTTGCCATCGCCGCCGCCGGCCACGAGCAAGCGCTCCTCAACGAAACGCTCGACGATGGCGAGGCTGCGCGCCGGCAGTTCCCCCCAACGGGCCGCCCGTCTCGCGGCCAGGCCGTCGTCACTGAGACGCACCAGGTGGTCGACAAAGACCTCGCGCAGGGCAGAACGGTCCTGGGGGTTGGTCGCCCAGGTTGCGAGCACCCGATCAGCGCGCTTGCTCAGGGCACCATAGAGACGGCCCAGCCCGTCGTACTGCTCACGGGTCCATCCGCCGGAGGGGGGGCGCTCCTGCCAGAGGCGGCTCAGGGTGAAGGCCAACAGCGGCAGGGCGTCACCGGTGGCCGTGTCCTGCACCAGCTGATCACTGAGGCCTGTTTCCAATTCCAGCCCCACCCGCTCGGCCGGACCTTCGATCACCTGGCGGAAGCCGGCCTGATCCATCGGACCGAGCATCACCGGATCCGCAGCACCGGCGGCGGCACCGAGGCCGCTGGGGTGGCGCTGGAAGCTGTTCAGGAAGTCGGAGCGGAGCGTGGCCAGGATCACCAGGCGGCTGTGGTCGCTGGCCAGCAGCTCGGCGAGCAGGGCAAGGAAGGCATGGGCGCTGCCGGCCTTGGAGCCATCGCTGCTGCCATGGCCGAGCAGTTCCTCGAACTGATCCACCGCGATCGCAACCCTGGCCTCCTGCCTCTGGGCGAGGAGCCTGAGGTCCTGCCACTGGTCCTGAAGCTCGCCGGCGCTGCTGGCGGGCGTGGCGGGTGGGACCAGCCCCAGCGCGGAGTAGGCGCTGGACACCGCGGCGGCGAGGGCCGCGAATGGGTCGTCCTCAGGACGAAAGGGATCGAGAACGATCCACGGCTCCTCGCTGCTGACTGCCAGCCAGGGCAGGACCCCGGCCCGCAGCAGCGACGATTTGCCGCAGCCCGAGGCGCCAAGGATCAACAGCAGCCGCGAGGCGGAGGCGGTGAGCTGTTCCAGCTTGTCCTGCACCTCCCTGAGCTTGGCGTCCTGCCCGAAGAACACGGGGGCGTGGCGGCGATCCAGGCAGAACAGGCCTGGAAAGGGTGAGGCGTCGGGGTCATCATCCGGCGGCCAGGCCAAACGGTCCTGCCAGCGGAGGGATTGGAGACCGCGTTCGAGCCGTTGCCACCCCTCGGCCGGCTGCGAATCCAGGGGGATGGCCTCCAGCTGGGTGGCTTGGGTTTCGGTGAGCAGCTTGGGCAGGGGGCTGGCATCGATGCGAACGGGCAGCAGCAGCTTGCGGCTGTGAATCGCGATCGCCAGTTCGGCCTGGCACCAGATCGATTCGTTGTACGACTGGCTGCAGAGCACGATCACCGCCCGGCAGAGCTGCAGCTGTTCGTAGAGGGTGTCGCGCCAGGAGCGGCCGAGGGGAATGCCCTGCTCAGGATCAAAGTCAAGAAAGGTGGAGTGATAGCGCAGCTGCGGCTGTTGCTTGTGCTCCGAACCCTGCAGCCAGTCCTGGATCCGCTCGGCCCAGCCATTGTCTTTGCTGCTATGGCTGAGAAAGATCGTGCTCATCGCGATGGCCTCGATCGACCTGGTTGGGGGGGGCTGGGTTCAGGCTATCGAAGCTTTTGCCTGGCGCCATCTGACAGGGATTGAACGGACGCGTGCCGCCATCCGGTTCTGCCGGTGTGGCTCAGCAGACCAGTGGTGATCAAGATGCGGGCACACCGAATTGGATTCCGCTAGCGTCCGGACAGCGGTGCGGACAACGTCCCGTATCCCTGCCCCACCATGACCAGCCGCCACCATCGCCAGGGAGGATCAATCCCGTCCCTTCTGCACTGGGCGGTGGGCATCGCCAGCCTGCCGGCGTTCATCAACGATGGCGTGCGAGCGCCGTACCGACCGTTGGTGGCGTTGGTGGTCAATGGCCATGGGCTGGTGATCGGCCATGGGATTGCGTCCCCGGAAGATCCGTTGGCGGGGGTTGAGCAGGCACTGCTGCAGGCGATCGGAAAACCGCTCAGCGGCTTCGGCCGTGGCACCACGCCGCAGCGGGTGACGGTGAGTGAGGAGGGTCTGCGGGTGTTGGTGGAACGGCTGCTGCCGGGGGTGAGCGTCAAGGTGGGTCGATCGCCGGAGCTGGAGGAGGTGATCCGCGCCTTGCCGGCCATGGATCCGCAGATAGAGGAGCAGGGAATCATGGGCATGACGAGCTATCTCGAGGCTGATGTCACCCCTGAATTGGTGGGCAGCTTCTTCGCAGCCTGCGCGGATCTCTACAGACGTGAACCGTGGACGGTGTTTGCCGATGATCAGTGCCTGGTGCAGGTGACCAGCCGAGCGCTGGCGATGAACCAGTGGTGCGGCTGTGTGATCGGCCAGGCGGGGGAGAGCTATGGGGTGTTGTTGTTTGAATCGCGCCTGGATCAACAGCGCTTCATCGAACTGGCCCAGCGCACGCCAGACATCAGCCAATTGCCCAGTGGTCTGCTTCCTGTACAACGGGCGATCAGCTATGAACCGCTGGATGGAATCCGCCGCGAGCTTGCCGTCGAAATCGAGCGGCACCAGTGGCCGGTGGCTCCGGGCGACGCCTATCCGCTACCGCTGCATATCGACACCGATTTTCTGGCGGTTCCCTCCAGCCGCGATGAACTGGCGCGGTTGGAAGCCATCGCCCGGGCGCTGACCAGGCTGATCGATAACACCCCGCAACTGGAGGAGTTCTGGCATTGGACAGGCCAGGAGCCCCTGCGTCGTCAGTACCGGGTGCCCGTGCAGGATCGCGGCCTGGTGTCGGTGTCGCTGAGATTGATCCCGCCGCAGGACGAGGATGGGGAGGAATGGCTGGATGTGATGTGAGCGAAAAGGCCAGCCACCACGTTTCGCGTTCCTTTCAAGGGCTTGACAATAAACACCCATCAGAATCGGCTAGTCTTTATTCAGCCTCGACTTCAACTGCTCAAGCTCTTCTTGGATCCGATTGAGTCGCTTGGCCGAGTCATCAAGGTCTTGACGCCTGCTGATCCGCTCTTCTTCCTGATAGTCTCGGAGAGATTTGAACATTAGTCCTCCACCACCGGCAATCATGACGACCATTGTCATCAGGCTCCAAAGACTGGTCGTCCTAAAGCTGAACAGGAGACTCTGCAGCACTGCAGCCCCAACCGCAGCCGAGACAGCCCAGACAAGAAACCAGCCAACCTTTCGATAGGCGTCTGCGAGGAGAAGAGACACTCCCACCCCAAAGGGAATCATCAACAATCCAAAACCCTGGCCAGCTCCAAACGAAAACATCCCACCAAAGGATGACCCCATGCCGCCCCCAAAACTCCTGCCCCAGCCCATGCCACGGAAGCCGGAGTCAACCATCACTTGACTGGTGAACAGGAAGATCCCAGCTGCGAAGAGAGCACCGCCAACGAGAAATAGAAAGAAGTCTTGAACAGGCTTGCGAATCACCATGGGTCAGAGCTCTGGCCCTATCTTGTATGTCTTTGCTGCTGGTGTCAATATTGTGAGAAGGATAGGAAAGGATTCTCAAGGCATAGGCTACGGGAGCTCGTCCGACGCTGGCCATCACCTGCCCGCAAAGAGCCGCGGGTGCCAAGTGTCCGTGGGCTCGCTACATTGAAGGAGGCGGGTCAGGTGTATGGCGGGGTTGGGAAGTGCTCTCAGCCCTCAGAGGAAACTTTTCTGGGTGGCGTATCGACTCGACAGACAAATCAACATCTAGCTCCGGCCAATAAAGATGGTCCGCGGTAGGACGAAGCACGTTCAGGATCTGCTGAATCGTTGCCGCCTTAAACCAGGGAAACTCTGAATAGGGAAGCGCCAGCTCTTCATCATCGATAAGCATCCAGACACAATGTCCAGAGACATTGGTGACCTCAGCCTCTAAAAAGGTTGTTCCAGGCATCGATGATCTCCTGTTGCCGTGTCTCGGCTAAGCGTTCTGCTTCTTTGATCCTTGTAGAGCTTAGCCCGATGTTGCGAGCGAGTTCAACGGTCGGGCTGATCCAGAACTTCGCCTCACCATCAGGATGACTGACATGGACGTGAGGACGAGGCTCCTCCCGAGAAAAGAAGAAGAAACGAAATTCGCCTTCCCGGAAGACGGTTGGTGACAAGTCCAGTCTTGAACGCCTCTCGCAGCATAGCCACGCCTGCTACGGCTGTTCGCATCGTTTCAACGCTGGCCATCAATGTGCATCTGATCGTTCCAGCAGGAGCCGTTGATGAGCGCAGTCGTCATTGGCGTCAGAAACAAAAAAAGGACAAGGATCTCTTCTGGGCAACGAACCTGTCACGTGTAATCAGGGCCAAATGGTTTGAGGGCATGCGGCTGGCAGGTCTTCACTGCGAGGAGACCTTGCCTGATGATTGGGTGATGCACTGCAAGAAGGTTGGGCGTGGCCAGGAGGCGCTGCTCTATCTGGGCCGGTACCTCTATCGCGGCGTTCTGCCGGAAGAGAACATCATCAGTGACCCCTTATGGTAAGGTCAGTTTCTGCTATCAGGACAACAAACGACAACGTCAGGTCCGCACCATGCCGGGCGGGGAATTTCTCTGGCTGTTGCTCAGGCACGTCCTGCCTCGCCGCTTCCGGCGGGTCAGAGACTTTGGCTTCCTCCATGCCAATGCCAAAAGCCTGATCCAGCTCCTGCAGCTGATTCTGCACATGCGGGTGTCGCCTCCGGATCCTCTGCCACAACAGGGCTGCCTAAAAGTGTGATCAGACTGAGCGCGTTCGAGTGGCAACCCCTCCAAGCGCAAGCATCCCTTGGATGTCGTAGGCCAACTCCCGGAGCCCCTGCCGGATCGAGCGGTAGCCACCGCGC
>JBIKKX010000051.1:0-12606 GCA_044360135.1 Cyanobium sp.
GCAGCTGGCGCTGGCTCAGCTCCAGCGGCCTGATTGATGCCAACTCCAACGCTGCCTTCAGTCTCGAAGTAGCTTTTAACGGCGATTTTAATGGCGATGTGATCATCGGCTCGCCGTTCACGGCCCTCGAAGCCAACGGCAACGCCAAGCTGCTGCGCGCTAACAACGGCATGGCCTATGTGCAGGTAGGCAGTCAGCGGGATCCAGTGGTTTCACCCTTTGGCCTTGGCACTGGCGACAGCAGCACCAACTGGCAGATGCTGGCTGCCGAAACCGTGGACGGGATGAATCAGTTGCTCTGGCGTAATAATCCTGGCAATTTTCTGCATATCTGGACCCTTGATGCAAACTGGAAATGGCAATCCTCCTATGGCGTATTTGACCCATTTGGGGCTGAGTCAATAGCATTGGAGACAGCTTTCCAGATGGATCTCAATGGCAATGGACTGATTGCATGAGCACAAGCGATGGCAATTCCTGGATCCCAATCCCGGTCTGATGGAGAAAGTTCCAATAACCTATGGGCTGGATCACGTCTCCATTCATTGGCTGGGCAAAGAGCCTTGTGAGCTTGGGGTTCTCACATCCAACCAATCCCTTGTCGTTTCCCAGGCCCGACTCCACGCTGAGATGGTTGACGTCTTCCGTCATCACTGCTCCGTCGCTGACCATCGTCACCTGGGCTGGGCCTTCGCCAGGGCTCCCAAGACCTCGATGTCCGGGGCAACGGTGCAGGCCCGAACAGCCGATCGGACTGCTGTGGCGTGAGCTGATCGGTTTTGCGACACCGCGCAACGGTTGGAACCGGGATGCCGAGCAGAACAGGGATCTCGACGCTGGCGAGGTCCAATTGAGCGGCCAGGGACTCAAGTGCCGCGGAGCCTGGGCCCGCACGGATGGCAGCCAGCAGTTCTGCTGGAGTGCTCGGCTGGAGTGCTCGGCTCGAGGCTCAAGACCTCGCCCGAAGCCTGCAGGCGAGAACGAGCGGCTGCTTCTTGAACGTGTCGCCGCAGGTTTTTGCGAAGCAGTAGAAACTGCCCGCCAAAATCGAGACCGTGGCAGTCCCCTCCACCAGCCCAGGCCCACGTCCTGGGCGCTATCGAGGCTGGCTGCTCCGGCCTGATCCGCAGCGCCCAGCAGTGGCTCACGGGTTGAGCGGCTCTTCCAGCCCCCCGTCTCCAACCGCCAGCGGCGACGGCGATGGGGCTGGCCCGTGAGTTCCAGCAGCTCCACCTGCACCAGGGCGATGCGTAGCAGCTGGAAGTGCTCTGGCATCGGCACCCCATCAGGAATCTCGCTCGGGACACCAGGGTGCGGACCCGTGGTGTGCCATCGGCGGCCACGCTCGCCAGCTGCAGCCAGCGGGCCTGAGGGGCACGTCCCTCCCGTTCGCGGGCCCCGCGCAGCAGCGCTCGCCAGGAAGGCAAGGGGTCAGGGATGGCCATCGTCAAGCGCGCCGGGGGGACTGGTCATCCTGCCCGAAGCGGCCCAGCAAGGTTTAGGGAAACAGCCGCGGGATGGCGCGGCCAGCACCAGCAGCCTGCTCCACCCCATCGTGCACCGGCCTGAGCTGGCGGCTTGCCGACGGGTGGGACCAGCGATGGCCTTGTATTCCTTGCTGCAAAAAGTGTCGTGGCGCTCATCATGACGTCCACCGCGATGGGTGGCGCAGGGCTGTGATGCCCGGTTTGCCATCAATGGATCCGGCCCTGGCCCAACTCCTCTGCCACCTTCTCCTTTGCGGTAAACCGGTACAGGTCATCCTGGCGGCAGATCCAGAGCCTGGACTGATGTGCCTCCTGAATGGGTGGGAGCCGATGGTGGCTTTGGGGGCAAGAGCTGGCATCATGAAGCTGCCAATAAATCTGGGGCGACTGACAACGTGGTTGACACCGAGCCACTGCAACGATACCTTCATGTTTGTAAGACGCCTGCAAGGCTTGACCATGAATGACCGGCGGCTAACATCCCATGCATCCGTCCAAGAGATGGGAAAGAGTTTGATACACTACATGCTTTTCATCACCGTTTTTCTGACATCTACCTCGGTTCGGGCGCAGAGTGATGAGGTCAGGGAAATTCTCAAAGGCGTCAACCGTTCCTGGAGTGATGCCAATGAACTTCTAGAGCGAAGCGCCCGAGAAAACCGGAACTATGTTTCAAGGCTAACCTGCCAAGAACTGATCAATGAAGCCAAGGCATTTGAACGACGTGGAGACTATTGGCGAAATCAAGATACGGTTGGTAGCAATCCAAGCGCTCGAGGAAGTTATGAAGCTGCAGAAATGAGGTACCAAGAGTTCAATAGAAGATGCTGATCAATCAATGACATAGCCCCAGGTTGTTAGCGGTGGCAGTCTAAGGCATGCAAGGACCCAAGCGTTGCCAGGAATGGCAAGAACTGGTTACAGCCATGGCCTCCTGTTGGCAGACCAACTTTACCCTCGCGGCCCCACTGAGCCAGTTATGGCATTGTCAGTTGGCGTCAGAGATCCATTGTTGAACCAGTAAGAATAGGCCGCACGATGCAACTTCACTGAGGAGCACACAAGGGGGCTTATCCATAAGCCAGTTCCTTCAGATCACTGGGCGATTTATCAGTCCGCACAGCAGCGCTACGTATCACCCTTTACCCAAGTCACTCCTGACCCTGTAACGCGATCATCAGGTCGAAGGATCGAGCCGATCACTTCCACCGGCCGCCTTGAGCGTCTGCCAGGGTGGGAGGGCTGGCGGGTTGAACGAGGTCAGACACCAGCGACCCTTGGCTTATGCGACGTTGCCAGTGCGTCTGCGAGCCGATGCCCTCGTTGAGGGGTCGATCCCTGCTTGGGCACCGGTTTCAAGGCCGTCATGGCCAAGGGCCCCTTAAGGTGAGTACTCCCCCTCCCTAAGCCCCATGGAAGCCAGCTGGAACGGCACCGTGATCGCCCGCAGCGACGACATCGTCACCGTGGAACGCTATGCCTACTTCCCCTCCGAAGCCCTGGAGAAGGAATGTTTTCGTCCCTCCAGCCATCGCACCATCTGCGGCTGGAAGGGTGAGGCCCACTACTACGACGTGGTCGTCGATGGAGAGGTGAACGCCAACGCCGCCTGGTTCTACCCCGATCCGAAGCCTGCGGCAGAAGAGATCAGGGGCCGGGTGGCCTTCTGGAAGGGGGTGACCGTGTCGGCTTGAATTCAGGCTCCGCGGGATCGTTGCTATGAACTCGGGGCTGCTGCTCCGGGGCCCTACCCCATCGCTGGCGGACCTCCTTTGGCGGATCTCAAGGGGCTTGGCCAGCGGCGGCCTCGCGTCAGCTCTGGTCGAGGGGCGCAGCCTGGTGGGAAGGCGCCCCGCGGCTGAGCGGTATGGCACTCCAGCAGCACCCTGCAGGCTTGAGAGTCGTATGAACTCTTGAGGGAAGGGTGAAGTCCTGCCGCACAGGCAAGGAAGACCTGCTGGCTCTCGCTACCATCCACCGATTGGATCGGGGGGCGTGTGGCGAGGGTTCAGCTGTTCCTCTCCACCGTCTCAGCGGAGTTCCTGAGCTATCGGGAGCGGCTGCGCCATCAGCTCAGCCGCCCGGATGTGGAGGTGAAGGTGCAGGAGGACTTCATCGTCACCGGTGATGGAACCCTTGAGATGCTCGACGCGTACATCCAGGGTTGCGATGGGGTGATCCATCTGGTGGGCGACATGGGCGGGGCGATGGCCGGGCCCCAGTCGGTGGCGGCGATCGCAGCACGCTATCCCGAGCTGGCCAGCCGCTTTCCGCTGGCGGAGTTTCTGCAGCCCGATGGTCCCTCGCTCTCTTATACCCAGTGGGAGGCCTGGTTGGCGCTCTGGCACGGCAAGAAGCTCTTCATCGCCATCCCTGACGACGCTGCCCCGCGGGATCCGGGCCACCGCGTCAACCCAGAGCAGCAGGCCCTGCAACAGGCGCACCTGGCCCGTCTGCGCAGCGTCGGGCGCCATCCGGCCGTGCCGCCGTTCATGGGTCCCGACCACCTGGCGGCGGAGGTGCTCCGCTCCTTTGTGCTCGATCTGCTGGTGGCGGCCGGGCTGACCCGGCGGCCGCGGACATTGCCCTTCGCGAGCATCGGGCCGCTGTTCATGGGCCGCGACGCCCTGATCGAGCAGCTGGAGAGCAGCACCCGGCCACTGGCGCTGGTGGGTCCGGGCGGTGTGGGCAAGACCCGCCTGACGATCGAGCACGCCTGGCGTCAGATCGGGCGCTGCACGGCAGTGCTGCTGGTCAGCGCCGGCAGTGGCGAGGCCCTGAATCGCAACCTCGCCGGCCTGTGCAACCCAGCAGCCCTCGATCTGCCCGAGCAGAATCTCACGGAAGAAGCCGCCCAGCGGCAGGCGGTGCTCCACTGGCTGCAGGCCAATCCCGGCTGGTTGCTGATCGTCGACAACGTCGACAGCCCGGAAGTAGCGGCGCAGCTGGAATCCCTGCTGCCCCAGTTCGGCGTCGGCCAGGTGGTGATCACCACCCGCCTGCGCAACTGGAGCGCCGCGGTGCAGCTCCAGGACGTGGAGGTGCTGGCGCCGGAGGACGCCACCGCATTCCTGCTGGCGCGCACCGCCCCACGGCGCCGGCTGGCGCCAGAGGACAGCAGCGAGGCCAGGGCGCTTGCGGTGGACGAGCTTGGCGGCCTGGCCCTGGCGCTGGAGCAGGCCGGGGCCTACATCAGCCAGCGGCGCCTCAGCCTGAGCGCCTACCGCCGTCAATGGCAGAGCAACCGCCAGGTGGTGTTGGCCTGGAGCGATCCGCAGTTGATGCAGTACGACCGCAGCCTGGCCACCACCTGGCTGACCAGCTACCAGCAGGTGAGTGAAGCGGCCCGCACCTTGCTGCGGCGGCTGGCCTGGTTGTCGCCGGAGCCGATTCCTGAGAGTCTGCTGGAGGTGGAGGTCCCCGAAGATCCGGGGGCGGTCAGCGAGAGTTGGGAGGCGATCAGCCAGCTGGAGGGCTTTTCGCTGCTGAACCGCTCCGCGGAACAACCCACCTTCTCGGTGCATCGCTTGGTGCAGCAGGTTGGGCGGCTCTGGCAGCAGCAGGCGGACGAAGCCGAGCCGAACGAACTGGAGCAGGCCTTGGGCTGGATCGATGCGGCGTTTGTGGGGGATCCCCAGGATGTGCGCAACTGGGCGGTGCTCGATCCCCTGGCGCCCCATGCCAAAGCGGTGGCGGAGTTTGCGGATCAGGCAGGGATTGCGGAGCCGACGGGGCGGCTATTCCGTGAACTGGCTTCGCTGTTGAATGAAAGGGCGGCCTTTCACGATGCAGAGCTGCTGATGCGACGGCTGGTTGAGATCCTTGAGGCCAGGTACGGATTTAACGATCCTAACGTGGCCACGGCTCTAAACAACCTGGCGCAACTGCTCCAGGCCACAAACCGGCTGGCGGAAGCGGAGCCGCTGATGCGGCGGGCACTGACTATTGATGAGGCCAGCTACGGGCACGTTCATCTGAATGTGGGCAGGGATCTCAACAATCTGGCCGGGCTACTGAAGGTCACCGGCCGCCTTGCGGAGGCCGAGCCGTTGATGACGCGAGTGGTAGCGATCTTTGAAGCCAACTATGGCAATGCACACCCCATTACGGCCACAGCTCTGAACAATCTGGCGGTGCTACTGCAGGCCACCAACCGACTGGCGGAGGCGGAGCAACTGTTGAGGCGTGCGCTGGCAATTGATGAGGCATGCTATGGGCCCTTACATCCTAGAACTGCTATCCGTTTCAACAACCTTGCTGTACTGCTGCAGGCCACCAACCGACTGGCTGAAGCAGAGCTGCTGTTTAGGTGTGCGCTGAAGATTGATGAGACCAGCTACGGGCCCGATCAACCCAACGTGGCAACTGATCTCCACAACCTTGCGGTGCTATTGCAAGATACGAACCGCCTGGAGGACGCGGAACAACTGTGTCGGCGAGCGCTAAAGATTGATCAGGCAAGCTACGGGCCCGATCATCCCACTGTAGCCAGGGATCTCAACAATCTGGCTGGGCTACTAATCGATATAAATCGCCCAGCTGAGGCGGAGCCGTTGTGTCGAAGAGCGTTAGAGATTGATAAGGCTAGCTACGCGGCTGATCATCCCACTCTGGCCAAGGATCTCAACAATCTGGCTAAGCTACTGATGGCCACAAACCGTCCGGCTGATGCGGAGCCTCTGATTTTGCAAGCGCTGGCGATTGTTAAGTCAAGCTTCGGTCCAGATCATCCCGAAGTATCTACCAACCTTAGCAACCTGGCGCAAGTGCTAAGGGCCACAAACCGTGTGGATGAGGCGGAGCCGCTGATGCGCCGGGCGCTGGCGATCGATGAAGCCAGCTATGGGGACGATCATCCCAATGTAGCTGTAGATCTCAACAACTTGGCGGCACTGCTCCTTGCCACAAACCGTCTAGCGGAGGCGGAGCCGCTAATGCGGAGGGCGCTAAAGATCGATGAGGCCAGCTATGGAGATGGTCATCCCAACGTGGCAATGGATCTCAACAATCTGGCGCAACTGCTGCAGGCCACCAACCGTCTGGTGGAGGCGGAGCCGCTGATGCGCCGGGCGCTGGCGATCGATGAGGCCAGCTATGGGGGCGATCATCCCAACGTAGCGAGGGATCTGAACAACCTGGCGCAGCTGCTCAAGGCCACCAACCGTCTGGCGGAGGCGGAGACGCTGATGCGGCGGGGGCTTGAGATTCTGATCGCCTTTGCGCAGCAGGGCTTTCAACATCCCAACCTGACAGCTGGTCTGGGGAACTACATAACCCTCCTCCAGCAACTTGGCATCGACGAATCCGCGATCCAGGCCAGGCTGGCGAGCCTGTCGCCACCATCCTGATCCCCGCCAGCGCTGCTGCATCTGCTCCGTTGGCCGGCTGGTATCGCCCCGCCGAGCTGATCACGGGCTGCTTGACCTGCCTTGACGATCGCTGAGCCTCCGCACCCTCCCCAGAGCCCTGAGAGGCGCTCCCTGCTCACTTCAACCAGGCTCATCTTAAGCTAGCGAACGCAGATTCATGCGCACCGTCTCCTGCATCAGCAGCAGCGGCGTACCGATCAACCCCCAGGCGATAAGAACCTCCGCTCCATTCAATCATCACACCCCCACCTGCACCGTCGCGCGGACACCACTGGCCTGTGACATCGATGGGCTTGTGACTGCGGGCTGGTGACTTGTGACTGTGGAGTTGTGACAATGAACTTGTGGCTGTGGACTGTGGGCTCTTGCCAGCGGAGTTCAACTCGATCATAATGGTGCTTTATCCACACTGAGCCTGCAACCCAATGGCACCCGGCAATACGGCAGTGATCCCCGAGCGCATGACGGCCGAGATTGATGGTGAGTTTGTGGTTTTTCTGATCGGCATGCGCATCAATCAGCCCTGGAAACTACACACCTGGCTGCCGGTCCTTCTCGGCATGCCTCGCATGCTCAAGGAGGTGCAACAACGGCCCGACAGTGGTTTTCTCGGCCATCACCAATTCGGGCTGACTGTGGTGCAGTACTGGCGCTCATTTGATCATCTTGAGTCCTACGCTCGCAGCCACGATCAGCTTCACTGGCCCGCCTGAATCGCCTTCAACCGCCGGGTGGGCGCCAGTCGCGGCGATGTGGGCATCTGGCACGAAACCTATCGGATCCGCGCCGGCGACTACGAAACGATCTACAACGGCATGCCGCCGATCGGTTTGGGTCGTGCCGGCCGGCTCGTGCCGGCAACTGGACGCCGCGACACCGCACGGGCTCGCCTGGAGGACACAAAGTCCTCCTGAGTGCAGGCGATGGAGCTGAGGTCTCCGATCGGTCAGGTTCAGCTCTGTTCAGTGAAGATCAACATCAACATCAACATCAACATCAACATCAACTTAAAATCATCTTGGCTTTTCACTTGGCTTTAAGGTAAAGCGCACACTAAGGGCGATGCAGCGTCGTCACCGAAGCGTGATGTCCAGAGTAGAGACTTTAGCACATCCCCTCTGTTTGGGAGCTTGGCTGCGTCGGAGGCCGATACGCAGAGGCACTCTGGTCTGATGAATTTCAGGTTCTCCTGGGCAACCAACATATCAATCCCTATCTCCACCAGAATCGGGGCATGGCCAACGTGCCACCTCCGATCAGCCTCTTGCTTTCTGCGACTACGGCATCTGTTCGCGCCGCCATCGCGTTCTGCTTTGGTGTGTTGCATCGTGGCCAAGGGCCCTCAGACTATCAACCACACTCCTTGGAAAATGGCCCATGACCGATCATGCCGCTTGCCCGGAACAAGCCTGGCGGTCATCAACGGGCCCCGATCAAGCCGTCAGAGATGGGCAGGACCTTGCCCCTGAACTGACAAGGGGATGGCGATGACCCTTGCGCTATCGGCAGGCCTCGCGGTCGTGGCCTTCCTCTACTCCGTGGTAGGTCATGCCGGAGCATCAGGCTATATCGCTTTGATGACATTATCAGGTCTGTATCCGGAGACGATCAAGCCTGTTGTTCTGGTCTTGAATATCGTGGTGGCCAGCATTGGCTGCTGGAATTTTCTGAGGGCAGGCCAATTGCCCTGGCGAATCATCTGGCCAGTTTATCTGTTGGCAACTCCGGCATCGTTCCTTGGCGGCTATCTCAGTCTTCCCGTGATCTGGTTTCAGCGCTTGATTGGAATCGTGCTGATTCTCTCAGCTTGGCGGTTAGGTGCTGTGAGCAATGACCCCGTAAGCCTGCGTCAACCCAGTGGTTCCATTCTGCTGATCAGTGGGGGCATTCTTGGTCTATTGGCAGGCCTGACCGGTACAGGTGGAGGTGTATTCCTCACGCCACTTCTGCTGCTGACCAGGTGGTGCAACACCCGCCAGGCAGCAGCGACATCGATCCTGTTCATTCTGATCAATTCCGTGTCTGGTCTGGCAGGCCTAATCGTGGCACAGCCAATGGCTCTCACAGCAAGTCTGAACGCATCGTTGTTGGGATGGATCGCTGCGGTGCTGATTGGCGGCAGTTTAGGTTCAAGGCTGGGTAGTCGCCATTGGCCCGTGGCATGGATCCGTCGTAGTCTTGCCCTTGTATTAGTGCTGGCAGCGCTGAAGCTGCTTGGTTTCCAGCGTTGAAGGCCTGCTGATTCCAGCCCCATTTGGATGGTCATGCCACCGAACGACCGCCCAGCTGCACCCTCACCAGTGCAGGCTCAGCCCTGAGCATCGCCGGCCTGCTCTGCGCTGGCGCCACCTCGGCCCTGCTGGTGCTGCGCACGCTCCGCGGAGCGCGGGCGGAAACGCCCTGAGCCGTCAGGCCCAGCTGGCACTGGCGTCCATCAGGCTGGTCGGAGTTGTAGTGGGATCGAAGGAGCAGCCCTCGAGTCCCGGCCAGGCATGACAGCCAGTTCCCTTCTGTCATGCCTTCAGCAGGGTATCGGTACGCCCATGGCGTCGCAGCCTCTGAACGGTGACGGATCCGGAACGTGGGCTGTGCCCAGCCATAGCGAGCGGCCGGCACAGTGCACCAGCCCAAGACCAGCAATGTTCCGGCCGGCATTGTTTCGTAAAAGGTATCCAGCTCATACTGAGAAGGGCATCGCCAGTGCCGGAGCCCTTGGGACATGCGGTTGCATCGCCCGCGATGGGCGCATCCAGAGACCCCCGCCGCCGGCTCCAGCCCAGCAAAGGCTGTACTGCTTTTCAAACTGACCAGCGATCAATTGGAACTGATCTTGCCCGTGGCGATCAGCGACACCGATCGACGACGAAACATTTTGAAATCAACTATGAGGGCAGCTCGAACACTCCCAAAACTGCTTTCCTGGGAAGCATGAGACCCATTGCACGGACAGACAGGGTGTTAAGAAGATGTGTCGGCATGGTGACCTTCGATGTGCCTGCGGTAGGTTCGGTCGCAGCCAATGTCCCAGGCGATTCACAGCAATGTTGCTACAGAACTCTCGCCGTATTGCCTTTTTGGGACTCCTGTGTGCTGGTCGACTCGCCTTGCCAGCAGAAGCGCAAACCGTCACTCCCAGCAGTGGGGTGTGGACCACCACCACAACTGGAACAGCGGTCACCACCTTCACGTTGACTGGAGGAACTCCGCCGCCGTTCACGTTCAGCCTCAACCAACCCACCAGCAGCGGCTCGTATCCAGCTTCGGTGACTGCCACCCTGATGGGAGCTGGCAATTGGGCGACCAACACCTACACCTACAATGGCCCCATCTATCAGTTCACGGGAGCCGGCACCCAGGGCAGCACGACAGAGGCACAGCAGCAGTACATCGTCGGTCCCTCATTTTCCGCCGCCATTACCGCCGGTGCCGGCCTCTGGAACACCGGCGCCAGCTACGCGCCGCCCAGCACCACCTCCCTGGCCGGCACACCCTCGCTGCTCACCATCAGCTCCAATGGCGCCGATGGCGCCGGCACACCTACAGGCAATAAACATCCTGGCGGGGGCTCCTACAACGCCGGTGCAGGCGGCAGCGTTTCGATCACGCAGAACGCCACCTTGTTGCTCAGCGTGGCCAACACGGCCATCCCCACTGTCGTCAACATCTCTCTCACCCCCTGGACGCCCCTCGGCAGCGCCATTCTTGCCACCAGCCAGGGTGGTGTGGGGGCGGATCCGGTCACTACAAGCCTGTCGCCAGGAGCGGGTGGCGATGGCGGTGCGATTTCCGTCAGTACCGGTGCGAGCAGCAGGATCGCGATTGCCAATAGTGCCGGTGTGGGCACGGTGAACGGGATCACCGCATTCTCTTCTGGAAACTATGGCGGAATTGATACCAGTGGTGACGACCCGCCCTCTGCGATCTGGGGTTACGCCGGCGCCGGCGGTTCGATCAGCCTCACTCATGCCGGCACGATCTCCGACAGCACCACCCTCACCAGCCCCTTCAGCAACAGCGGCAATCTGATCGGGATTGCCCTCGCTTCGATCGGTGGCTCTTCGGTCATTCCGCACTCGGACGACGGGAAACTCGAGATCCAAACCCTCTGGAGCGGGGTGCCGCCGAACACCGGATCGGGTGGTGCCATCACCGCCACCATCGCCAACGGCGCCGCCATTTCGCTGACCAGCGGCAACGCCGTGGGCCTTCTCGCCGTCAGCGAGCCCGGTGACGGGGCTGTGCTGTGGGGATCCTGCAAAAAATGCGGCCTGAACACCTCCTATTTCGGTTCCGGTGGTGCTGTGTCGGTGGTCAATAACGGCAGCATCGCCACCGGCACCAGCACCAGCCTCTTCTCTGCCGGCATCCTTGCGATCAGCTCCGGCAGCAGCAATATCATCGATCCCTTCGGCAGCAACACCGTCAATGTTGGCTCCTTTGGCTTCGGCGGGCCGGTGAGCGTCGGCAACACCGGCAGCATCAGCAGCAGTGGCAGCCTCAGCATCGGCATGGCCGGCCTCAGCCTCGGCGCCGCCGGCATCGCCACCAACGCCGGCAGTGGTGCCAACACCCTCGGCAATACCGGCAACTACACCAGCAGCACCAGCAGCACCAGCGCTGGCACCACCGGCTCGGTGACCCTCACCAATTCCGGCTCCATCACCACCCTCGGCGATTCCGCCTTCGGCATGGTGGCCCTGGCCACCCCCGCCGGCGGCCTGCTCCGCTCCGACATCAACACCGTCTTCGGATCGAGCACCACCTCCTTCACGGCCGGCCAGAGCGTGGGCAACAGCGACTCCTCCTATGGCGCCAACGGCGGCGCGGTGACGGTGACCAACAGTGGTTCGATCACCACCGGCAGCAGCTCCGGCGGCGGCACCATGGCGATCGGCATTCTCGCCCAGAGCATCGGTGGGGGCGGCGGCAGCACGGGCGGCCAGGGGGCCGCCGCCTTCGTGGGCGATTCCGGCGGCAGCGGCGGCAACGGCGGCGCGGTGAGCGTCAGCTCCTCCGGCAGCCTCACCACCAACAACGACGGCGCCATCGGCATTCTCTCCCAGAGCGTCGGCGGTGGCGGCGGCAACGGCGGCAACGCCTCCGGGATGTTTGTCGCCGTGGGCGGCCAGGGGGGCCTCGGTGGCTCGGGGGGGGCAGTCCAACTCACCCTCGGTGCGAGCTCCGGGTCGGTCGGCTCGATCACCACCGCCGGCGATTTCGCGGCCGGTGTGCTCGCCCACAGCGTCGGTGGCGGCGGCGGCAACGGCGGCTACGCCAAATCCGTGGGCCTTTTCGTGTCCAACGCCATCGGTGGTGCCGGCGGCGGCGGCGGCTCCGGCGGCGCCGTGACCTTCACCAACACCGGCCAACCCCTCAGCACCAGCGGCAACGGCGCCCACGGCGTGCTGCTGCAGAGCATCGGCGGTGGCGGCGGCAACGGCGGCGGCGCCCTCTCCCACACGATTGGCGTGACCTTCTCTGAGAGCCTCGCCCTCGGCGGCAGCGGTGGCTCCGGCGGCGCCGGCGGCAGCGTGAGCGCCACCAGTAGCGGTGCCATCACCACCACCAGCCCCGATGCCATGGGCCTGGTGGCCCAGAGCATCGGCGGCGGCGGCGGCAACGGTGGCGGCGGTAGCGCCCCTTCGAGTGGTGTAACTCAGGAGGTCCTGTGACCCTTTCCGGAGGGTGAACAGGAGCAGTCAGGGGAGACTGCCGGGAGGCTGATCGCTCAGCTCCGTTCATCCACTATG
>JBIKKX010000001.1:0-248819 GCA_044360135.1 Cyanobium sp.
AACTTCTGCTTGTATTAAGGCGTGTTGCCCAGGTCCCCTGCCCGCCGTTGACAGTTGCCTATGCTAACTTCATGAAATCTGCCGCGTAGCGGCTTGGTCCAACGCTGTATGGGCGGGTCCGGTATCCGCTCTGCGATCGGTGCCGTTGTCGGCCTAAGCGGCCGATGGGAAGCCGGCAACTTGCTCCAAAGGGCATGCGGCGCACTAGGCCTGAGGGATTGGACGGTGGCTTGGTTGGGATTTTATACGGACCCGGTATCACCAGCGGCTCTTTTCCGCTTCTTTACAGCCCGCTACAGCCCCCCGAGCACCTGCCGGCCTCGATGGCCCAGCAATGGCCCATCGGACTACCAGATTGCTTTCTAGCTCAGATCTCGCTGCGCTCTGGGGCCGCCACCAGCCAGGGCGCCCCACGCGATCCATCTCCTGGCCCGCCCCCCTCAAACCACCCGCCACCCCAGCAGCTCGCCGGCGTGAAAGGGCACCAGGGCCAGCTCGGCCTCTGCGGTGTCGGTCGTCGGGCCAGTCAGCCGTTGCGGCACCAGCTGGTCGCGGCGTTCCAGGGTGATTGTGGTGTCGTTCAGCGGCAGGCCGTAGAAGCGCGGGCCGTAGTGCGACGCGAAGGCCTCCAGCCGCTCCAGCACCCCTTCCTCTTCGAACACCGTGGCGTAGCTCTCGATCGCATGGGGGGCGTTGTAGATGCCGGCGCAGCCGCAGGCCGCTTCCTTGGCCTCGCGTGGATGGGGTGCTGAATCGGTGCCGAGGAAAAAGCTGGGGTTGCCGCTGGTCGCCGCCGCCCGCAGGGCTTGCCGGTGCCGTTCACGTTTCGCCACCGGCAGGCAGTAGAAGTCGGGCCGGAGGCCGCCGCGGAACAGGGCATTGCGGTTGATGTGCAGATGGTGCGGCGTGATCGTGGCCGCCAGGTTGGGGCCACCCTGGCGTACAAAATCGGCCGCCTCAGCGGTGGTGATGTGCTCCAGCACCACCCTCAGCCCCGGGTGGCGCTGCAGCAGTGGCGACAGGTGGCGTTCGATGAACACCGCCTCGCGGTCGAACACATCCACCTCCGGATCGGTCACCTCGCCGTGGATCAGCAGCGGCATTCCGATTTGCTCCAGCCTTGCGAACACCTCGGCCAGCTTCGCCAGGTCGCTCACCCCCGCGGCGGAGTTGGTGGTGGCATGGGCCGGATAGAGCTTGCAGGCGCTGAACACCCCCTCCCGATAGCCCCGCTCCAGCTCCTCCGGCTCGCTGGCATCGGTGAGATAGGCGGTCATCAGCGGCGTGAATGCCATGCCCGTCACCGCCGCCAGAATCCGCTCCCGGTAGGCCCTGGCCGCCGCCACGGTGGTGATCGGCGGTGTCAGGTTGGGCATCACAATCGCCCGGCCGAACACCCGCGCCGTGGCCGGCGCCACCATCGCCAGCATCCGGCCATCGCGCAGGTGCACATGCCAGTCGTCCGGACGGCGCAGCACCAACCGATCGGGGCCCGGGGCCTTCGCCCCAGCCGGTGCTGCGCCCTCGGCGCCCTCGGGCTTGGCTGGCTCCATCGGCGGCAGCGGCGACGGCCCTCATCATCAGGCCCCAGCGCCGCCGCCGCCGCTCCGGTCTCAGTGGTGCGCCCCCGCGGCCACTCCTGCCGCCTTCTGGTGCTCCAGGTAGCCCACGCTCAGTTCGTTGGGATCGGTCTGGATGTAGAGGTAGCCGCTGCCATCGCTGAGCACCACGGCGCGGTAGTTGTAGGCCACCCCCAGCGAATCCTTCTCCTTCACCGTGGCCAGGCAGTTTGGCTCCACCGTGATCGTGCCGCTGTAGGTGGCCTCCTCGATCCGCGGCCCGGAGCTGGTGATCGCGATGCCCTCCACCGCGCCGCCCTTCCAGGTTTCGTTCTGGATCACGGCATTGGGGCGCCAGCGGCCCTCCCGGTAGCTGCGGCCCGACTGCATGCTCACCACGTTGCCATCGAGCAGGCCGGCATGGCAGGAGCCGTTGCCCTGGTTGAACCAGCGCGACACCACCACCACATCCGGCAGGGTGCCCAGCGAATAACGGGGCCTTCCGCTGCGATCCAGCACCGCCTGGCTGGAGCTGGTGCGCAGGGTGGTGCCATCCAGATAGCCCCGCTCGATCGCCACCCGGCAGAGATTCAGGGGCCGGTAGCGGCCCGTGTAGGCCACCTCCCGGTAGATCAGGCCCCGCCGCTCCAGCCGCACCCCCTCCAAGCTGCCATCGGGCCGCCAGGTCTCCTGGAGGATGCGCGCCACCGGTTCATTTCTGGCTTCCCCATCGCCGAACACCACATAGCGCCCCGGCTGCGGTGCGGCGCACACGCTGCTCGCGACGCTGCCCCCGGCCAGCGCCGGGTTGCCCCCCAGCCCCAGGGCCAGCAGGGCCAGCAGCGGCGCACCGCCCCGGCACACCAGGCCCCGGAGGGCAAAGCCCCGAGGCGCATCGCCCTGGGAAACGACGGTCAGCGGCAGCGATGAAGGGGAACCCGGGAGCATGGCGGGAGCGCGCAAGGCAGGGAATGGGAATCAGGCCGCTTTCTAGCCATTCCTCAGGCCGCGGACCGCCGCCGTGCCCACCACCCGATCAGAAACACCACCGCCATCGCCAGATATCCCAACGCCCACGACGCCCCCCGGCCCCAGCCAGGATCCAGCACCGTGTCGGCGGCGGTGAACCGCCAGGCGTGCAGCAGACCCACCCACGACCCCGCCGCCGCCACCAGCGCACACAACGCCGCCGCCCGGAAGCGCTGCTCGATCACATACACCAACATCGCCGCCAGCAACATCGCCGCCACGATCTGGCCCTGCTCCAGCGCAAACGCCCCCGCCGCCCACACATCCGCCCGCCGCAGCGGTTCCAGCAGCGCCGGCCCGAACGGTTCGGCGCTGCTTCCCGCTCCGCCCGCCCGCAGCCCCGCCTTGATCAGCAGCGCCCCCCAGCCCGCCAGCCCCGGCAGCAGCCCCAGCGCCACCGCCGGGGCATGGGCCGATGGCGTGGCCTGGAACGCCTGGGCGGCGATCACCACCGCGATGTACAGCACGATCGCCATCCCCGCCTCGATCGGCACCAGCTGCCCCACCAGCCCGAACAAGCCCAACAGGCAGGCCAATCCCATCAGCAGACCGTTCAGCCACGAGTACCCGACCCGCGCCCCCATCGCCTTCCAGCCCGGATGGCCGATGTAGATCGTGGTCGGAAAGCAGGAGCCCAGCGACGCGGCGCAGAGGGTGCCCAGGCCGTTGATCAGCAGCGACTCCTTCACCGGGTAGGCATCGCCGGCGCTCTCGGCGCTCTCCAGGTTCTGCAGCGACCCCAGCAGGTTGAACAGCCCCATCGGGATCGTCACCCCCAGCCACGGCAGCAGCTGCTGCCGCCCCTCCCACAGGGCACCGAGGCGCGGCAGGGGCAGGTGCAGCCCCACCTGGGCCGCATTGCTCTGCCAGCTGGCCGCATCGATCTGCAGCAATCCCGTCGCCCAGGCCAGCACCACCCCCACCAGCACCGCCAGCAGGCCCCCCGGCAGCGGCAATGGCACGGCGCCGAAGTAGGCCACCAGAATCACCGCCAGCACCGCCAGCCCCACCACCGGGGCCGCATAGGTGCGCAGCAGGAAGCCCAGGCCGATATATCCCAACGCGATCCCCGCCAGGGTGGAGAGCAGCGCCGCCCGCGGCAGCCAGCGCCGCAGTCCGCCAACCACAAAGGCACCGCCGGCTTCGATCAGCCCCGAGCCCAGGCAGGCGACCAGCCCCGCCTGCCAGGACAGCCGCACCGCCGTGGCCGGATCCGCCCCCTGCCCCAGGGCCGCCAGCTTCACCGGCAGCATCACCAGGAACACATAGGCGAACAGGCTCACGGTGTTGATGCCGTAGGGCAGGGCGGTGCGGTCGTCGCGGCCCTCGCGCCGGCCCAGGCCCATCGCCTGCAGCGCATAGGCCCCGTTGCCCACCACCAGGCTGATGCTGGTGGCCGGCAGGAGCCCCCCATGGCCGGCCTGGGTATGCTGCCGAGCGCCACGGGATCGAGGCGGAACCCCTCCGCCCAGGGGCGCTCCGGCCCCGGCATTCCCCAGCCACGGACCTTCGGGCCATCGCCTCGCCCATGCCCGCACCCGAGCCGCCAGCCGTCCCGTCCCCACGCCTGGTGGTGCTCTGCTGCGATGGCTTCTACCAGCGCGCCCTGGTGCAGCGGGCCGCCAGGGTCTTCGAGCTGGTGGGGGTGGTGGTGCAGCATCCGCCCGCCCAGAAGCGCCGTTCCCTGCGCAGCCGCCTCAGCCGGTACCGCGATCCGGCCGCCCTCGCCCGCCAGCTCCTCGCCCGCTGGGGTCTGCCCCGCCATGAGCGCCGCGGCGAAGCGTTGCGCCAACGCCTGTTCGCCCCCGGCGGCGCCGCGCCCGCCATCCCCGATGGCGTGCCCGTGCTCCACACCGACGCCATCAATGGCCCCGACACCGTCGCCTTCCTGCGCCGCCAGGCCCCCGATCTGGTGTTGGTCAACGGCACCCAGCTGCTGCGCCAGCCGGTGCTGGAGCTGTTGCCCCAGATCCGCTACGGCATCATCAATCTGCACACCGGCCTCTCCCCCTATTCCAGGGGCGCCAACTGCAATCTCTACATGATCCTCGAGGGCCATCCCGAACTGGTCGGTGTCACGGTGCACCACATCGATGCCGGCATCGACAGCGGCGACATCATCCGTTCCGCCAAGGTGCCCCTCCAGAGCGACGACAACTTCGAGACCATCGATGTGCGCAGCTTCGACCTCGGCATCGACCTGCTGATCGCCGCCGCCCGCGACCACGTGGCCGGCCGCGCCGAGCGGGTGCGCCAGTGGGAGAAGGGCAAGCTGTTCCTGCAGCGCACCGGCTATCACTACGAGCCCTGGCAGCGGCTGCAGGCCAGTCGCCGGCTTGAGGGCGGCCTGCTGCGCGACTACCTCAGCCACAGGGCCGAGCGCGACGCCGCCGTTCGGGTGGTGGGTCCGCCGCCCGGGCTGGCGGCCGACGGGCGGGGGGTTCAGTGATGGGAATGGTTCAGCGCCTCGCCAACCGCAGCCTCGATCTGCTTTTCCTTCCTGGCATGGGCCGGCTCTGGCGCCAGCGCCTGCTCGGCAAGGTCCATTGCCTCCTCTACCACCGGGTTGATGAACCCGGCCGCGTTCCCTTCCTCGATCGCTTCGGAACCGCGCCGATCCCCCCGCGCAACCTGATGGAGGAGCTCGTCTTCCTGAAGATGAACGGGGCCCGGTTCTTCACCTTCTACGACCTGCGCCGCGGCCAGTTCCCCGCCCCCGATGAGTTCGGCGTGATCGTCTGCTTCGACGACGGCCTGCGCTGCAACTACAGCTCCGGCCTCGGTGTGCTCGAGCGGCTCAACATCCGCGCCGTGATCTTTCAATCCACCGCCCTCATCGATGCCCCCACCCTGATCTGGGAGCACAGCCTCTACTGGCATGGCGCCCATCCCCGCCGGGCTGAGCGGTTGCAGGAGCTGGCCCATCGGCGCCTGCCCTCCAGCCGCCCCTACAGCGGCGATGCCCTGGTCGCCCACCTGCGCGATGCCGAGCCGATGGTGGCGGTGGAGGCGCTGCTGGCCGAACTCAACGAACGCAGCGGCTCGGGCGAGGTGCTGGCGGAGCTGGCCGGCTCCCTGTATCCCTCGTCCAACTACGTGCGGGCCGCCTGGCGTGAATACCACGAGATCGGCAGCCATGGTCACCACCACTACCCCCGCAGCGGCCTCGATGCGGCCGGTTTCGAGCAGGAGCTGATCCGCTCCCAGCAGGAGCTGGCGGCGATCCTGGGCCGTAGACCCAAAGCCTTTTCCTATCCCTTCAACAGCCACCTCCCTGGCGACGAGGCCATCTGCGCTCGCTATTACGACCAGGTCGGCACCGTCGACCCTCGGCCGATCACCCGCTCCACCCCGCCGCTGGAGATGCCCCGCTGCACCTGGCCCGGGCCCCATCGCAACCAGCTGCAGCGGCGCCGCTGGCTCTGGACCGGCCACATCTGATCCGCTGATCGCCCCGCCCCTGCTCGCTCAGTGCCGGGTCCCGGGGTCAGCGAGAGTGGGCTCGATCAGCGATCCCCGCCGCCGATGCGCTACCTGCGCTACCTGCTCTTCCCCCTCGCCTGCTGTGCCGCCGGCCTGGCGATCGTGTTCGGGCTGCAGGGGGGCACGGCCGCCTGGATCACCCTGGTGCTGCTGCTGCTGGAGATCTCCCTCTCCTTCGACAACGCCGTCGTCAATGCCCGGGTGCTGGACCGCCTCACCCCCGCCCAGCAGCGCTTTTTCCTCACCTGGGGTCTGGTGATCCCGGTGTTCGGGGTGCGCTTCGCCGGGCCGCTGCTGATGGTGTCCCTCGCCGGTGGGGTGGGCATTCGCCAGGCACTTGACGCGGCCCTCCATGATCCGGTCCGCTATCGCGAGCTGCTCGACCTGGCCGAACCTCGCATCCTCGCCTTCGGCGGCATGTTCCTGCTGATGGTGTTCCTGCGCTACTTCTTCGACGACGCCAAGACCCTGCACTGGTTGAAGCCCCTGGAGCGGCGCCTCAGTGCGGCGGGCAGGATCGAGGCCCTGGAGATCGCCCTGGCCCTGGTGGTGCTGCTTGTGCTCAGCGCCGCCCTGCCGGCCGGCCTGCGCGGCGATGTGATGGTGGCCGGCGTGATCGGCCTGGTGCTGCAACTGCTCAGCACCTCCCTGGCTGATGCCTTCGGCGACGAGGAGCATGCCGGGGTCCGGCTGGCCGCCGGCGGGGGGCTGATCAGCCTGCTCTACCTGGAGCTGCTCGATGCGTCCTTCAGCCTCGATGGCACGATCGGCGCCTTTGCGATCACCTCCAACCTCGCCCTGATCCTCACCGGCCTGGGCCTCGGAGCCCTGTTCATCCGCTCCCTCACCCTGATGCTCAGCCGCGAGAAGGCCCTCGACACGCTGATCTTTCTGGAGCACGGCGCCCACTACGCCATCGGCGCCCTCGGGGTGCTGATGCTGGCCGGCATCGTGCTGCACCAGCACCATCAGCATGTGCCGGAATGGCTCACCGGCCTGATCGGCCTGCTGCTGCTGGCCCTCTCCTTCGGCGATTCCCTGCGCCACGGCCGCCGAGCCGCCGCCACGGCGGCCCTGGAGCCCTGACCACCAGGCTCAGAGATAGAAGCCCACCGTGGTCACCACCCGGGTGCCCTGCTCCCGCAGCGCCTGCCGCAGCAGGATCGTGCTCTGGTTGTGGAGCAGGTTCTGCCAGCGGTGCTGGGTCACGAACACCGGCAGCACGATCATGCAGAAGCGGTTGCGATCCTTGCGGTGCTCCTGCTCGAACCGCTGTACGAACGCCACCACCGGGTCGACCAGGGAGCGGTAGGGCGAATCGAGCACCTCCAGACGCACATCCGGCAACTGCCGCTGCCACTGGGCCACGAAGGCCGGCGAGCGGTTGCCCACCAGATCCACATGCACCGCCACCAGATCGCTGGCCACGGTCCGGGCGAAGCGGATCGCCTCGAAGCTGCCCCGGTGCAGCTGGCCCACCAGCACCACCGTGGGCATCCCGCCTGACGCCGGCGGCGCGGGCAACTTGAGCAGCTTGTCCCCCGCCAGCCGCAACCGCCGGGCGACGTCGTCGTAGTGGTGGCGGATGCGCAGGAACAGGCTGACCAGCAGCGGGATCGCCACCACCACCAGCCAGGCGCCGTAGCTGAACTTGCTGTAAAGCAGCACGCCGCCCACGACCGCGGTGACCGTCGCCCCGAACCCGTTGAGCAGGGCCTTGCTGCGCCAGCCCCGCTGCCGCAGCTTCCACCAGTGAGCCACCATGCCGGCCTGGGAGAGGGTGAAGCTGATGAACACACCCACCGCATAGAGCGGAATCAGGCGGGTGACACTGGCGTTGAAGATCACCAGCAGCAGCGCCGCACAGCCGCTTAGGGCGAAGATGCCGTTGCTGTACACCAACCGATCCCCCAGGGAGCTGAGCTGGCGGGGCAGGAAGCCATCCTGGGCCAGGAACGCGGCCAGCCGCGGGAAATCGGCGAAGGCCGTGTTCGCCGCCAGCAGCAGGATCAGCAAGGTGGAGAACTGCAGCACCGCCAACGGCACGCCTTCCCCGAAGATCTGTCGGCCGAGCTGATACAGCAGGGTCGGGCCGTTCTCGACCGCCACCAGGCCGCTGTGCTGGGCCAGGGCGCTGATGCCGCCGAACATCGTGGCCAGCAGCGCCACCATCACCACCAGCACCCGGCGGGCGTTGCGCCACTCCACCGGCCGGAAGGCCATCACGCTGTCGCTGATCGCCTCGATCCCGGTCAGGGCGGCGCAGCCGGAGCTGAAGGCACGCATCAGCAGCACCGGTCCGATCGCCATCCAGTGGCCGCCGTGGTGCTTCAGGCCCTCCGCCAGCTGTCGGGCCTGCTCGGCCTCGTTCAGCTGCGGCAGGGTGCCGCTGAAGGCACGGAACGCCCCGGTGGCCAGCAGGATCAGCACCACCCCGATGAACAGAAAGGTGGGCAGGCTCAGCAGCCGGGCGCTGGAGCTCACCCCCCGCAGGTTCGCCACCATCACCAGCAGCAGCGCCAGCAGGCAGAGGGGCACCCGCTGGGCATCGAGGCCAGGCAGATAAGAGGTGAGGGCGGCGATGCCCGCCGCCACGCTCACCGCCACCGTGAGCACGTAATCAATGGAAAGGGAGGCACCGGCCACCAGGCCCGGGATCCGTCCCAGGTTGTCGACCGACACCCGGTAGGAGCCGCCGCCCTGGGGATAGGCCTTGATCGTCTGCCGGTAGCTGGTGGCCACAACCAGCATCAGGGCGATGATCAGGCCCGTGATCGGCAGGGTCAGCCCCAGGGCGGCGCTGCCCGCCAGGCCAAGCACCAGCACGATCTCCTGGGTGGCGTAGGCCACCGAGGAGAGGGCATCGGAGCTGAGGATCGCCAGGGCCTCAGGATTGCTGAACCGCTCCTCGTGGTGGGCGCTGGTGGGCAGGGGCTTCCCGATCAGCACGCGCCGCAACTGGTCGAATCGGGAGGCGATCGGCATACCGGCGGGGCTGGTCCCAGCAAGGGAGCATTCAGAAACCTAGGCCGGGCTGATGATGGTTACCCTTGCTCCTGATTTGCTCCCGATCTCGTGACCCTGACCC
The DNA here is from genome assembly GCA_044360135.1 of Cyanobium sp. Lineage (GTDB taxonomy): Bacteria > Cyanobacteriota > Cyanobacteriia > PCC-6307 > Cyanobiaceae > Cyanobium. The sequence continues at coordinate 9,160 of JBIKKX010000001.1, forward strand.
CCGCCAGAGGTGAAGCCGCCAGGGCAGGAGAGCCTCCGTCCGCCGCACCGCCCACCCCCTGGCACGCCCTCTCGGCCGCCGACTGCGTGGCCAAGCTCGGCGCTGGGGAAGGGCTGAGCACCGCCGCAGCGGCGGAACGGCTGGCCACCCACGGCCTCAACCGGCTGGAGCTCGGCAAGGGCCGCAGCAACCTGCGCATCCTGCTCGATCAGCTCAGCAACGTGATGCTGATCATGCTGCTGGCGGTGGCGCTGGTCTCGGCGATCGTCGCCCAGGTGGAGCAGAAGTTTCCCAAAGACGCGATCGCGATTGTGCTGATCGTGGTGCTCAACGCCCTGCTCGGCTACCTGCAGGAGAGCCGGGCCCAGAAGGCCCTGCTGGCCCTGCGCGAGATGGCCCAGCCCTTGGTCCAGGTGCGACGCGATGGCGGCTGGCAGAACATTCCCAGCGAGCAGTTGGTGCCCGGCGACCGCATCCGGCTTGAGGCCGGCGACCGGGTCCCCGCCGATGCCCGTGTGATCGAAGCTGTGGAGTTTGGCCTGCGGGAAGCCGCCCTCACCGGCGAGGCCGAGGCGGTGCTGAAGCGCTCCGACCTCCAGCTGGAGCCCGAGACCCCCGTGCTCGAACGCCAGAACTGCCTCTTCCAGGGCACCGAGGTGGTGCGGGGCCGGGGCGAGGCCGTGGTCACCGCCACCGGCATGGGCACCGAACTGGGGCAGATCGCCAAGCTGATCGAAGGGGCCGGTGGCGAGAGCACGCCGCTGCAGGAGCGCCTCGACGGCCTGGCCAATGTGCTGGTCGGCTCCGCCCTGGCCCTGGTGGGCGTGGTGGTGCTGCTCGGCTGGCTGCTCGGCCAGGAGCTGCTCAACCTTCTGGAGGTGGCCCTCTCGATGGCCGTGGCGATCGTGCCCGAGGGCCTGCCGGCGGTGATCACCGTGACCCTGGCGATCGGCACCCAGCGGATGGTCAAGCGGGCCGCCCTGATCCGCCGCCTGCCGGCGGTGGAGGCGCTCGGGTCGGTCACCGTGATCTGCACCGACAAGACCGGCACCCTCACCCAGAACCGTCAGGTGGTGCAGGAGCTGCGCTGCGGCAGCCGCGCCATCGCCGTGGAGGGCCACGGCTACCAACCGGTCGGCGCCCTGGCGGCCCGGGATCTCCCCTGGCAGGGCCAAGGCACCCCGGGCGAGGCCCCCGGGGCCCGCACCCTGCTGCTCCAGGCCGGCGTGCTCTGCAGCGATGCCGAGCTGCGCCAGATGAGCGATGGCCAGTGGGAGGTGAGCGGTGATCCCACCGAGGGCGCCCTGGTGGTGGTGGCGGCCAAGGCCGGCCTCGATGGCTTCGATCTGCGCAGCCGCTACCGCCGGGTGGCGGAGATTCCATTCAGCTCCGAGCGCCAGCTGATGGCGGTCTGGATGGCCGATCCCGATGGCAGCCTGCAGCGGCCCCTCGGCGATACCGCCTCCGGTTCCGCCACCCTGCTGGTCAGCAAGGGCGCCCCGGAGGCGATCATCGACCTCTGCGACCGTTGGCTCGATGGCGACGGTGTCAGCCCCCTTGATCCGGAACGCCGCGCCTGGTGGCTTGAGCAGGCCCGTGGGCTGGCCGCCTCCGGCTTGCGCCTGCTCGCCTTCGCCTGCGCCCCCCACCACGATTCGCCCGACCTCCCACTTCAGAATCAGGTGCTGCTGGGCCTGATGGCCCAGCTCGATCCGGCCCGGCCGGAGGTGCCCACCGCCGTCGCCCGCTGCCGCGGCGCCGGCATCCGGCCGGTGATGATCACCGGCGACCACCCCCTGACCGCCCGGGCGATCGCCGAATCGATCGGCCTGGTCCAGGGGCCCGGCCCCACCGAGGTGGTGCTCGGCCGCGAGCTTGAGAAGGCCGATGAGGCCACCCTTGGCGAGATGGTCTCCCGCTGCAGCGTCTACGCCCGCGTGGCGCCGGAGCAGAAGCTGCGCATCGTCAAGGCCCTCCAGGGCCGCCGCCAGGTGGTGGCGATGACCGGCGACGGCGTCAACGACGCCCCGGCCCTCAAGCAGGCCCACATCGGCGTGGCGATGGGGATCACCGGCACCGAGGTGAGCAAGGAGGCCGCCGACATGGTGCTGCTCGATGACAACTTCGCCACCATCGTCAATGCCGTCGAAGAGGGGCGGTTGGTGTATGCCAATATCCGCCGCTTCGTCAAATACATCCTCGGCAGCAATGTCGGTGAACTGATCACGATCGCCGCCGCCCCCCTGCTCGGCCTGGTGGGTGTGCCGATGAGCCCGCTCCAGATCCTCTGGATGAATCTGGTCACCGATGGCGTTCCCGCCCTCGCCCTGGCCCTCGAGCCGGCCGAAAAGGGCTTGATGGAGCGCGAACCGGCCAAGCCCGGCGAATCGATCTTCGCCCGCGGCATCGGTTCCTACATCCTGCGGGTGGGCGTGGTGTTCGCCCTGATCACGATCTGCCTGATGTATTGGGCCGCCAACCATTCCGCCCACTGGAAGACGATGGTGTTCACCACCCTCTGCCTGGCGCAGATGGGCCATGCCCTCTCCGCCCGCAGCGATCGCCCCCTGCTGCAGGTGGCTCCCTTCTCCAACCCCTGGCTGCTCTGGGCCGTGCTGCTCACCACCCTGCTGCAGCTGGCCCTGCTCTATGTGCCGTCCCTCTCGTCCTTCTTCGGCACCTATCCACTTGGGGCCACGGAGCTCGGACTCTGCGTGTTGACCAGCCTGGTGTTCTTCCTCTACCTGGAGATCGAGAAGCTGTGGCGGCTGCGCCGACGCCGCGCCAGCGCCGATGCCTGAGCTGCTGCAGCGGCTGGATGCCCTCCCCGGCCTGATCGAAGCGGCCGTGGGGAGGGATCCCCGCCTCGGCTACCTGGCCCTGGGCCTGGCGATGTTGCTGGAGAACCTGATCCCGCCGATTCCCTCGGAGTTGATCCAGCCCCTCGGCGGCCTGCTGGTCCAACAGGGCCGGCTCGCCCTGATCCCCGTGATCCTGGTCGGCACCACCGGCACCCTGCTCGGAGCCTGGTTCTGGTATGGGGTCGGGCGCTGGATCGGCGAGGCCAGGCTGCTGGCCCTGATCCAGCGCCATGGGGGCTGGCTCGGGATCGGAGCGGAGGAGGTCGAGGCGAGCCGCCGCTGGTTCGGGCGCCATGGCCTGGCCCTGATCTTCTGGGGGCGCCTGATGCCGGGGGTGCGCACCCTGATCTCGGTGCCGGCCGGTCTGGAGGGCATGGGGCAGGGGCCCTTCCTGCTGGCCACCGCCGCTGGCAGTCTGATCTGGGTGACGGCCCTTACCTTCGCCGGCCGGGCCCTGGGTGCCGGCTACGGCGAGCTGATCGCTCTGGCCGGCCCCTACGCCCAGGCCTGCAAGACGATCCTGATCAGCCTGGCCCTGGTCGGTGGCCTCGCCCTGGCCTGGCGGGCCTGGAGGCGCCGGGCCCCGCAGGCAGGCCCCTGAGGGGCAGGCCCCTAAGAGGCTGGCGCTGGATCCCGGTGGCGGCGGCTCCGCCCCCGCGGCGAACGGGCGGCTCTGGCTCACGCCTCCCCTTCACTCGGCCCGGTCCATGGCGGCGGGTTCAGGGTCGTTCTGGTCCTGGTGCAGATCCAGCAGGACCGCGAAGGAGAGCACCAGCCCGGAGAACACCGCAACAGCCACCAGGGCCAAGGTGGCACTCCAGGAGCGGCGGGCCAGATCCTGGTACTCGCGGGAGTTGGCCGGATGGCCGCAGTCGACGCAGACCAGCGAATAGGCGCTGGAGCCCGACTTGGCCACCATCCGGCAGCCGCAGCGCTCGCAGACCATGGCAGGCACCCGTTCAGAGTCCACTCTGGCAGCGGTGCCAGGGACGGTTCGGTAGGCATCACCACCCTTGCAGCGCCCCGGGGTGCCGCAGATCGGCGAATGATCAGCGCTGCTTGACCTCGCCATTGCCAATGCTTGCGACAAGTCAGCCCCGATCTCCTTAAAACCTTTTTAAGGTCTGCGGCCAACGGTTCTGCGGATCCGCTCGCCCCCCTCCATGACCCTTCTCCCCGCCCAGACGGCATGGCTGGTCCCCCTGTATCCCCTGGTGGCCTCCCTGCTGTCGTTTCTGTGGTCGCCCGGTCTGATCTCCCGCACCGGGCCGCGGCCCTGCGGCTACCTCAACCTGCTGCTGGTCAGCGTGGCCTTTCTGCACAGCGTGCTGGCCCTGGTGACCCTTCACTCCAATTCCGGCGCCGGTTCGGCGGCGATCTACCGGCCCCTCACCTTCGGCTGGAACTGGCTGCAGACCGCCGGCCTGCGGGTGGGGTTTGACGGCCTGATCACCGAGCCGGCCCTGATCGCGATGACGGTGATCACCGGCCTGCACGTGCTGGTTCAGATCTACTCGATCGCCTACCTCGAGATGGACTGGGGCTGGCCCCGCTTCTTCGGCTCGCTCAGCTTCTTCGAGGCAGGCCTCTGCGCCCTGGTGCTCACCGATTCGCTGTTCTTCAGCTACGTGATTCTTGAGCTGCTCACCCTGGGCACCTATCTGATCGTTGGCACCTGGTACAACCAGCCCCTGGTGGTCAAGGGGGCGCGGGATGCTTTCCTCACCAAGCGGATCGGCGACCTGATCCTGCTGGCCGGGGTGATCGCCCTGCTGCCGATCACCGGCACCTGGAACTTCCATGGTCTGCAGGCCTGGGCGGCCGATCAGAGCAACAACCACCTGACCCTCCCCGGCGGCTTCACCCTGATCGTGCTGGCCCTGATCGCCGGCCCGATGGGCAAATGCGCCCAGATCCCCCTGCACCTCTGGCTCGATGAGGCCATGGAGAGCCCCCTGCCCTCCACCGTGCTGCGCAACTCGGTGGTGGTTGTCGGGGGCGCCTGGGTGCTGCTGCGCCTCCAGCCCCTGATCGAACTCACCCCGCTGGTGGCCAGCGTGTTGGTGGTGGTCGGCGGCACCACCGCCGTGGTCGCCTCCCTGATCGCCCTGGCCCAGATCGATGTCAAGCGGGCCCTGTCCTTCCTGGTCAGCGCCTGGATGGGCCTGCTGTTCGTGGCGGTGGGCCTGGGTGGGATCAGCGTGGCCGATCACCTGATGCTGGTCTACCCGCTGCCAATGGCCCTGATGCTGATGGCGATCGGCGCGATCGTTCTCACCAACATCACCCAGGACCTCACCCAGCTCGGCGGCCTCTGGAGCAAGCGCCCGCTGATGGGCATCGCCTTCCTCAGCGGTGCCGCCGGCCTGATCGCCCTGCCCCCCTTCGGCGGTTTCGCCGCCCTGCGCGAGCTGCTGGCCCTCACCGCCGCCAGCGGTCAGCCCCTGCTTCTTGGCGGGCTGGTGCTGCTCACCAACGCCCTGATTAGCGCCGGCCTGATCCGGGTGTTCGGGCAGATCTGGGGCGGCCGGCCCTCGGTCTTCACCACCCGCTCGCCGGAGGTGCTCTGGCTGATGGCCCTGCCGATCCTGGTCCTGACCGGGTTGGTGCTGCACATGCCCCAGATCTTCGCTCGCATCGGCGTCTTTGCCACGGTGCCCGGTCTGCTGGCGCTGCCTGGCTGGGGCCCTGGAGCCCTGCCGCTGCTCCTCTCCACACTGCTGGGCGGAGGCCTGTCGGCCCTCTTCTATCTGCGCCCCCACCCCCTGGCCCATCTCCCCTCCGGCCTCGGCGGCCTGCAGGACTGGCTGGCCCACGACATGCAGACCGAGCGCTTCTACCACCGCACCGTTGTCGGTCTGGTGGTGCTGCTCGCCAAGGTCAGCGCCTGGATCGATCAGCGCCTGGTCGACGGCTTCAGCGGTGCCACCGGTGAGGTGGCCCTCGAGGGTGCCCGCCGCCTCAGCCTCACCACCTCCGGCCGCTCCCAGGCCTATGCCCTCACCCTGGTGCTCGGGGTGCTGCTGATGGCGGCCTGGTTGCTCTCCGGGTCCCTCACCGCCCCCACCGACCTTCTCCGCCCCCTGCCCTGATGCCCGCCTCCTTCCTGCTGCTGCTGGTGGGCCTTCCCCTGGCGGCTTCCCTGCTCATCCCCCTCCTCCCCGCCAGCACCCCGGCGGTGCGGGTGCGTCTGATCGCCGCGATCTCCTGCCTCGGCCAGCTGGCGGTGGCTCTGCTCTGCTGGCGCTTCCCCAGCCCCGATCTGCACCTCCCCTGGGTGCCGAAGCTGGGCCTGGCCTTCGACCTGGGGCTCGATCAGCTCTCCCTGCCGCTGGTGCTGCTCGCGGCCCTGGTCAGCAGCCTGGCGATCCTGGCCGCACCGGCTGACCAGAGCCGCCCCCGCCTCTTCTTCCCCCTGCTCCTGGCTACCAACATCGGCACCGTGGCGTCGTTCCTGGCGCGCAATGCCCTGCTGTTCGTGCTCGCCTTTGAGTTGGTGCTGATCCCCACCACCCTGCTGGTGGCGATCTGGGGTGGGCCGCGGCGGGCCGGGGCTGCGATCCGCTATCTGCTGTTCGGGGCGGTGTCGGGCCTGAGCCTGCTCGGCGGCATCCTGGCCCTGGGCTGGCTGAACAGCGCCGGCTTCAGCTTCAGCTACGCCGACCTCGCCCAGGCCTCCCTCTCCCCCAAGGCCAGCGCCTGGGTGTTGGCGCTGCTGCTGCTGGGCTTCGGTCTGAAGCTGCCGGTGGTGCCGCTGCACGGCTGGCAGCCCCTCACCTACGGCCAGGCGCCCACCCCGGTGGTGATGGTGCTGGCGGGCTGCGTCTCGAAACTCGGGGCCTACGGCCTGCTGCGCTTCGGCGTGGGCTTCCTGCCGGACACCTGGGCCGCCTGGTCCCCCTGGATCGCCGCCATCGGCGCGATCAGCGCCGTCTATGGCGCCCTCAACGCCATCGTCCAGAGCGATATCCGCCGCCTGATGGCCTACAGCTCCCTCGGCCACATGGGCCTGCTGGTGCTGGCCATCGCCGCCGCCACGCCGATGAGCCTGCAGGGCGCGGTCGCCCAGGTGCTGGCCCACGGCCTGATCGTGGCGCTGCTGTTCGCCTGCGTCGGCCTGATCGAGCGCAAGACCGGCACCACGGCGATTCCGGAGCTCTCCGGCCTGATGAACCCCCTGCGCGGCCTGCCGTTCACGATGGGGATGCTGCTGCTGGCCCTGATGGCCGCCGCCGGGATCCCCGGCCTGGCCGGCTTCCCGGCCGAGCTGCTGGTGTTCGAAGGCAGCTGGACCACCTTCCCCCGCACCACCCTGGTCTGTCTGGTGGCCTCGGGTTTCACCGCGGTCTATGCGATCCGCCTGTTCAACCGCGTCGGCTTCGGCCGCCTCGACAACGAACGGGCCGACTGGCAGGCCACCCGCTGGGGAGAGCGCTTCCCGGCCATGGTGCTCAGCGTGCTGGTGGTGGCCGCCGGCATCTGGCCCCAGGCGCTGGTGGGCTGGAGCGAAGCGTTCAGCGCCGATCTGGCCATCCGCTCCGGGGCCGGTTCAGCCCTCACCTCGCCTCGCTCCCCCTCCGGCGACTGGAGCAATCTCACCGCCCTGATCCCGGATCGCAGCCCCGCCGGCTGACGACGCTTCCCTGCTTCCCCCCTCCCACCTGTCCCGGAGCGCCGCCATGACTGCCCCCACCGCCCCCGTCGCCAGCGAGACCCGCACCCCCCTGATTCCGCCCTCCACCCACCGCTGGGCGGAGGTGATCCATCGGCTCGAAGCCGGCGGTTCGATGCTGCCGGATACACCGGAAAACCTGATGCAGATCATCGGCATCTACAAGGCCTACGCCGTGCCGATGGACTTCTACTGGCGCGATCTCCTCTACATCGCCGAACGGGTGTTCCTCAACCCGCTGCCGGCGTTCAAATACTTCCCGAGCCAGGCCTATCTCGACCTGCCCAACAGCTATGCCGGCGATCAGTCGAAGCTGAGGATCTGGCGCGGTGGTGAAAAGGCCCATCCGGAACTGCTGGAGTTCATGGACAAGGGGGAGACCGGCCGCATGCCGAAGCTGCTCCACCACCTCTGGCACGACCGCATCAACATGGAGTTCGCCGAGGCCTGCATGCAGGCGATGCTCTGGCACCAGGGCATGGGTGGCCGCTTCTACGACTACCTCGAGTCCGACGCCTACCGGGCCAATGCGGACCGGGCGATCAAGGCCTACTTCAAAGGCAACCCGGCCATGCTGGGGCTCTACAAGCTGTTCCCTGAGATGTTCATGGAGCAGGTCAAGCAGATGAGCTACTACGCCAACCTCGGCCTGTTTTGGGAGGTGATGGCGCCGGTGTTCTTCGAGATGAGCGACATCTACGACGAAGGCGGTTTCAAGGGGGTTCCGGATGCGATGAATTTCCTCGTCAACGGCATCTTCGCCGTGGCCGGTCGGCCGATTTATCACCATGTTTATGTGGGGGATGAGTGCATTGAGGTGATCCCTAAATCGGAGGGTTTCACCTGGCTCTATGAGGCGGCCCTTCCCTATGTGGAGGCAGTGTTCTACCGGACCGCCCCTTTCCGTGGTACCAAGAGCTACAACGCCCAGGCCTATCAGGTGCCCGCCGATCAGGCCGACTTCCACTACGGCATCCTCTACGCCGATGTCTTTCCCGTCGGCTCGGCCGGCATCCCGCCGACCCTGCTGATGCAGGACATGCTCCACTTCCTGCCGCCCTATCTGACCGAGCTCTATGGGCAGCACCGCCGTGGTGACGAAGATGTGCTGATTCAGCTGGGCATCACCTTCCAGCGCTCGATGTACAACGTCACCTCCGCAGTCATCCAGGCCCTGCGCTGCGCCCTGCTCTATCCCCTCGATGACACCGATCCCGAGCACCTGATGGCCAACCGCCGCTTCTTCGAGGCCCAGATGGACCGCTTCCTGCGTCCCGAGGCCCGGCTCGGTGCCATCCAGACCCAGAACTACCGCTGACTTCCGCCATGGCCAACATCATCGAGACCGCCAAAGGGGCGGGTTGTTTCAGCACCCTGCTCACCGCCGTTGAGGTGGCCGGACTCACCGGCGCCCTGGAGAGCCCCGGGCCGTTCACCGTGTTCGCCCCGGTTGACGACGCGTTCGCGGCCCTGCCCCCCGGCACGGTCCAGACCCTGGTCGACAACGTGCCCCAGCTGGCTCGCATCCTCAAATACCACGTGCTGGCTGGCGCCTACCGCCGCGACCAGCTGATCGACCAGCCCGAGTGGACCAGCCTGGAGGGGGCGCCGGTGGCGATCCGGCGGGCCGAGCCCTTCGAGGTCAAGAACGCCACCGTGATCAGCGCCGACATCGCCTGCGACAACGGCATCGTGCATGTGATCAACCGGGTGATCCTTCCCGGGTGAGCGCCGGCTCGTCCGGCCGGCCCCCAGGCCGGACCGGCTCCGCCAGCTGCACCGGCTGGTCGCGGTTGCGTTTGGCGCGGTACATCGCCGCATCGGCCGCCGCCATCAGCTGCTCGACGCTCTCGCCGTGCTGGGGGGTGCAGGCGATGCCGATGCTCACCGACAGCCCCGCGGCCTCGCCGATCTCCTCCGCCACCGCCGCCACCGCCTCCCGGACACGACGGGCGAGCACGGCCAACTCCTCGTCCGCACCGATCAGCCGCGGCACCAGCACCACGAATTCGTCACCGCCCAGCCGGGCCAGGGTGTCGGAGGCGCGGATCGCACCCACCACCAGCCGCGCTACCGCCTGCAGCACCCGATCACCGACGGCGTGGCCGTGCTGGTCGTTGATCGGCTTGAAGCCATCGAGGTCGAGGAACAGCAGCGCCACCCCGTGGCGGTGGCGTTCCGCCAGGGCCATGGCCTGCTCGGAGAGCTCCAGCAGCAGGGCCCGGTTGGCCAGGCCGGTGAGGGGATCGTGGAGGGCGCGGTGCCGCACCCGCTCCTGGGCCTGGTGGCGGTCGTTGATGTCCTGGATCATGCCCACGTAGTGGATCACCTCCATCGCCAGGTTGCGCACCGCCGTGATGCTCAGCTCATGGCGCCGCACCTCGCCGTGGCGCACCCGGTTCCAGATCTCCCCTTGCCAGAAGCCCCGCTCCTGCACCGATTGCCAGAGGGTGCGGTAGAAGCCGGCATTGTGGCGGCCGGACTTGAGCAGGCTGAGGGTGCGCCCCAGGATTTCAGTGCCGGTGTAGCCGGTGATCCGGGCGAAGCTCTGGTTGGCGGAGATCACCCGGCCCTGGGGATCGCTGACGACGATCGCCTGGGGGCTGGCCTCGAACACCACCGCCGCCAGGGCCAGCTCGTTGCGGGCCTGTTCCGCCGCCGCCAGGGCATCGCGGGTGCGGCCATTGCCGGCCACCAGCAGCTCGGTCACCAGGGTGGCCACCGTGGTGGTCAGGCCGCCGGCCAGGGCGAGCATGGCCAGGCCCCGGCTGAAACCGCTCGCCGGGATCTGGCTGGGGCTGAGCTGAATACCGATCAGCCAGCTGCGGCCGGCGGTGTTGATCCGCTGCAGGTGGCCTTCCCGCAGCTGGGGCGGGCCTTCGGACGCCGGCTGGGCGAAGATCAGCCGCTCCGCCAGGGCCTGGTCGCCGTCGTAGACCCGCACCGAGGACCCGGGCAGATCTGGATTGTTGACCGTGGCCAGGGCCGCCTGGACCAGATCCCCCACCCGCAGCGGCGAGTAGGCCCAACCCAGCAGCTTCTGCGGGTAGTCGGCCGTGGATTGGGGCACGGTCTGCACATCGGGCCCATAGATCGGCACATACATCAGCACCCCGGACTGGATGCCGGTGCTGGTTTCCTGCAGCAGCGTCACCTTGCCGGACATCGCCGGCAGGCCGGAGAGGGCGGCCCGGTCCATCGCCTCGCGGCGGACGGCTTCGCTATACATGTCGAAGCCGAAGGCCCGCTGGTTGCGCAGGTCGAAGGGCTCCAGATAGAGGATGGTCGAGAGATAGGGGCGTGGCGTTTCCGGGCGGATCCGGAAGTCGGCGAAGCCCTCGGCGCGCACCCCTGCCTCCACGGTCTGGCGTTGGGATTCGGGCAGGAAGCGGGTGAAGCCGATGCCCTGGATGCCGTTGAGGTTCTGCTGCTCGCGGTTGAGGGAGGCCACGTAGCGGCGGAAGTCCTGGCGGCTCACCGCACCGGCGGCATTGAACAGGCCGGCGACGCCATTGACGGTCTCGATGTCCTGCTGGAGCTTCACCTGGATGGCGTCGGCGACGTCGTCGAGCAGGGCGCGGACGGTGCGGCCATGGGCCTCCTGGTTGAGGCGGCGGTTGTGCTCCACCACCAGGGTGGTGAACAGCAGCCCGACCAGCAGCACCAGCCAGGGCAACTGGCGGTCATCGGAGACCGGCGGGCGGCGCAGCCAGGCCCCCAGGCGGCTCCAGTCGCTTCTGGGGCCGGTGCTGCCCCTGGCGCTTCCCGGGGCTCCAGGGCTCCTTGCGTCCCCCGCTCCTGCCGCTCCCGGGGGAGCCGCGGAGCCCGCTCCAACCAGGCTCGTCCCGGTGATGTCCGCTTCAGCCCGGGTGGCGGAGGGGGGAACGGATTCGGCGCTGGACGCCGCCATCGGTGGCCAGACAATGGGCCTCCATCATCGGGACAGAGGAGGCGATTCGCCAGTCGCCGCTGCGACCACTCGCCACTCGCCGCTCGCCGGTCCGCGGTTCCGCCGCTGGCCGGACCGTCGATTCGGCCGCGCCAGCCGCGGCGGAGCTGCCCCCTCCGCCAGCGCCGACCAGCGGCCCCTTGCCAACCATGAGAAGATCCCTGCGAAGGTTCGACTCCGGCATGCGTCTCCCCACAGCATTTCGTCCGCTTGCACGACGTCGTTTCGCCTCCCTGGCAGCTCCCCTGGTCCTGCTGCCCGCCCTGCTCAGCGCCTGCGCCCCTGACGGCGGCAGCGGCGTCCAGAGCGCCAAGATGGCCACGATCAAGGCGCGGGGCAAGCTGATCTGCGGGGTGGATGGTTCGCTGCCCGGCTTCAGCTTTGTCGGCCCGGACGGTCGCTACAGCGGCCTGGATGTGGATGTCTGCAAGGCGATGGCTGCCGCCCTGTTCGGTGATCCGGAGAAGGTGGAGTATCGCAACCTCAATTCCAGCGAGCGTTTCGCCGCCCTGGCCAGCGGTGAGATCGACCTGCTCTCGCGCAACACCACGATGACCCTCAGCCGCGATGCGGCCGGCGGCAATGGTCTGAACTTCGCTCCCCCCACCTTCTATGACGGCCAGGGGGTGATGGCCCCCACCGCCAGCGGCATCCGCACCCTCAAGGATCTGGCGGGCAAGCCGATCTGTGTGGAGAGCGGCACCACCACCGAGCTCAACCTGGCGGACCGGATGCGCGAGCAGTCCATCGCCTACACGCCGCTCAAGTTCCAGACCGGTGACCAGACCTACGCCGCCTACCTGCAGGGTCGCTGCGTGGCGGTGACCTCCGACCGCTCCCAGCTGGCCGGCAAGCGCAGCAGCTTCCCCCAGCCCGACGCCCACACCCTGCTGCCGGATGTGATGAGCAAGGAGCCGCTGGCGCCGGCCACCGTCAACGCCGATCCGGTCTGGGCCGACGCCGTGCGCTGGACCGTCTACGCCCTGTTCCAGGCGGAGGAGCTGGGGATCAGCAAGGCCACCATCGCCGCCAAGCTGGCGGAGGCCAACGCCAACACCAACCAGGCGGACCTGCGCCGCTTCCTTGGGGTGGAGGGTGAATTCGGCAAGCAACTCGGTCTGCCCGCCGACTTCGTGCCGAAGATCATCACGGCGGTGGGCAACTACGGCGAGATCTTCGATCGCAATGTCGGTCCTGGCTCCCGCCTCAAGCTCGATCGGGGCGTCAATCGCCAGTGGAAGCAGGGCGGTCTGATCTACGCGCCGCCCTTCCGCTGATGCCGCCGCCCTCGCCCCAGTCCTCCGCCACTGCCGGGCCGGCCGGCCCGGCGGCTCAGGAGCTTGTTCCCTGGTGGCGCGATCGGCGCGTCATCCCCTGGCTGGTGCAGGGGGGGGTGGGGCTCTCGGTGCTGCTGGTGGTGGCGTTCCTGCTCGCCAACCTGATCCGCAACCTCACCGCCGCCGGCCTGCTGCTCAGCTGGAACTGGCTGGGTCAGCCAGCCGGTTTCGACATCGCCGAAACGCTGCTGCCGTTCCAGGCCAGCGACCCTTATTGGCGCAGTCTGCTGGCGGGGTTGGTCAACACGCTGCGGGTGGTGCTCACCGGCCTGGTGGGCTCTACCCTGCTCGGCACCCTGCTGGGGATGGCCTCGTTCAGCGGCAACGGCCTGCTGCGGGGCCTGACCCGGGTCTATGTGGAGGTGGTGCGCAACATTCCGCTGCTGCTGCAGCTGGTGTTCTGGTATTTCGTGGTCTTCCTCGCCCTGCCCAATGGCCGCGCGGCCCTGCAGCTGCCGGGGGTGGTGCTGGCCAAGTCGGGCCTCTATCTGGCCGGTTTCGGTTCCGCCGGTTGGATCGGCCCGCAGCTGGTCAATGGGGTCTGGCAGGCGCCGCTGCGCTTGTCGGTGGAGTTCGCGGCCCTGCTCACCGGCCTGATCGCTTACTCCTCCGCCTTCATCGCCGAGGTGGTGCGGGGCGGCATCGCGGCGGTGGCCAAGGGCCAGTGGGAGGCGGCCTCCTCCCTGGGGCTCTCCTGGCTCCAGACCCTGCGGCAGGTGGTGCTGCCCCAGGCCCTGCGGGTGATCGTGCCGGGCCTGAACACCCAGTACATCTCCCTGGCCAAGAACTCGTCCCTGGCGGTGGCGGTCGGCTTCACCGATCTCTACTCCGTGGCCGAAACCACCCTCAACCAGACCGGCCGGGCGGTGGAGGTGGTGTTGCTGCTGCTCGGTACCTACCTGGCCCTCGATCTGCTGATCTCGCTGCTGATGAACGGCCTCAACCGCCTCGTCCAGATCCGGGAGCGCTGAGATGGACACCCTGCTCCGTCGCCTGCGCCATGAGCTGTTCGCCAGCAAGGTCGATGGCCTGATCACCCTGGTGCTGCTGGGCCTGATCGGGGCCGGCGGCGCCGGCTTCCTGCACTGGGCCTTCCGCCAGGCCCAATGGGCGGTGGTGCGGGCCAACAGCACCCTGTTCGCCCTAGGGCGCTACCCGATCGAGCAGCACTGGCGGCTCTGGCTGCTCACCGCCCTGCTGGCGGTGGCCACCGGCATCACCTGGGGCCTGCTGCGCTCCCACCCGCGGCTCGACCGGGTGGGGGTGCTCTGGCCCCGCAACGACCGGATCGCGGCGGTGCTGCTGGCGCTGCTGGCCCTGGCCCTGCCCTTGGCCCTGGGGCTGAGCGGGGCGGTGCAGCTGCGCTGGTGGGGGATCACGGCCCTGCTGCTGCTCTGGCGCTGGCTGGCGGGTCGGTTCGGGCCCGGCCTGCCCCCCCTGCTGAAGCGGCTGCTGCCCCTGGGCCTGCCCCTGCTCTATCTGCTCGGCATGGTGCTGATCCACGGCGGCCTGGGGCTCAGCCCAGTGTCGTCCTCGGAGTGGGGCGGCCTGATTCTCACCCTGCTCGAGGCCAGCTTCGCGATCCTGCTCTGCTTCCCGCTCGGGGTTGCCCTGGCCCTGGGGCGGCGCAGCGAACTGCCCCTGCTGCGCTGGGGCTCGGTGCTCTACATCGAGTTCATCCGCGGCGCCCCCCTGATCACCCTGCTTTTCCTCGGCCAGAACATGCTCGGCTTCCTGCTGCCCGGCGGACTGGCGCCGGAGCGTGTCTGGCGGGCGGCCTGGGTGCTCACCCTGTTTGCTGCCGCCTACCTCGCAGAAGCCGTGCGCTCAGGCCTGGCGGCGGTTCCACGCGGCCAGCTGGAGGCAGCCCGCTCCCTGGGCATGTCCCTGCCCCAGGCCTTCGCCAGCGTGGTGCTGCCCCAGGCCCTGCGGGTGGCGTTGCCGAGCATGGTGGGCCAGTTCATCTCCCTGCTTCAGGACACCACCCTGCTGTCGCTGATCGGCCTGATGGAACTGCTCGGCACTGCCCGCACGGTGATGGCCAACCCGGAATTTCTGGGTCGCAACGCCGAGGTGTATTTCACCCTGGCAGTGCTGTTCTGGTGCTGTTGCGCCGCCCTCGGTCTGGGGAGCCGGGCCCTGGAGCGGCGGCTTGATCCGGCGGCCCTGGCCCGCTCGGGCTGAGTCGCCACGGCCCCCGGCCGTGGCTGCACCACCAGCTCCCGGCCGCTTCCACTCCCGTTCCAACCCTTCCCCACCCCCGGTTCCAGCCCTCCCCGCCATGAGCCCGACCAGCAGCCGCAGCCCCGCCCCCGCCAGTGGTACGGGCGATCTGATGATCGAGGCGCGGGGTGTGGAGAAGTGGTACCCCAATGGCTTCCATGCCTTGCGCGGCTGCGACCTGACCGTGCAGCGCGGCGAGGTGGTGGTGATCATGGGGCCTTCCGGTTCGGGCAAGAGCACCTTCATCCGCACCTTCAACGCCCTGGAGGATTTCCAGAAGGGCAGCATCACGGTCGATGGCATTGCCCTCACCAACGACCTGCGCCAGATCGATGCGATCCGGCGGGAGGTGGGGATGGTGTTTCAGCAGTTCAATCTCTTCCCCCACCTCACGGTGCTCGACAACCTCTGCCTGGCGCCGGTGCTGGTGCGCAAGCGCGCCAAGGCGGAGGTGAAGGAGCAGGCGATGGCGCTGCTGCGGCGGGTGGGCATCGCCGAGCAGGCCAGCAAGTTTCCCGGCCAGCTCTCCGGCGGCCAGCAGCAGCGGGTGGCGATCGCCCGGGCGCTTTGCATGGAACCCCGGATCCTGCTGTTCGATGAACCCACCAGCGCCCTCGATCCGGAGATGGTGCGGGAGGTGCTCGATGTGATGCTGAGCCTGGCGGCTGAGCACATCACCATGGTGGTGGTCACCCATGAGGTGAAGTTCGCCCGCCAGGTGGCCAGTCGCGTGGTGCTGATGGCCGAGGGTGAGGTGGTGGAGGTGGCCGATCCGGAAACCTTCTTCACCAACCCCAGCCAGGAGCGGTCGCGGCGGTTTTTGGATCAGATCCTCTAGGGCAGGAAGCTTGGAGTCTCGGTCAGGCGGCAGACCCTGGCCCGCCGTCCCCTCACCCCCCCGCTAGCACCCCCAACCCCTGCAGGCCCTCATAAAAGAGGTAGGCGGCGAACACCAGCGCCAGCACGCCGACCAGCCATTCAGCCTTGTGCTGCAGCCATTCCTCCAGGGCGGCAATCGGGGCGCGGATCGAGCCGGCGCTGACGATCCAGGCCAGGGGCGGCAGCAACAACAGCGAACTGGCCGCCAGCACGAACAGGCCGCTGATCTCGACATCGGCGCGCAGCCCGGGGTGGTTGATCAGCAGCAGGCCCGATTCCTTGAGATAGAAAACAAGATTTTCCGGTGTCAGCAGGGCCCCGGCGGCCCCCACCAGCACCAGCAGCCAGGTGGCCATCTCGGGAAGCTTGTTCATCAGCCGCAGGGCCATTCCCTCCTCGCCGATCACCGCCTGGGGGGTGAGCTGGAACAGGCCGAGGGCGAGCAGGCCGCCGGCGCCGATCAGGTCGATCAACACCTGGTCGCGGTGGCCGTGGTGGGGGGTGAGGGCCAGGCTGCCGCCCACGTGGGTGAGCACCACCACGGCCAGCAGGTTGGCCAGGCTCCAGCCGAGCACGTAGGCGAAGGAGCGGCGCAGGGGGTCGCGGCCGAGCAGCAGCAGCGTGACCACGCCGATGTGCAGCGGGCTGAAGGCGATCCCAATGCCGAACAGGGACGACTGGGTGAACAGGGAGGGATTGATCGGCAACGCGAGCGAACCCTGACAGCGAAGGGCACCTTAACGATTCCGGCCCCAGCAGCGGTGGGGAGATCCGCCGCCGGGACCCTCACCCCCCTCAAGGCCCGAGTCGGAAGGCCCAGTCGGCGGCGTTGAGCCCGGGAAAGATGCCATCTTCCCGCTCCAGGCCGGCCAGCCAGCCGGGGTCGGGCGCGGTGCCGCTCTCGACGGCATCCAGCAGGCGCCAGAAGCGATTGAGGTGGCGGTGGATCCGATCGCGGGCCAGTTCGGTGGTGGTGCCGGCTCGCAGGATGAAGCTCCAGTCGGAGCTCTGGGCGAGCAGCAGCTCGCGGCCGGCCTGGGTGAGCCAGCGGCGCTGGTCGGCGGAGCCCACCCCCCGCGACACCCGCTCCACCATCGCCCGGGAGGCCCGCTGCCATTCGGCCACCACCCAGGAGTTGGTCTCGTTGAGCCAGTAGTCGTGGTAGCCGCCCTTGCCCCAGCTGGAGGGGGAGGGGCGACAGACCTGCAGGGCCGGGTTGCCGGCCAGCACGCCCCGCAGGCTCACGAAGCGCACGCCGGCGGCCGGCCCCTGGCGGAACAGCTCCAGCAGGAAGCGGGGCCCCTCAAACCACCAGTGGCCGAACAGTTCGGCATCGAAGGGGGCCACCAGCAGCGGCGTGCGCTCCATGGCGCCGGCGAGGCTCTCGAGCTGGGCGACGCGGCCGGCGAGGTAGGTGGCGGCATGCTCCACCAGCCGCTCGGCCGCCTGGGCGGGCTGGTAAGGCTGTTTGTCGTCCAGGGAGCAGATTCGGGCAGTGACCCGGTGCAGCTTGAGGCCAAGGGGGCGGCGGCTGCGCACCCCCACCGCCTCCAGCTGAGCCTCGGGCAGATCCCAGCCGAGATCGCGATGGAATTCGCGGTAGGCGCCATCGCCGGGATAGCCGCGGCTGGCGCTCCACACCGGCAGGGTGGATTCGCTGTCGCGGCCGAAGAACGCCACGCCGGCCGCGGAGCAGATCGGGGCGTAGACGCCGTAGCGGGGTCGGGGCTGGGCGTGGAGCAGGCCGTGGCCATCGAGGAGGCTGTAGCGCAGGCCGCAGGCGGCCATGCTGCGATCGAGACCCTCGTAGAAGGCGCATTCCGGCAGCCAGATGCCCAGGGGCCGCTCCCCCAGCAGCCGCTGGTGCTCGCGCACGGCGGTGATCAGCTGGGCGTGGACCGCCTCGGGGGTGTCGCGCAGCAGGGGCAGGTAGCCGTGGGTGGCGGCGCAGGTGATCAGATCGAGCACGCCGGCCTGCTGGAGCTGGCGGAAGCGGGGCAGCAAGTTGCCGCCGCAGGCGAGGAACTGCTCGGCCACACCGGCCAGCTGGGCGTCGAGATCGGCGGCGGCCTCGGCACAGGCGGCCGGGGCCTCGGACAGCAGCTGGCGGCGCAGCTCCAGCCAGGGCAGGAAGCGCTGGTTGAGGGGCCCGTCGCTCAGCAGCGTGAGCAGGGTGGGGGACAGGCCGAGGGTGAGGCAGGGCTGGCTGGCCGGATCGGCGGCGGCGGCCTCCAGGACCTGCAGCAGGGGCAGGTAGCACTCCTGCAGCGCCTGGAAATACCAGTCTTCTTCCAGGGAGCCGGGCTCCCCAGAGCGCACATAAGGAAGGTGGGCATGGAGGACCAGGGCCAGATCACCTGCGGCCATGGAGCTCCCGCGATCGGCGCACTCTAAGCCTGCCTCTAGTGTCGGTCCCAGAGACGGGGAGGACCGAGGGGGATGCGCAGGGTTCTGGCGGTGGATGGCCACAGCATGTTTTACGCCCAGCAGAAGGTGGGCTGGTTCTTTGATCCGCGGCGGCTGCTCACCCTGGCGGCGGAGGGGGAGGGCGTGGAGCTCAGCAGCGCCTTCTGGTACGCGGGCCTGAAGGACCCGTCGGACCAGCGGCCGTTCCGCGATGCCCTGACGGGGCTGGGTTTCACGGTGCGCACCAAGCCGCTGCGGGAGCTGGCGCCGGGGGGCGGCGGCGGGGCGGATGGGGAGCCGCAGCGGCAATACGTGCGGGCCAATTTGGATGTGGAGCTGGCGATCGATCTGCTGCTGGTGGCCGAGCGCTGCGAGGAGATCTGGCTGCTGAGCGGCAGCCGTGACCTGGAGCGCCTGGTGGAGGTGCTGCGGGCCAAGGGGCTCCGCATCGTGCTGATCAGCACCGAGGGGATGGTGGCGCGGGAGCTGCGCAATGCGGCCGACAGCTTTGTGGACCTTTCCGGGCTGCGGGGGCGACTGGAGAAGGCCGATGCCCATCAGCAGCCGGTGTTCCAGCGCCAGGGCTGAGGGGGCCATGCTCCGAGCAGGCGAGCGGAGAGCCCCCTGGGCCAACCCCGGCCCCAACCCCTAGAATGGGGCTAACTCATAGTCACTCCGAGTTAACCACCTTCCTTTGTTCCTGCCTGCCATGGCGCGCGATCCCGGTCGGGTTCTGATCTTCGATACCACCCTGCGCGATGGCGAGCAGTCGCCCGGCGCCAGCCTCAACCTGGATGAGAAGCTGGCGATCGCCCAGCAGCTGGCGCGGCTCGGGGTCGACATCATCGAGGCCGGCTTCCCCTTCGCCAGCAGCGGCGATTTTCAGGCGGTGCAGCGGATTGCCGCGGCGGTGGGCCAGGAGGATGGCCCGGTGATCTGCGGCCTGGCCCGCGCCGCCGCCAGCGACATCAAGGCCTGCGCCGAGGCGGTGGCGCCGGCGGCACGGCGCCGGATCCACACCTTCATCGCCACCAGCGACATCCACCTGGAGCACAAGCTGCGCAAAACGCGGGCCGAGGTGCTGCAGATCACCGCCGAGATGGTCGCCTACGCCCGCTCCCTGGTCGAGGATGTGGAGTTCTCCTGCGAAGACGCCGGCCGCAGCGATCCGGAGTTCATGCATCAGGTGATCGAGGCGGCGATCACGGCGGGGGCCACCACCATCAACATCCCGGACACGGTGGGCTATGCCACCCCGGCCGAATTCGGCGCCCTGATCGCCGGCATCAACCGTGCCGTGCCCAACATCGACCAGGCGGTGCTGTCGGTGCATGGCCACAACGACCTCGGCCTGGCCGTGGCCAACTTCCTGGAGGCTGTGAAGCACGGCGCCCGCCAGCTGGAGTGCACGATCAATGGCATCGGCGAGCGGGCCGGCAATGCCTCGCTCGAAGAGCTGGTGATGGCGCTGCATGTGCGGCGCAGCTACTTCAACCCCTTCCTCGGCCGCGATCCTTCCAGCAGCGAGCCGCTCACCCGCGTGCGAACCGAGGAGATCACCAAAACCTCGCGGCTGGTGAGCAATCTCACCGGCATGGCGGTGCAACCCAACAAAGCGATTGTGGGCGCCAATGCCTTCGCCCATGAGAGCGGCATCCATCAAGATGGCGTGCTTAAAAACCGCCTGACCTACGAGATCATCGATGCCCGCACCGTCGGGTTGAGTGATAACCGCATCTCCCTGGGCAAGCTCTCCGGTCGCAGCGCCTTCCGGGCCCGGTTGGAAGAACTCGGTTACAAGCTCGAAGGCGAAGATCTCAATGATGCCTTCCTGCGCTTCAAGGAGCTCGCCGACCGCAAACGCGAGATCGCCGACCGCGACCTCGAGGCGATCGTGAGCGAACAGGTGCAGCAGCAGGGTGATGGCCGCTTCCAGCTGCGCTCGGTGCAGGTGAGCTGCGGCACCGGCATGCGCCCCACCGCCACGGTCACCCTGGAGACGGCCGAGGGTGAGGAGCGCAGCGAGGCGGCGATCGGCACCGGCCCGGTCGATGCGGTCTGCCAAGCCCTGAACCGGCTGGCGGCGGTGCCCAATGAACTGGTGGAGTTCTCGGTCAAGAGCGTCACCGAGGGCATCGATGCCATGGGCGAGGTCACGATCCGCCTGCGCGCCGATGGCGTGCTCTATTCCGGCCATTCCGCCGACACCGACATCGTCGTCGCCGCCGCCCAGGCCTTCATCAACGCCCTCAACCGCCTCGTCGCCGGCGGCCAGCGCGCCCCCCTCCACCCCCAGAAGACACCGCTACCCCTGGCCGAGACCCAGGCGGTCTGAGGGACGCGCTTGCGACCGGCGGCGCCAGGGGCATCAGCCGTGCCCAGGGCTTGCCGGCTTGGGCCAGCACGGTGGTTTCAGCAATGACCAACCCCGCATGGGGACTCGGGCCATGGTCCTGATTCGTTTCCTCATGGACTAAGTCCATGACAACTCGTTGAAGTCGCTGCCGAAAGGCCTCTGCAGCCAGGCCTGACCCTGAGCAGCGGAAGCGTCTTTCCCCCAGGGGCAAGACTCCTTCCAGGGGGCCAGAAAGACCTACAGCATTGCTAGGACAATGTGCTGGTTGATCGGTTATGGTGAACAGTCAAGTGTGAGCAGGCGTGCTTGCACGCTTGCAGCGATGGCTGGACGCTCGAATCGGCCTGGCGCGATTCCTGCTGAGCGACTACCATGAAAGTCCATGGGGCTCATTAGAGCCAGGAATCTCGCTCATCTCAACGCTGATGCCAATCCCTGTTGCTCCCGTCTGGGGTTAGCGACTTCAGGGGCCATGAGTGTCCAGTAAAAGGCACCCATTCCCAGCAACGGCCTGCTGGATCCGCTGACATTGAACGAACCCGAATTCATCGCGCTCAGCAGGGCGACGCCCCAGCGCTGGTGGCCCACTGGTTTGATGATGCCTGAGGCGAGAACTCAGCGCTTGATGGCCCCAACCCGCAGCTGCAAGACACAAGCAATGTCTTCATTCTGAGTGGCTCGTTATGATGATTGCCATCCAGACCTCGCCGTCCGATCCCCGCCCGCCATGCCCGATCTGTTCACTCCCCTGGACCTGGGTTCGATCGAGGTGCCCAATCGGATCTGGATGGCGCCACTCACCCGTTGCCGTGCCGAGGATGGCCACATTCCCGGCCCGCTGATGGCCAAGTACTACGCCCAGCGAGCCGGGGCGGGGCTGTTGATTGCTGAGGCCACGATGGTTCAGGAAGGCAACTCGGCATTTTGGCGTGAGCCCGGCATCCACAACCAGGCCCAGATCGATGGTTGGCGCCTCACCACCGATGCCGTTCACGCCGCCGGTGGTCGCATCGTGCTGCAGCTCTGGCATGGCGGCCGGGCCTGCCATCCCCTGCTCAACAACGGCCGCCAGCCGGTGGCCCCCACTGCCATCGCCATCACTGGCGATGAGGTGCACACCCCCGAGGGCAAGCAGCCCTATGTGGTGCCCCGCGCCCTCGAAGATCATGAACTGCCCGCCATGATTGAGGCATTCCGACTGGCGGCCCGCAATGCGATGGCTGCCGGTTTTGATGGCGTTGAAGTGCATGGTGCCAACGGCTATCTGCTCGACGAATTTCTTCGCGATGGCAGTAATCAGCGCAGCGGTCCCTACGGTGGACCGATCGCCAATCGGGCCCGCTTGCTGTTGGAGGTGCTCGAAGCCGTGGCTGCTGAAACTCCACTGATGGGCCTGCGCCTATCACCGCTCAACAGCTACAACAGCATGGTCGACAGCGATCCCATCGGCCTGATCACCTGGCTCGCCGAGACACTCAACGCTCTGCCGCTTGCCTACCTCCACCTGATGCGTGCAGACCTGCTCGGTGTTCAACATGGCGATGTGCTCAGCCCCGCCCGCCAGGCCTTCAACGGTGTGCTGATTGCCAACATGGGCTATTCCGCCGCTGAAGCCACCGCTGCCATCGCCTCCGGTGCCCTTGATGCCGTGGCTTTCGGCACGGCTTTCCTCGCCAATCCGGATCTGCCCGATCGCTTTCGCCTGGGTGCACCGCTGCAGGCCCCCGATCCATCCACCTTCTACACAAGCGGTCCTGCCGGCTATACCGACTATCCCTTCCTTGCAGAGCCCTGACCGGCGGACCCCAGGCCTGATTGTCACTCCCGATCCTGCCCCCAGTCCCCCCTCGCTAGCGTCCACCCAGCCCCCGGCCGCCGCCCGATCCCGATGCTCCGCCCCCTGCTCGCAGCCGCGCTGGCCCTGCCCCTCTCCGCCACCGCAGCCCTGGCGGCCCTGCCCCCCTGGCATCAGAACGCCAAGGATCTCGATGTGATGGTGGCCTTCATCAAGGCCCATCAGCGGGTCGCCGGCACCCTGCGATCGATCGACCTGCAGACCTACAGCGTCCGCTTCGACAGGAGCTGCGTGGCCCATTTCATGCGCGAGCAGGTCAAGCGGCCCCCCGGTTGGGTGGGACCCCAGGCGCCCCTGGTCTTCCACCACAGCAACTGCTCCCTCGACTGACCCTCCGGCGCCACTGCAACCCAGCGGCCCCCGGCTGATCTCGGTTCCGGCACCCCTCCGGTGATACCACCGTCGTCCAGAGTCCGCAGGCTCCCTGCGCTCCCTGGCCATGGCCGATGCTCCCTATCTGCTCGCCCTCGCCCTCCTGGAGCAGGACGGCGTGCGGGCCCTCCCCCTCCAGGGCCAGTCGCTGCGCGAACCGCCGGCCCCCGAAGCCGGCCCCGGTGAGCTCGGCGAACGCCAGGCCCTGGAGCTGCTGGTGCGCGTCTGGCAGCGCAGCGACCAGGCCCCGCTGCGCCGCGCCGCCGCTGCCGACAGCCTGCTGCTGGTGACGGTGCCGATCGAGGCGCTGATGGAGCGGGTGCCCAGCCTCAAGGCCCGCTGGATCGCCGATGGCGACACCGCCGCCCTGATCCAGGGCCTGGCTGACCTGGGCGGTCGCCTCTGGACCCTCAGCCTGGAGCCGCGGCAGCCCCTGCAGTTCACAGCTCTCCGCTGAGCGGCTGTCCACCGAACGACTGTCCACGGAGCGCCGCTTCGCTCAAAGCCCCGCCGCTGAGCGCTCCGCTCCTCCAGGATCGCTCAGCCAGGGGGCCCGGTGGCGGTGCCGCCGGGCGTCGCCCATTCGCCTTCCGCTGCCGCCATGCTCGCCCCCGAACCCCTGCGCCAGCGCCTCGCCACCCTGCCCGGCCTTGGGACCGGCCGGCGGCGGCTGGTGTTGCTGCTCAGTCAGCTCGGTGATTTCGACAGCCTCGAATACATCCAGGCCCTCGTTCCAGCGCTGCCACGGCTGGAGGCCGCCGCGATCGTGCCGGTGGCCTTCGCCATCGGCGGCCCCGCCGGCGCCGCGCGCCTCTGCGCCTACACCGGCCTGCCCCCCGCCCTGCTTCAGGTGGAGGAGCAACCCCATCTGCACCGGGCCCTCGGCCTCTACTCCGGCCTGCAGACGCCGCTCGGGCCCTGGCCCGGCCTGCTGCTGATGTGCGCCGGCATCGGCTCACCAGGCACGCTGGCGGAGGTGCTGCGCGGCTACACCGGCGATCGCTCCGCCCCCCAGCGCCTGGCCGGCCCCCCCTTCGATCGGCTCGGCGAGGGCTACCAGCGGCCCTTCGAGCTGGCCACCGTGCGCCTGCGCAACATGCAGGAGGTGCTGGGCCACTGGCGCACCTATGTGCCCAGCGACCGCTGGCTCACCCAACGGGGCGGCACCTTCCTGCTCGATGCCGACGACACCGTCCTTTACAGCCACCGCGACCGCGGCATCCTCGGCTTCTCAGAAACCATGGCCGAACCCCTGCGTTTCCTCGAACCCTGGTTGCCGTCGGCGGGCTGAGGCTTCAGCCGGCCGGCTGCGGTTCGCCGCCCTGATCCTGCTGACGCCGCCGGGCCAGCACCGCCAGATACAGGTCCTCGGGGACCTCGCGGATGTCGTATTCGGAGGGCAACATCCCGTGCACGTGTTCATGCACCGCCATCCAGCAGTTGCGCTCCGGATCGGCACCGCTGCCATCGAAGTCGCGGGAGCGCTCCGCCAGGGCGGCCACCAGGGCGGTTGGATCGGGGTTGGTGGCGGACAGGGCCATCCGGGTGGTGGTCGTTGGGCTGGTGATCCTGGCGCAGGCGGCAGACTGGAGCTGTCCGCCCCCGCCCGATGACCGCCCCCCTTCGCCCCGGGCCGCCGCGGGCTGCCCGGCGCCCAGCCCTGGGGGGCCGCGGTCCTGGCGGCCTGGCCCGTCCTTCCCTGGTCCCTGGGCTGCTGTTGGCCTGTGGCCCCTTCAGCGGGCTGGCCCTGGCTGGCCTGGTCCTGGCGGCGCCCCGGGCCCTGGCGGCGCCCCCCCCATCGCCCGTATCGCCCCCGCCGCCAGGCCCGGTGTTCAGCCCTGACCGCCATTCCAGCTGGAGCTTCGATCCCGCCAGCCCCTTTTATTCGATCGGTCCCGCCCCGGCTGCCCCCCCGGGCCTGGGGTTGCCATCAGCCCCCGGCGGCCTGCTGCCCGCCAGGCCGGGGCCCACGCCCTGGGCCATCACCGCGCCCAGGCCCCAGATTCCCCCCTGTCCGTTGATCGTGCCGGCCAAGGACTTCGCCCTCCAGCCGCTCCACATCCCGCCGTCCCAGGTGCGGTTCAAGAACAGCCTGGGCTGCCTCTCGGCCGCTGATGCCATCTACGGCCCCGACGGCTGCCCGCGCCGACTCTGCGGCAGCGATCGGGGGGAGCGGCTGCCCCTGCCGCCGGGTGGGCCTTAGTCCCTGCGTTCTGAACTCCCCTAGTGCGGTTCTCCCCACGAATCGGTTCGGTGTGCCCATCCTGGTAGGGGGGGCCGCACCTGCTGGTTCGGTGCCCCGGCGGGGAGGTGCGCTCCAGACCCCATACGGTGCACCCACTCCCCCCTGAGCGCCGAACACCAGGAGGTTCCCACCATGCATCCCACCGCCGAACTGTTCACCGAAAAGGCCTGGGGCGCCGTCGTGGCGGCCCAGCAGCTGGCCCAGCAGAAGCGCCAGCAGCAGATGGAGAGCGAGCATCTGCTCGCCAGCCTCCTCGCCCAGCCCGGTCTGGCGACCCGCATCCTTGAGAAGGCGGGCGTGTCGGTGGGCACCCTGGTGCAGCGGGTCGATGCTTACATCGCCGCCCAGCCCAGCCTCAGCGCCCCGCCCGAGAACGTCTACCTCGGCAAGGGCCTCAACACCGTGCTTGACCAGGCCAATTCCCTCAAGGAGGCCTACGGCGACAGCTACATCGCCATCGAGCACCTCCTGCTCGCCCTGGCGATCGACGACCGCTGCGCCAAGCAGCTGCTCAGCCAGGCCGGCACCGATGCCGCCAAGCTCAAGGAGGTGGTGCAGGCGGTGCGCGGCACCCAGAAGGTCACCGACCAGAACCCGGAGGGCACCTACGAATCCCTGGAGAAATACGGCCGCGACCTGACCGAGGCCGCCAAGGCCGGCAAGCTCGATCCGGTGATCGGCCGCGATGAGGAGATCCGCCGCACCATCCAGATCCTCAGCCGCCGCACCAAGAACAACCCGGTGCTGATCGGCGAGCCCGGCGTCGGCAAGACGGCGATCGTGGAGGGCCTGGCCCAGCGGATCGTCAACGGCGATGTGCCCCAGGCCCTGCAGAACCGCCAGCTGATTGCCCTCGACATGGGCGCCCTGATCGCCGGGGCGAAATACCGCGGTGAATTCGAGGAACGGCTCAAGGCCGTGCTCAAGGAGGTCACCGCCTCCGAGGGCCAGATCGTGCTGTTCATCGATGAGATCCACACCGTGGTGGGGGCCGGCGCCAGCGGTGGCGCCATGGATGCCAGCAACCTGCTCAAGCCGATGCTGGCCCGCGGCGAACTGCGCTGCATCGGTGCCACCACCCTCGATGAGCACCGCCAGCACATCGAAAAGGACCCGGCCCTGGAGCGCCGCTTCCAGCAGGTGTTTGTCGATCAGCCCACGGTGGAGGACACGATCTCGATCCTGCGCGGTCTCAAGGAGCGCTACGAGGTGCACCACGGCGTGCGCATCGCCGACAACGCCCTGGTGGCCGCCGCCGTGCTTTCCAGCCGTTACATCGCCGATCGCTTCCTGCCCGACAAAGCGATCGACCTGATGGATGAATCGGCCGCCCGCCTGAAGATGGAGATCACCTCCAAACCGGAGGAGATCGACGAGCTCGATCGCCGCATCCTCCAGCTGGAGATGGAGAAGCTCTCGCTCGGCCGCGAATCCGACACCGCCAGCCGCGACCGCCTGGAGCGGCTGGAGAAGGAACTGGCCGAGCTGGCTGAGCAGCAGAGTGCCCTCAATGCCCAGTGGCAGGCCGAGAAGGGCTCGATCGATGAGCTCAGTGCCCTCAAGGAGGAGATCGAGCAGGTGCAGCTGCAGATCGAGCAGGCCAAGCGCAGCTACGACCTCAACAAGGCCGCCGAACTCGAATACGGCACCCTCGGCGACCTCAACCGCCGCCTCGCCGCCAAGGAGGCCGAACTCAGCAGCGGCCACACCGGCAAAACGCTCCTGCGCGAGGAGGTCACCGAGGACGACATCGCCGAGGTGATCGCCAAGTGGACCGGCATTCCGGTGAGCAAGCTGGTGCAGAGCGAGATGCAGAAACTGCTGCAGCTTGAGCAGCAGCTGCACAGCCGCGTGATCGGCCAGCAGCAGGCGGTGGCGGCGGTGGCTGATGCGATCCAGCGTTCGCGGGCGGGGCTTTCCGATCCAAACCGCCCGATTGCCAGCTTCCTGTTTCTCGGTCCCACCGGCGTGGGCAAGACCGAGCTCTCCAAGGCCCTGGCGGCCCAGTTGTTCGATTCCGAGGAGGCGATGGTGCGGATCGACATGAGCGAATACATGGAGAAGCACGCCGTCAGCCGCCTGATCGGGGCCCCTCCCGGTTATGTGGGCTATGAGGAGGGCGGCCAGCTCACCGAGGCCGTGCGGCGCCGGCCCTACGCCGTGGTGCTGTTCGACGAGGTGGAGAAGGCCCACCCCGATGTGTTCAATGTGATGCTGCAGATTCTCGATGACGGCCGCGTCACCGATGGCCAGGGTCGCACCGTGGATTTCACCAACACGATCCTGATCCTCACCAGCAACATCGGCAGCGCTTCGATCCTCGATCTGGCCGGCGACCCCGCCCGCCACGGCGAGATGGAGCAGCGGGTGAATGAGGCGCTGCGGGGCCACTTCAGGCCCGAGTTCCTCAACCGGCTGGATGAATCGATCATCTTCCACAGCCTCAAGGCCGAGGAGTTGCGCCAGATCGTGGAGCTGCAGGTCAAGCGGCTGGCCAAGCGCCTGGAGGAGAAGACGCTGGGGCTGCAGGTGGAGGGCGAGGCCCTCGACTGGCTCGCCGGTGTCGGCTACGACCCGGTCTACGGCGCCCGGCCGCTCAAGCGCGCCATCCAACGGGAGCTGGAAACGCCGATCGCCAAGGCGATCCTGGCCGGCACGTTCGCCCCCGGCGCCACGATCGCCGTGGCGGTGGACAACGAGCGGCTGGCTTTCCATGCCGCCGAAGCCGCGACCCTCACGGCCCCCCTGCCGGCGCTGGTCTGAAGGCCCGAGCCGCACGCGCCGATGGACCACCGGGGCCCCCCGGTGGTCCGCCCCAGGAGCTGGCGCCGCCAACGGGCGAGGCGAAGCAGCAGGGGCTGATGCCGCGAGCAGATCGCAGCACCCGTTAGCGACGGCTGATCAGGAGGTCATCAATGCGGCGGGCCAGCTCCCCATCGAGGGCGGACAGGCCGCCGCAATCGTGGGTGGTGAGGGCAATCGTCACCCGATTCCAGACATTGCTCCATTCCGGGTGATGGCCCATCGCCTCAGCGGCCAGGGCCACCCGGGCCATGAAGCCGAAGGCTTCCGAGAAGTCGGCGAAGCGCAGCTCCCGGCATAGCTTCCCCTCCACCACCGACCAGGCCGGCAGATCGGCCGCCAGGGCATCGATCGCCTCTGCGGAGAGGGGCTGAACGGTCATCGGATCGCTGTGCTGAGTCCGGTTCGAGATTAGGGCGCCGGCTTGGGTCCAGGCAGGCCGGAGAGAGCATGGTTCCTCTGCGGCTTTCTTTGAAATTCTTGATGGTAGTCCCGGGGCAACCCAGCTACCTTCAGCCCTAAGAACTCCTGACCCCTCCTGCTTGTCGCCGCCATGGGCAACTCCGCTACCTCCTGTCGAGCCCGCCACGCCAGTGCCGCACCCCAGCCCCTCCCCAGGGCGCGGAACGCTGCTGTTCTGGGGGTGATGCTGCTGTGTTGCTCCGGCCAGGCCGCTGGCGCTGTCGATGTCAGGAGCTTCGATCTGCAATGGAATCCCTATCACCCATCCGGTGTGACGATCACCGGCCGGATCAAGCTCGATCTCGATCTGTTGCAGGTTCCTGGTGCCCTTCCCTACGCCGATGAATCAACTCTGCCGCCCTGGTTGGTGGATGTCACGATCACCGTTCCTGGTTCGGGTCCCGGCTCCGGCAGCTTCGGCCTTGCCGACTACAGCGGCTTGCTCTGGAACAACAACAATGGTGCGATCAGCTTTGATTTCAGCAGCGAACTCCTCGGCCAGGGAGGCTGGGGTCCCTCCTGCGGACCCTGCACCTTTCTGCTCCGCAAGAACTCGCTGGATCCCAGCAAGGCCCTGGTCCCCTACGGCGACACCACCTTTCAGATCTTCAGCCCCTTGGCTCCCGATTCATCCTCCCCTGGTGGTCAATACGGCGGCCTGGTCTCCTTCGCTCCGGCCAGCGATCCAGCCCCCAGCGCCGTTCCCGCCCCCCTTCCCCTGGCCGGGGCTGCCGCGGCGCTCCAGGCCGGCCGCCGGCTGCGCCGCCGCCAGCGCCACTGATCTGGTCGAGGCTGCCTCCAGCTCCCGTTCCCGCCCCCACCCCTCACCGCCGCGGCTGGCGGCCTTCGGCGGGGTGGCCTCAGGCCCCGATCAGGTGCAGGCTCAGCCGGCGCTGCTGGCGGCCGACCCGGTGCTCCCAGAGGTAGATCGCCTGCCAGGTCCCCAGCAGCAGCCGCCCCCCTCGGAACGACTGGCTGAGGCTGCTGCAGGTCAGGGCGGTGCGGATGTGGGCCGGCATGTCGTCGGGGCCCTCGTCGTCGTGCAGCCAGCGGCGCAGCTCGCCGCGGCCGCTCAGGGGTTTCACCCCTTCCTCGGGCACCAGGGCGCGCAGGAAGGCCGCCAGATCGGCCAGCACCCGCGGATCGGCGTTCTCATTGACCGTCAGGCTGCAGCTGGTGTGCAGGCAGGCGATCACGGCGATGCCGGTGTCCAGACCGCTGGCGCTGATCTCCCGATTGAGGGCGGCGGTGAGGTCGGTGAAACCCTCGCCGGAGGTGCTCACCTCCAGATGCCGCAGGTCCTGGCGGAGCATGGCGGTGGCCGTGGGGGCGAAAGGTCCAGTGTGCAGCCTGCGCTGGGTTCGCCGGAAGCGATTCGCCGGAACCGATTCGCCTGTACCAAAGCACCAGACCCAATGCGTCTGAACCGAATCGCCTGAACCAAGCGGTGAACCCACCGGTCCATCGGGCAGCCGACCCGTCGACCGGTGCGACGATCGTTTGAGACGATCGTCGCACCGGTCGTTGAGATGACCGGCCGATCCCGGCGGTGCTGGAGCCGTCCAGGCCTTGGAGCGGGCCGCAGAATCAAGGCCTGACGCTTAACATATCAAGATGTCAGAACTTACAATTCTTTACGACGGCGCCTGTCCGCTCTGTCTGCGGGAGGTTCGCTTTCTGCGCTCCCGCGACGAACGCCGCCACCCGGCCGCCCCGAGTCTGGCCTTCGTCGACATCGACGCCAGCGATTACGACCCCGCCCAGCACGGCGGCATCAGCTATCGCCAGGCCATGGGCCGCATCCACGCCCTCGCCGCCGATGGCACGGTGCTGCGCGACGTGGCCGTGTTCCGCCGCGCCTATGGCCTGATCGGCCTGGGCTGGCTCTACGCCCCCACCCGCTGGCCCCTGCTCGGACCAGCGATCGACGGGTTGTATGGCCTCTGGGCGGCCCTGCGCCTGCGGCTGACCGGCAGGCCCAGCCTCGATCAGCTCTGCGACCTGCGCAGCGGCCGTTGCGCCAGCGACCGATCCGCTGCCAGCGGCCCCACCGCCGCAACCCTGGCCGTGGCGAGCCCCGGCCCAACCCCGCCCCGATGACCGCCCAGGCCCCTGCCAGCGCCGCCTCCCCCCACTCCGGTGCGGCCGATCCGGCCTCCGACCCTGATCTGATCGTGATCGGTTCAGGCCTCGGCGGCCTCTGCGCCGGCGCCATCGCCGCCCGCCATGGCCTGAGCGTGCTGGTGCTCGAGGCCCACCAGGTGCCCGGCGGTGCCGCCCATGGCTTCACGCGCCGCGGCTTCCAGTTCGAGAGCGGTCCTTCCCTCTGGAGTGGCCTGGGCCGCTGGCCCAGCCCCAATCCCCTCACTCAGGTGCTGCGGGCGGTGGGCGAAACGCTGCCGGTGGTGCCGTACCACCACTGGGATCTGCTGCTGCCGGAGGGGCGGCTGCGGGTGGGGGTGGGAATGGAGCCCTTCCAGGAGGTGCTGCGCCAGCTGCGAGGCACGGCGGTCGCCCAGGAATGGCAGCGCTTCCTGCGGGCCCTCGAGCCCCTCTGCCGGGCCAGCCGCTCCCTGCCCCTGCTGGCCCTGCGGCCTGGCCTCGGCGGTGCCCTCAGCCTCGGCGGAGCCGGCCTGGAGTTGCTGGCCCTGGCGCCCCAGCTGGCGGCCCTCGGCGGCGCCTTCGGTCCGATCGCCCGCCGACACTTGCAGGATCCCTTTCTGCTCCATTGGGTGGAGCTGCTCTGCTTCCTGATCTCCGGCCTGGGGATGGACCAGACCAGTGCCGCGGCGATGGCCACCCTGTTCGGGGAGTGGTTCGAGCCGGAGGCCTGTCTCGATTACCCCCTGGGCGGGAGTCCCGCCGTGGCTGCGGCCCTGGTGCGCGGCATGGAGCGCCACGGCGGCCGGCTGCGCACCAATGCGCCGGTGGAGCGCATTGAGCTGGAGGGCGGCCGGGCCGTGGGCGTGCGGCTGACGGCCCAGGCCGGGGGCGATCGACTCCGGGCCCGGCGCGGCGTGATCAGCAACGCCAGCCCCTGGGACACCCTGGCCCTGCTCCCGCCGGAGGCCCTGCCCCGCCGCTGGCGCGACCGCCAGCGCGCCACCCCGGCCTGCGCCAGCTTTCTCCACTGGCATCTGGCGCTGCGGGGCGGCCCCGAGCTCGATGACCTGCCCGTCCACACCGTCTGGGTCGGGGATTGGCAGCGGGGCATTGGCGCCGAGCGCAACATGGTGGTGCTCTCGATGCCGTCGCGGCTCGATCCCTCCCTGGCGCCAGCGCAGCACGAGGTGCTGCACGGCTACACCCCCGCCAACGAACCCTGGGCCCTGTGGCAGCACCTGGAGCGCGGCAGCCCCGCCTACGAGGCCCTCAAGCGCGAGCGCTGCGGCGTGTTCCCCACGGTGTTTGATCAGCTGCTGCCCGACTGGCGCGAGCGGCTGGTGTTCGAAATGCAGGGCACGCCCCTCAGCCACCGCCATTGGCTGCGGGTGCATCAGGGCAGTTACGGGCCCGCCTGGCCCGCCGACCGGGGTCCCTTCCCCGGCGGCTCCACCCCGATCGACAACCTGGTGCTCTGCGGCGCCGGCGTGTTCCCTGGCATCGGCGTGCCGCCGGTGGCGATCAGCGGCGCCCAGGCCGCCCACCGGTTCGTGCCCGCCAGCGCCCGACGGCGGCTGCTGCGCGAGCTCGATCTGCCCGGGGGCTGAACCCGCGGCCCGGGCTGCCCCCGGCTCCCCCAGCATGGGGAGACGCCGCAGCACCGCGATGACCACCATGACCTGCCGCTACGAAGGCCAGCTGCGCTGCCGGGCGGTGCATGAGGCCTCCGGCTGCGAGCTCCACACCGATGCCCCCCTCGACAACCAGGGGCGCGGCGAGTCCTTCTCCCCCACCGATCTGGTGGCCACCGCCCTGACCACCTGCATCCTGACGATCATGGGCATCACCGCCGAGCGCCATGGCATCCCCCTGGAGGGCTGTCAGGCGCGGGTGGAAAAGGCGATGAGCAGCAGCGGTGTGCGTCGCATCGCCGCCCTCACCGTCTGGGTCACCCTGCCGGCCGGGCTGTCCGAGGAGCAGCGCCAGCTGCTGCAGCGGGCCGGCGAGGGCTGCCCGGTCAAACGCAGCCTGGAGGGCTGCGTGCCGATGACCCTGCACTGGGCCTGAGGATCCGTTCAGGGACCTGGTCGCACGCCGTTGGCGCAGAGCTGCCGAAACAGGCTGATCACGCTGTCGGGGGTCTGCAGCTCCATCCAGAAGGCCTCGGCTTCCAGCCGCTGGTCGCTGCTGGGGTAGCTGCGGTCGATCAGCTTGGCGTAGTGGGGGGCGATCGCCTTCAACTCCCGGAAGGTGCGGGGCATCGAGGTGTCGGCGATCACGGTGCCGCCGCGGCAGGCCTGCATGATGTGGGTCGATTCATGGGCCATCACCTCCCAGACCGCCTCCAGATCGGCCAGGTCGACACCATTGCGGCAGAGCACCAGACGATGTCTGCCCCTGGTGTCCAGCTCATAGAAGCCGGCGTGGCTGGGCGGACAGTCATCGGCCACCACCGTCACCACGCCGGCGCCATTGACGAGCTGTTCCAGGGTGCTGATGTCCTCCAGGTTGGCGGCGTGCCCGGGGGCCATCAGCAGACTCGCCACTAGGGCCAGGGTGGTCAGCGGGGCCTTCAGCTTTGCCCGTTGCGCGCAGCGGTGCCCCAGAACGGCACGAACAAGGCTTCTCATCATCGCGGGATCGGCGCAAGGCGACCACTCCCAGAGTGGCCATGAATCACCTAGCGCGCCGTGGGGCCCAGCGGCCCCCATGCCGGGGGGAAGATGGCCGCGGCCATGGCTCCCCGGGCGATCGCCACCCCTGTCCAGCCCAGCCCAGCCCAGCCCCCAGCCCCTGACCGCCCCCCCATGACGATCACCCCGTCCTCCCCGATGGAGCGCCTCAGGGACTACTTGCACACCACCCGGCTGCTGGGCTCGATCCACAGCGCTCTCTACTTCGACCAGAACACGGTCATGCCTGCGGCGGCCGCCCCCTGGCGGGGGGAGCAGCTGGCCCTGCTGGCCCGCCAGATCCACCAGCGCCAGAGCAGCCACGCCTTTCAGGATCTGCTGGCCGCGGCGGAAGCTGAGGTGGCTGCTGAGGTGGAGGCTGAGGACGACCGCCGCCACAACCTGCGCCTGCTGCGTCAGGAGCTGGAGCGCCAGCGGCGGCTCGACCCTGCCCTGGTGGGCCGGCTGGCCGAGGCCCAGGCCCATGGCTACGCGCGCTGGCAGGAGGCCCGTGCCCGCTCCGACTTCGCCCTGTTCGCCCCGGCCCTGGAGGAGCTGGTGCGACTGCGCCAGGAGCAGGCCCGCCAGCTGGCCGAACCGCGCAGCTGCTGGGAGAGCCTGGCCCAGGTGTTCGAGCCGGAGATCAGCCACCGGCGGCTGGCGGAGCTGTTCGGGCCCCTGGTGGAGCGGCTGCCGCCGCTGCTGGAGCGGGCCGCCGGCCTGCCCCCCCTTCCCCCCGCTGACTGGGACCTGCCCGACGACGCCCAGGACCTCCTCTGCCAGCAGCTCCTCCAGGACTGGGGCTATGACCCCGGCCGCTGCGTGCGCTCCCGTTCCCCCCATCCCTTCTCCTGCACCATCGGCCCGGCCGACTTCCGTATCACCACCCGGGTGGTGCCCGGCCTGCCCTTCTCCTCCTTCCTGGCCACCGCCCATGAGTGGGGCCACTCCCTGTATGAACAGGGCCTGCCCCGCAGCGACGACCACTACTTCCCCTGGCCCCTCGGTGAGGCCACCTCGATGGGGGTTCACGAGAGCCAGAGCTTGTTCTTCGAGTGCCGTCTGGCCCGCAGTGCCGCCCTCGCCGAGCGCTGGTATCCCCGCTTCCGCCAGGCCCTGGGCCGCGACCCCTGGGGCGCCCCGCGCCGTTTCTGGCGCGCTCTCAATCCAATGCAGGCGGGCCTCAACCGGGTCGAAGCCGATGAGCTCAGCTACAGCCTCCACATCGTGCTTCGTTACGAGCTGGAGTGCGCCCTGCTGGAGGAGGGAATGGCGGTGGCTGAGCTGCCCCAGCGCTGGAACGACGGCATGGAGCGCCTGCTGGGCCTGCGGCCGGCCCACGATGCCGAGGGCTGCCTGCAGGATGTGCACTGGAGCGAGGGGTTGTTCGGCTATTTCCCCTCTTACGCCCTTGGTCACCTGATCAGCGCCCAGCTGGCGGAAGCCCTGGAGGCCGAGCTCGGGCCGATCGAGGCGCGGCTCAGCGCCGGCGACGAGGCGGCGATCATCGCCTGGCTGGGGCGGCGGGTCTGGCCCCTGGGCCGCCGCGTCAATGGCGAGGAGCTGGTGGAGCGGCTCAGCGGCCGCCCCCTGGAGGCCGCACCCTTCCTCCGCCATCTCGAGGCGAAGCTCGACGCCCTCGCCGGCTGAGGGGCGGGGCCGCAAGGGGGGGCGGGCGCGGTCCTTAGGATGCCGCCGCGCAACCGATTCCCATGGCGAACATCGACCACGCCCCCAGCCGCACGATGCTGAACCTGCTGCACGTGCTGCCCGCCTTTGCCGACGAGGCGGCGCTGCGGGTCAACGCCATTGTGGAGCTCAACTCGGGCACGATCAATAAGTACGAGCTGATCACCGAGACCGGCCAGCTCAAGCTCGATCGGGTCGGCTATTCCTCCCTGGCCTACCCCTTCGCCTACGGCTGCATTCCCCGCACCTGGGATGAGGATGGCGATCCGCTCGACATCGAGATCGTGGGCGTGAGCGAACCCCTGGTTCCCGGATCCCTGGTCGAGGCCCGCATCATCGGCATCATGACGTTCGACGACGGCGGCGAGGTTGACGACAAGGTGATCGCCGTGCTTGCCGATGACAAGCGCATGGATCACATCACCTCCTACGAGCAGCTGGGTGCCCACTGGCTCACCGAGACCCAGTACTACTGGGAGCACTACAAGGACCTCAAGAAGCCCGGCACCTGCAAGGTGAATGGCTTTGCAGGCAGTTCTGAGGCTGTCCGCATCATCAAGGAGTGCGAGGCGCGCTATACCACCACCATCGAACCCCAGCTGGTGGGCTGAGGGCCTCCCCCGAGGCGGCCCCGTCCATCCGGCCCACGCTCCCGCCCGCTCCGTTCTGCCATGAACCTCCGTTCGCTGGTCGGCCCCCTGGCCCTCGCCGCCGTCACGCCGGTGCTGCTGGTCTCCGCCGCTGCTGCGGTCCAGCCGCCGCCGCCTGTGCCCGGCTCTGCACCCGCCAAGACGAGCGCCTCCAGCCCCTCGGCCACCGTCTCCCCGGTGGCCCCGGCCGCGGCCGTCTCCCCGACCACCACCACGGCCGCGCTCACGAACACCCGCGAGATCGTGCTGGAGCTGGGCAAGCGCACCATCAGCCTGGTCGACGCCGGCAAGGTTCTGGGCCGCTGGCCGGTCGCGATCGGCGATCCTTCCACCCCCACCCCCACCGGACGCTTCAGCATCCGCAACAAGGTGGTCAACCCCCAGTACCAGAGCACCAAGAGCGGCAAGAACAATCCCACCATCGGACCGAATGGTCCCCTCGGCGATCGCTGGATCGGCTTCCACACCACCACCCGCGACCAGTACGGCATCCACGGCACGCCTTCAGCCTGGGCCTGGGCCGTCCACCAGGGTGCGGCCGTCACCCACGGCTGTGTCCGGATGCTCGGTCCCCACGTCCGCGCCCTGTTTGATCAGGTGGATGTGGGCACGCCGGTGGTGGTGAAGCCCTGACCGCCCGAAGCCGAAGATATTCCGCAGATCAGTGCGGCATCGGTCAGTTGGGGGGGTATTTGCACCTAGGGTCGTTCGACGCCCTTGGCGACGGCGATTCCTACCTTCTTCCATGCAACAGACAGCTCCCCACCGCAGCGTTGATCCGCTGAACAGCTGTCTGAAATGGAGACAGGACGGCGAGCTATCGGAACTCGATCTCAACCGGATCCTTGAGTTGCTCTCTCAGGTGGATCCGGTGGCCGAGGCCTTGATGGGCGACAGGTCGGCAGGCTGATTCTGGAGTTGACGGGCCAGGGCCACCGACAGCCCGTCCCGACTGGCCAGACCTTCCAGGCTCGCCAGGGGCAGACCGCCAGCGGGCAGTTCGTTGGGCAGGTAGCCCCCCAGGCCATTGGCCACGTTGAACACAGGCACCTGGCGCAGGCCGTTGGGGGTGAGCTGGTCTTCGAGGCGGTCGAGTTTGGCGGCTGAGGGCAGCCAGACCAGCTCGCCCCGGCGGCAGTCGCCCAGCCGCACCGCCCCCAGATCGGTCGGATTGGCCGATCCGGAGAGGCCGCGCTGCAGGTCCGGCAGCGTCACCAACCCGACCACGCTGTTGCCCTCCGCCACGAGCAGACAGTGGCCATGGGCTGCCACCAGCTGGCCAAGGGCCTCCAATGCGGCGCAATCGGCTGGCAGCACCAGCGGCGCCTCCGGTTCGAAGGCTTCCTGCACCCCGATCCTGGCCAGGCGACTGCGCCGTTGTTCTTCGATCGGGTCGGCACCCAGCAGGCCGGCATTGCCGAATCCCTGCCAGCGCTCCACCAGCGCCGCACTCAGCCCTGCCGCCGCCATCAACGGCAGCACGATGCGAATGTCGCGGGTGAGCTCGAACAGCAGCAGCAGGGAGGTCAGCGGCGCCCTAGCGCTTCCCGCAAGCACCGCCGCCATCCCCACCATGGCGTAAGCGGGAGGCTGGGCCACGGGCAGATGCAGGCCCCCCTCCCCCAGCACCTGGCCATAGGCATTGCCAAGCACGGCGCCGAGCACCAGGGCCGGAGCGAAGCCGCCCCCCACAAAACCGGTGGCATTGCTCACGGTGGTGGCGAGCAGCTTGACACCGATCAACAGCAGCAGTGTCAGCAGTGGAATGCCGCCGTCGCTGCCCAGCAGGGCCTCGATGGTGTCGTAACCCACCCCCAGCACCTGGGGAAAGAGCAGGGCCATGCTCCCCACCGCCGCACCCCCCAGGGCCGTGGCCAGGCCGGGGGGCAGTCGCCGCACGATCGCCTGAACCCGCTCGCCCCGACCGGCGGCCATCAGCCGCACCAGCGCCCACGACATCAGGCTGGCCAGCAGTCCGAGTCCGAGGTAGAGCGGCAGCTCCAGGGGGGAACGCACGTCGTAGGCGGGCAGCCGCAGGATCGGGTCGTCCCCCAGGCAGAGCTCGGTCACCAGG
Source organism: Cyanobium sp. (assembly GCA_044360135.1). Taxonomy (GTDB): domain Bacteria; phylum Cyanobacteriota; class Cyanobacteriia; order PCC-6307; family Cyanobiaceae; genus Cyanobium. Next base: position 46,767 of record JBIKKX010000001.1, read on the forward strand.
GCCGAGGCCACTGCGGCCACCAGCACCGCCCGCAGGCTGGGCCTGCCGGGCATGCTGCTGAAACTGCCCTCGAAGGCGAAGAACACCCCGGCGATCGGTGCCTTGAAGCCCGCCGCCAGGCCCGCCGCCACCCCCGCTGCCACCAGGGCCTTCTGGGCTTCGGGGGGCAGGCCGCCGCGCTGGGCCACCCACAGGCCCAGATTGCCGCCACTCTCCACGCTCGGTCCCTCCGGCCCCAGGGAGGCGCCGCTGCCGAGGCTCAGGGAGGCGGCCACGATCCGCAACAGCGGCAGGCGCGGCTCGGAGGCGAGGGCCCCATCGGCCATGGCCATCAGGCTGGGCAGGCCGGCCCCGAGGTTTCCCCCCAGCCAGCGCAGCAGCCCCACCGCCAATCCCCCCAGGGTGGGCACCACCACCACCGGCCAGAGGGCCAGCCAGTCGGGGGCGGTCGCCACTGGATCGGGCAGGGGTGTGGGGGGCGGTGCGCTGGGCGGCAGGAAGCCGATGCCGCTGAGCCCCAGCTGGAGCAGGGCCCGCAGCGGTGTGCCGCTGTCGGGTTCGAGCGGCGGCAGATCGATCGGAGCGGCGGCGGGGATCGGCGTCGTGCGGGCAATCGCCAGCAGGCCTTCCACAAAGGGGCCGAACAGGAAGTTGTTGATGAACCCCAGCAGCTCGTGGAAGCCCACGATCACCAGACCGGTGAGCGAGCCCACCATGGCTGCCCAGGCCAGCAGATTCCATTGAAAGGGCCGCGGCCGGGTCGGGGATGGCCCCAGCGGCGGTGGTCCGACCGCCGCTGGCGTCGCCACCACGGTCTCAGGCTTCGGGGCGGACGCTGGCAAAGATCTCCTCCAGGATGGCTCCGGCCCCCTGCTCCCTCAGTCGCAGGGCCAGAGCTTCACCGATCGCCTCCGGATCCTCCGGGCTGCCGGTCACGCTGTCGCGGATCAGGCGCTGGCCATCGAGGCTGGCCACCATCCCGGTCAGCACCAGGTCGCCGCTGTTGTCGGGACCGGTGAAGCGGCTGTTGACCCCGATCGGCACCTGGCAGCCCCCCTCCAGCTGGCGAAGGAAGGCTCGCTCGGCCCGGCAGCGCTGGGCCGTGGGCCGGTGTTCGAGCACGGCGATCCGTTCCAGAACGGCGGTGTCGCCCTCCCGGCATTCGATGCCCAGGGCCCCCTGGCCCACGGCGTGCAGCGAGATGGCCGGATCGATCAGTTCATGGATGCGATCCCCGAGGCCAAGGCGCTGCAGGCCGGCGGCGGCGAGGATCAGGCAGTCGTAGTCGCCGGAATCGAGCTTCTCCAGGCGGGTGATCACGTTGCCGCGCACATCCTTGAAGGTCAGCTGCGGGTAGTGGTGGCGAAGCTGGGCCAGGCGTCGCAGGGAGCTGGTGCCCACCACGGCGCCCTCCGGCAGGGTGGCCAGGCTGCGGTCGCGATGGCGCTCGTGCACCACCAGGGCATCGGCGGGGTCTTCTCGTTCGGTGATACAGCCGAGGATCAGGCCCTCCGGCAGGTTGGTGGGCAGGTCCTTGAGGCTGTGGACCGCGATGTCGGCCCGATCCACCAGCATCTGGGCCTCCAACTCCTTGGTGAACAGCCCCTTGTCGCCGATCTTGGCCAGGGCCACGTCAAGGATCTTGTCGCCCTGGGTGGCCATCGCCTCGATGCTGATCTCCAGGCCTGGGTGGGCCTGGCTGAGGGCATCCCGAACCCAGTGGGTCTGGACCATGGCCAGCTGGCTGCGGCGCGAGGCGATGCGGAGGGTGGCCTGGGCGGTGGGGCTGCTCATCGGGGCCGTGCGGAAAGCGGACGATGCCGCCGGATCACAGCCGCCCAGCCTACGGACACACCGGGGCCCGTCTCCGCCAGCGTCCGCTGAACCGTGATTAGCTGATGGGATTCGCCGTGGCTGCCGGGGTCGGGGGCCTCAGACCAGATCCAGGGGCAGGGGGCCCCAGGTCTCGCCCAGCTCCGGACGCTCGGGATGCTGACCACTGATCAGAACGCCCTCCCCCAGGCCCGACTCCTGCCGCAACCAGCAGCTGCCGTTGCCCTGATGGCCCTTGAGGTAAACAGGGCCGTCGCCGGCGGGGGCCCCTGGGTCGCTGAGCAGCAGGGGCTCCCAACCGAAGGCCATCTCCCAGCGCCGCAGTGCCGCCAGGGCCAGCTCCGCCGAGGGCGCCATCACGCCGATCGTGAACCAGGGGTAGGGGATCATCGCCGCAGTCAGCTCCTCACGCAGGGTCTGACGCTGCTCCGCCGTGAGGGAGGGGGCGCTGCGCAGGCCACGCAGGTCAGCGAGGCTGGGGATCGCGTCTGCCATGGGGATCGGGGATCGGGGGGGAAGGGACGAGCGAGGCAGGGTGCTTCAGGCCGGGGGCGGCGCGGCGCGGGAGGCTCGCCAGTAGGCCAGGCAGATCGTCAGCCAGGCGAACCCAACGGCACCACCGGCCAGCAGATCGGAGGGCCAGTGGGCGCGGGCCGCCAGGGTGCTCAGCCACACCAAGGAGATCCAGCAGAGGGCACCGAGGCTGAGTGGCAGCCGCAGGCGCGGGTGGTGGTAGGCCAGGATCGCCACCATCGCCAGATAGAAGGCGATCGAGCCGGCCGCATGGCCGCTGGGGAAGCTGCGGCCGTCGACGGGGATCAACTTCTCGTGGGGACGGGAGCGGTCGAAGAGCGGCTTCAGCCAGATGTCCACGATCGCCAGGATGCCGGCGGTGGAACAGACCAGCAGACCGAGGTCATGCCACCAGCGCTTGCGCACCAGATGGAACAGCGCCAGCGCCACCAGGCTGGCGGTGAAGCCGACACCGCTCATCCGGTAGATCAGAACCAGGGCCGCCCGCAGGGGCCCTGGCAGGTTGGTCCCGAGCCAGGTCAACAGCTGATTGTCGAGGGCCGGTGGCTCCTTGCCATCGACCAGGTTGGCCAACTGCAGCACCAACATGGCAGCCGCAACCACCACCAACCAGTCGCGGGGACGGAGGGGGGGGCGAAGCGGAATCATCGGGGCCTGGGCAGGGAAGAGAGGAACACGCGCCAGAGTTCCTGCTGATCGCGCCGCGCCAGGCGGCTGATGGCAGCGTCGGGAAGCTCCAATGCCTCCAGGTCGGTCCGATCACCGACCAGCCTCACGGACACGGTATCGGCAGCCATGCCCAGAGCGGCCGGATCCTGGCGCTGCTGCTTGCGCAGGGAGCGGCGGTTGGCCACGAAGGAGGCGTTTTCGCCGGCGTAGAAGACCATGCTGTAGCGCCTGGTGCCCACCACCCAGAGGGGCTCGCGGGGTAGGGCCAGACGCCGGGCCTCGGCGGCGATCTGGCGCAGCGGAAGCTGTCGTTCCCGGTCGAGCAGCGGGGCCAGGGGGGCGATCACCAGGGCCAGGATTGCCAGGAATCCCGCCAGGCCAGGGGCCCAGACCCAGCGCTGGCCCCGCGGGCCTCTTCCCAGGAGCAGGGCCATGGCCAGGGCCATCGCCGCCAGTACCAGGGCGAGGGTGAGGGGCAGACCGGAGCGTGCCAGGGCCTGGCCGAAGCCGGGATGGGCCGGATCGGTGGCTGCCCAGCGGGGGGACAGGCCGGCGGCGACCGCCAACAGGGCCAGGAGGGCTGCGGCGAACCAGCTGCTGCCGCTCTCCAACCAGCCGTTGCGCTCGTTCAGCCCGCCGGCGCCGTGGGCCAGCGCTTCCAGGCCGTCGCTCCTGCCGATCGGCCGCCAGTACAGGGCGACGACCATGGCCGCGGCGGGTATCGCCGGCAGGATGTAGCCGGGAAGTTTGGTGGCCGCTGCCGAGAAGAAGGCCACCACCAGCACCAGCCAGAGCAGGAAGAAGAGCGGCAGGGTCGTCCCGGGATCCCGGCGCCAGCTGCGCAGTCGCCAGGGGTGCAGGCGCATCACGGCGGCGGGCAGAAACAGCGACCAGGGCAGCAGCAGAACAGCCACCCAGGGCAGGTAGAACCAGGGCGGCCCCGGGTGGTCGTAGAGGACGTTGGTGAACCGTTGCAGGTTGCTGAACCCCAGGAAGCCGCCCAGGAAGGCCTCGCCATGGCGCTGGGCTGCTGCGCTGTACCACGGCAGCACCACCCCGAGAAACAGGGCGGCCATGGCCAGCAGCGAGCCAGGCCTCCACCAGCGGCGCCATTCCCTCGTCAGGGTGAGATGCCCGCTCACCACCAGGGCGGGCAGCAAGAGGCCGACTGGTCCCTTGGCCAGCACGGCAATGCCGGCGAACAGGGCCATGGCGCCGCGCCCGAACCTGGCCTGGCGGCCTGATGCGGGGGCGTGATGGGCCAGCAGGAAGCCGTAGAGCGCCAGGGTGATGGCGCTGGACAGAAACATGTCGGTGGTGGAGCTGCGACCCCAGCCGATCCAACCCGGTGTGGTGGCCATGATCCCGGCACCCACAGCGGCCCGGAGCCAGCGCCGGCCTGTCCCCTCGGCGGCTGGGGCCAGCTGCCAGAGCAGCAGGAAGCTGGCGACCACCACGGCGCTGGCGGCCATGGCGACGGGCAGGCGGGCAGCCCATTCGGAGACACCGAACAGACGGAAGCTGAGAGCCACCATCCAGTAGCCCCAGACCGGGTAGTCAAAGAACAGCTGGCCGTTCCACCAGGGGGTGACCCAATCACCACGCAACAACATCTGATGGCCCACCTCCACGAACAGGGCCTCGGTCTTGTCCATCAGGCCGAGGGCACCGAGCCTGTTGAAGAAGGCCAGCCAGCAGATCAGGCCGAGCCAGAGGGCGCTGAGCAGCCCGATCAGGGCATCCGAAGGGGAGGGTTGTGCGTGGCGACTCCAGCTGGAAAGGGAGGTGCTTTCTGAGCGATGCAACTGCAGGGATGTCCTCACTTCAGCGTTCAGGAATTTAAACCTCCCGCCGCGATCGCCACGCCGAGACGCGGTCCTTGCCATTGCAGCCGCCGCTGAAGCCGTTCAGCAGCTGTCGCTTTCGATGTCGCATCCGTTTTGCCGCTTTTGCAGCCGCAGTCGCTGTGGCGGCCGTTCAGTCTGCTTGCCGTCTCAACGCGCTTGGCTTCGCGGGGGTGTTCCTGTCGCTGCTTGCTCACCTCCCAGTCGCTCAGCGGCCATCCCGCGATTGCTTCTCGATGTCCTCGCTGGTCGCCAGGTCACCAGCCACAAACGCCATGGAAACCCCGGGCTGCTGCTAAACCGATTCCTGGGGCGGGATGATGCGAAAGGGTTGATGCCGGCGAAGGCCGACGCGACTGACTGACTGTCTGGAAACTCTGATCACTGGCTGGAAACCCTGATCCAGAAGCGGTGGCGATGTCAGGGTGTATTCCAGACAAAACGCGATGAAGCCGCATACTTCCAGACAAAATCAACGGCAATGCCCGCAAACATGGCGAGCAGCGCCTCGCTCCTGATGCTGTGGTAAAAGGCTGAGGATATGCCCACATTGGCAATCATTCCCAGAGAGGTTACGAGCAGGAAGCGGATCAGGCCGATCAGCAGGCCGATCCCCTTCAGCTGCTGGGTCCGAAAGGTGAGCACGTTATTGATCAGGAAGTTGGACGACGCCGCGCTTACAACCGCCACGCTTTGGGCCTGTTCGAAATTGAAGCCCAGCAGCTTGTGGCTCAGGCCAAATACAATCAGATGGGTGATGATGCCCGTGGCGCCGACCAGGGCGAAGCTGATCGCTCGCCTGGGGACGCTACGCAGCAGCAAGGTATGAAGAATTGAGATGCCAAGATCCCAGACTACAGCAAGATTCAGCTTCGATTCACCGCTGATTCGCGGCTGAAAAGCTAGCGGCACTTCGCCAACCAGAAGCTGTCCGCGGCTGAGGGCCAGCAACTCATAGAGAAATTTGAAACCGCTGACATCGATCTGACGCACATAGGCCAGGGCGCGTTGCGGCCTCAGCGCAAAGAATCCGCTCATGTAATCGGTGAGCTGCCGATAGCGCGGCAGGCTGAAGCGCGCCACCCCATTGGCAAGGCTGGAATTGCGTTGCCGTGATGCACTCAACCCCAGAATCTGAGCATCGGGATGAAAGCGGCTGCCGACTACCAAGTCCAGGTTGCTGGCCAGCAGGGTGCTCACGGTGCGGGACACGGCTTCAGGTTCGTGCTGGCCATCACTATCCATGACCATGACCACATCGCCGGTCGCATCGAGAATCCCCTCCTTGATCGCACTGGAGAGACCGAAGCGACCGACCCTGCGAATCAAGCGGATGCAGGGGTATTGATGGGAGAGCCGAAGAATGGCTTCGGCTGTGCCATCGGCTGAATCGTCATCAACAAATAAGATCTCCAGCCCGTAGTCGCGTGACAGGGGGAGAAGTTGATGGACGATGGGTTCAATATTGTTGCGCTCGTTGAACGTCGGCAGGACAACAGTGACACGCGACCGTTGATCGGCTGGCAAGGATTTACCTCTGCAAAGAAGCGGCCAGTTTGATCTGCTGCAATGGCTTACTTGATGTATTCTTTTAGCACGCCATTGCGATTGGGATGGCGCAGCTTGCGCAGGGCCTTGGCTTCGATCTGGCGGATGCGCTCCCTGGTCACATCAAAGATCTGACCGATTTCCTCGAGGGTCTTCATACGACCATCATCGAGCCCGTAGCGCAGGCGGAGCACATCTCGCTCGCGAGGGCTGAGGGTGGCCAGCACCCCTTCGAGGTCCTCGCGCAGCAGATTTTTGGCAACATCCTGCTCGGGATTCTCGATATCGGCTTCGATGAAATCGCCGAGGCGTGAATCCTCTTCTTTGCCGATAGGCGTTTCGAGCGAGATCGGCACTTGGGCTGATTTGGCGATGAAGCGCAATTTTTCGATCGTCATCTCCATGCTCTCGGCGATCTCCTCCTCCGTGGGCTTCCGGCCAAACTCCTGAGACAGGGTTTTGGTGGTTTTTTTGATCCGAGAGATCGTTTCGTACAGGTGCACGGGAAGCCGGATCGTGCGACTTTGGTCGGCGATCGCTCGGGTAATCGCCTGGCGGATCCACCAGGTGGCATAGGTGGAAAACTTATACCCCTTTTCGTGATCGAATTTTTCGGCGGCGCGGATCAGGCCAAGACTTCCTTCCTGAATTAGATCTTGGAAGGAGAGGCCACGATTCATATACTTCTTGGCGATCGATACCACCAGCCGCAGGTTCGACTGCACCATCTTTTCCTTGGCTCGCCGACCTAACATCAGGCGACGCCGGAACTTGATCAGCGGCATCTCCACCAGGGCAGCCCATTCCTTGGTGTCTGGGAAATGGCCCTTGTCGGCCTCAAATTGGGCGGCGAGTTCTTCGAGCTGCAACAGATCGGCGATCTTCCGGGCCAGCTCAATCTCCTCATCGGGACGCAACAGCCGGATGCGCCCGATCTCCTGGAGGTAGACACGGATCGAGTCCTCCGTGTAAACGCCCTTGGGGCCGACCTTGATGCTGGCAAGGGCTTTGGCGCGGGCGTCTTTGGCGTCGCCTTTGTCGGCCCCGGGCTCCGTTGGCCCGTCGCCCTCATCGACGGCCAAATCGTGGGCCGCCTCCAGCAACGAATCGGCGGCATCCACCAGGCTGGTCATCGCTCCGCTGTCGGCATCCAGGCCGGAATCCAGTGGATCAGCATCCCCCAGATCGGCAGCCGGAGCGGTCGCCTTGCTGCGGCTCCGCCGCGCCGGCTGGGAGGCCGCGGCTCCCTCCTTGGCGACCAGCTTGCTGGCTCCTTGCGATGGAGCCTTCGTGGAAGCTTTGGCGGCGACGCTCTTGGCAGCGGCAGGGCTCATGGGAATGGACGGAGGGGACGGCGGAGGGGCTCACCGGATGCCGCGGGCCGGTGGAGCGGCGGGCGGGGTGGGGAACGGAAATCACGAACGAGGGAGCTCCAGGGGGCCTGCCCATCGGAGCAAAACGACAACAACGCCTGGACGTGCCATCGGTGCCGCAGGGACGGGGCAGCGGCGAGGCAGGGCAGACGGCAGCCGTTGCGCGGAGTGGCAGGGGACGTTCTGGGGCTCGAAGGCGAGGCAAAGAGGCCTGGACGGAACGCGAGGGAGCTGTCAGAGGGGTTCGTTGACCGGAGGGCTGATCGAAAGCATGGCTTCCGTGCTGACTCGACGGGTCTGGCTCTGGACGAAGCTCCCGGAGGGGGGCGTGGGTGGAAACTCTCCAGGTTCCGACGGCAGCCCGGATGGACTGCCCGCTGGGTTCATCTTAGGAATGGACTGAGACGTCCGCAAGATTGAGCAGGCCCAGCCCCAAGACCAATCCAGCCCTCCTCGGGGTGGCAGGGACCATGGCCCCTGCCCCTGCCTGGGTTCATGTTTGGTTGGAAGCCGGGCCGGAGGGGCGCTCGTTCAGCTACGCCAATCCCGCCGGTTTGGCGCTTGCCAGCGGCGATCTGGTGCGGGTCCGCCTCCAGGGCCGCCCCCACACCGGCCTGGTGATCGGCTGCCAGGAGACCCGCCCGGAGGTGCTTGCGGGCAAGACCGTTCAGGCTGTTGAGTCGGTGCTGCAGCGGGCGGCGATCGACCCCGCCTGGCAGTCCCTGATCGAGGCGGTGGCGGTCGCCTGCCACACCCCCCTCTTCCGCTGCCTGCGCAGCGCCCTTCCCCCTGGCTGGTTGGGCCAGGGGGCCGGCTCGGCAGGCGCCATGCCGCGCCCGGCGATCGGCATCGAAACGACCCTGCCCGGCGAGCCTCCGCCGGAGGCCAGTGAGCGCCAAAGGGCCCTGCTTGCCCATCTTGCGGCCCATGGGGGAAGGCGTTTGCTCCGTCAGCTCTGCGGTGCCGATGGCTTCAGCCGGGCCCTGGTGCAGACCTGCGAGCGCCGCGGCTGGGTCCGGCGCTGCACCGTGGCGCCTCGTCCCGACCCGCTGCCGCTTCCCCCCGCCCCGGGGCTGGAGTCGCCCCGGCGCCCGAACCCGGCCCAGGCCGCCGCCATCGCCGCCATCGCCGCCGCTTCCCCCGCCAGCGCCCTGCTGCTCTGGGGGGTCACCGGGGCCGGCAAGACGGAGGTGTACCTCCAGAGCGCCACCACCGAGTTGGCCGCGGGGCGCAGCGTCCTGCTGCTGGTCCCGGAGATCGGCCTGATCCCCCAGCTGCTCGACCGCTGCCGCCAGCGCTTCGGCGCTGGTGTGTTGGAGTACCACAGCAGCATGGGCGATGGCGAGCGGGTGGCGGCCTGGCGCCGTGCCCTCCAGGCTGGCCGCGATGGCCAGCCGCTGCTGGTGGTCGGTACCCGCTCGGCGATCTTCCTCCCCCTGGCCCGCCTCGGCTTGATCGTGCTCGACGAAGAGCACGACATCTCCTACAAGCAGGAGGCGCCCATGCCCTGTTATCACGCTCGCGAGGTGGCCCGGTTGCGGGCGGCTGCCAGCGGCGCCCGGCTGGTGCTGGGGAGCGCCACCCCGAGCTTGGAGACCTGGCTGCGCTGCAGCGGTCCCAGCGCCGACATTCAGCTCCTGGAGCTGCCGGAGCGAATCGGCCAACGGCCGCCCCCACCGGTGCGCGTGATCGACATGCGCCAGGAGCTGGGGGACGGCCACCGTCAGCTGCTCAGCCGCCCCCTGTTGGCGCGATTGCGCCAGCTGCCCGAGCGGGGTGAGCAGGCGGTGGTGCTGGTTCCGCGGCGGGGCTATCGCTCTTTCCTCAGCTGCCGCAGTTGCGGTGAGGTCCTGCTCTGTCCCCACTGCGATGTGGCCCTGACGGTGCATCGCCGCCCGGGGGGTGAGGAATGGTTGCGCTGCCACTGGTGCGATCACCGTCAGGAGGCCGGCAGCCGCTGCGGACACTGCGGATCGTCGGCGTTCAAGGCCTTCGGGGCGGGCACCCAGCGGGTGCTGGAGCAGCTGGCCGGCGAACTGGAGGGGTTGCGGCTGCTGCGCTTCGATGCCGACACCACCCGCGGCCGCGATGGCCATCGCCGCCTGTTGGAGCGCTTTGCTGCCGGTGAGGCCGACGTTCTCGTTGGTACCCAGATGCTGGCCAAGGGGATGGATCTGCCGAAGGTCACCCTGGCGGCGGTGCTTGCCGCCGATGGGCTGCTGCACCGCCCCGACCTCCGCGCCGGCGAAACCTGTCTGCAGCTCCTGCTGCAGCTCGCCGGCCGCGCCGGCCGGGGCGAGCGGCCGGGTGAGGTGCTGGTGCAGACCTACAGCCCCGCCCATCCGGTGATTCGCCATCTGGTGGACGGCCGCTACGGGGCCTTCCTGGAGGTGGAGGCGGAGCAGCGGCGCCGGGGTGGCCAGGTGCCCTTCAGCCGGGCCTGCCTGCTCCGTTTCGCCGGGGCTTCCGCCAGCGCCACGGCCACCGCTGCCGCTGCCCTGGCCACCCTGCTGCAGCCGGCGGTCACGGCGGCGGGCTGGTGCCTGATCGGGCCGGCACCCGCCCCGGTGGCCCGGGTGGCGGGTCGCAGCCGCTGGCAGCTGCTCCTCCATGGCCCCGCCGGTACCCCCCTGCCCCTGCCACCGGCCGCCAGCCTGCGCGAAGCTCTGCCCGGCGGTGTCAGCTTGACGATCGACCCCGACCCGCTAGAGCTCTGAATTCAGCCGGGCAGCATTCAGCCGGGCAGCTCGGGCAATCCGAACCCCAGCTGGCGGCGCAGCCGCTGCAGGAAGAACACCAGCGGCAGGAGCAGGCCGATCGTTGCGGCGCCCAGCCCCAGGGGGCTCCAACGCCAGGTATGCATCGCCAGGGCATTGCGCTGGCCGGGTTCAAGGGGCCAGCGCAGGCGGTGTTGGGGGAGCGGTTCGACCGGGCGCGGTTCGGCCCGCTCGACGGCCCCGGCGGCCAGGGGGGCCAGGTCGATGGAGAGGGACAGCCCAGGCAGGGGCGGTAGATCGCGCAGGTCGATCTCCAGGCTGAGCCGCTGCACCACCCCCAACAGCCAGTTGCGCTCCTGGAACGCGATCAGGGGGGGCGGCAGCGACAGATCCGCCAGGCCAGCGGCTTCGGCCAGGGTCTCACCCAGGCCCCGGAAGGCATCCGCCGCCGGCAGCACGGGCCCCTCCAGACGGGTCGTGGCACCCAGGCTGTGGCCGCGGAAGCCCTGGCGCTCCAGACGCTCCGCCAGCCGCCGTTGCCAGGGGCCGGCCATGCCCGAAACGCTGCGCACCTCATGGCTCACCTGCAGCCGACCAGGGCCGGCAAACCGCAGGTCGGTGCGCACCTCCACGCAGCCGCCGAGCAGGGAGGCGAGCAACACCAAAGCCAGCAACAGGCCCGCCAGGGCCGCGAAACCGTAGGGGCCCCGGGTTGGTCCGACCGGCGGCGGAGGCGGTGGCGCCGGTCGGCTGGCCCGGCGGCGGCGGCCGGAGGCGGCCAGGCTGTCCAGGGAGGTGCCGACCGCCAGATCCGGCAGGTCGAGGGACCAGTCCCGGGGCCGTTCCAGGGCCGGCGCCTCAAGGATCTGCTGCAGATCCCGTGCTCGGGCCCGCAGGTTGGGGTCGGGGGATCCCCGCAGACCGCGACACCAGCGGGACGCCTCTTCGCCCCGGCCCTGGCCGATCAGGGCGGTGGCCAGCAGCAGGCGCAGCTCCGCGCCGAAGGCGGAGGCCGCCGGGTGGCGCTCGGCCATGGGTTCGAGCAGGCCGATCACCTGGCCATACTCACCCCGTTCCAGCAGTCGGCTCGCCCGTTGCAGCGCCGATCCGTCCTCTGCCGGGCTGCCGGCGGAGGACGGATCGGAGGGGTCAGGCTGGACGGTCTCGTCCGCCATGGGCAGGCCGGAGCGTGGGGATAGGGAAGGGGCGGCGGATCAGGCGCGGGCGTGGTTGGCGCTGCCCACCACCATCGTGCCGATGCCGGCATCGGTGAACACCTCCAGCAGCAGGGCATGGGGGTGGCGCCCATCGACGATGTGGGCCGCCTTCACCCCCTGGGCAAGGGCGCGGATGCAGCACTCGGTCTTGGGGGTCATCCCCCCGGCCACCACCCCGTCGGCGATCAGCTGACGGGCCTCGGCCAGGGTGAGCTGGCGAATCAGGGAGGCCGGATCGTCACGGTCCCGCAGGATGCCGGCCGTGTCGGTGAGGAGGATCAGCTTCTCGGCCTGCAGTGCCGCCGCCAGCTCGCCGGCGACCGTATCGGCGTTGATGTTGTGGGCCTGGCCGTGACCATCGGGGGCGACGCTGGAGATCACCGGGATGTAGCCGTTGTCGAGCAGGGGCGCCAGCACCTGCGGATTCAGGGCCGCCACCTCACCCACCAGGCCATTGGCCCCATCCCCCCAGGTGCGGGCCCGGATCAGGCCGCCATCGCTGCCCGAAAAGCCAACGGCTCGGCCACCCACCTGGGCGATGCCGTTGACGATCTGCTTGTTGACCCGACCCACCAACACCATCTCCACCACCTCCATCGTGGCGGCGTCGGTGATGCGCAGGCCGTTGCTGAATTTGGGCTCGATCGAGAGCCGTGCCAGCCAATGGTTGATCTCGGGACCGCCGCCATGCACCACCACCGGCTGCACCCCGACGCAGGAGAGCAGGGTGAGGTCGCGGAAGACGGCTTCGCGCAGATCCTCCCGGACCATGGCGGCGCCGCCGTATTTCACCACCACCCGCCTTCCGGCGAAGCGCTGGATGTAGGGAAGCGCCTCACTCAGGACCGAAGCCCTCTGGGTGTCCTCGGCGCTGACCAGGGGATCGGACATCAGGACGGAGCGTTGGCGGAGGGGGCGGCAGGGTCCGGCGTGCCGAGCAATTCGAGGCCGATCCTGCCGTTGCCGGGCTGGCTGAGGCTGGCCCGGAGGCCGGGGCCGAAGAACCGTCCCAGCCGTTCCTGGCGATCCTGCCAGCGGGAAGGATCAACGGCGCCGCACTCGAACAGCAGACGCAGCCCGTAGGCGCCGTCCCGCTCGAACTCCTCGACGCTGAGCAGTTGGGGTGGCGTGGTCTCATCCCAGAGACCGAGGACCTCAAGGGAGCTCTCCAGATGGGCCTTCTGGCCGTAGCGCCAGCGGCAGACATCGGCCACAAGCTTGGCCAGGGCGCCGTTCTCGGGCTGCTGGCGCAGCTCGCGCAGGGCTTCGGGCGCGGTGAGGCGTTGGGGGGGCGGCAGTTCCGAGGATTTCAGGGCCAGGCCGCCCAGCAGGATGGGGATCCCGTAGAAGATGGTTGGCAGGCTGAGGTTGGCGTTGTCGCCCAGGTAGGCCAGCGAGCCGATCACCGTGAGCACGGCACCGGCCACGGTCACGAGGCTGCCGGGGGAGAGGAGAGATTGCATGTCCCCATGATCCAGCAGCGGCGCCCCCGCCAGCGCTGGCCGGTGCCAGGATTCGCCCAGAGGACACGTCCCAGGAGCGTCCATGCCGAGCCCGAGCACGCCGCCAAACCCTTATCCCCAGGGGGGGGCTGCCTCCCCGGACGCGGCGGAGGCCGCCGCCGGTGCCCGGGATCACGCCGATCCCCAGTCCCTTGACACCCCCCAGCTGCTGGAGCAGCTCCGCCAGGACCGGCTCTGGCTGTTGCGGCAGATCGACGCGGGCCAGTGGCCGGCCTGGCGCCTTGATCTGGCGGCCCTGGAGCGGGAGCTGGGCCAGTTGCTCGAGCAGGCCGAGGACCGTCTCGGCCAGGGCTGAGGCGATCCTGCGGGCGTGAACGTTCAGAAGGGGATGTCGTCGTCCTCGAGGGGATCGTTGAAGCCCTCCGGATCGGCCACCAGCGGTGAGGCGTCCCAGACCGGTGCGGCTGGCTCGGCTCGCCGGGCTGGCGCGAGACTGGGGGTGGTCCCGGGGCCGGGGGCTGCCGCCGGGCGGCCTGCGCCGCCAGCGCTGGACCGTCGCACCGGCGCTGCACCGCCCCCGCTGCGCTCGGCAGGGGCGCTCCAGGGGCGCTCGGCAGGGGCGGCGCCGTCCTGGGCCTGCGGGGGCTCGGCACCGGGCCCGGTCAGGGGATGGAAACGCGAGAGGGTGAACTCCGCCCGCTTCTCCTTGATTCCATCGGACCGGGTCACGGTGTTCATGCGCAGCCGCCCCTCCAGCATCAACCGCTGGCCGATGGCGACCCGATTCTGCAGATCCTGGGCCACACTGCCCCAGCCCACCGCCTTGATCTGCCCCGGCGGATCATCGACCCGCAACCCCTCGAACCGCACCGCCATCTCGGCGACGGGGGTCTGGTTGTCCTGGGTGTAGCGGATCTGGGGAGCCTCCAGCACCTCCACCTCGAGCAAGCAGTGATTCACTCCCGGACCATGGTTTGGAGCGCCCATCCTGATGCAAGCGGGAGCTGAGCACCAGCCGGGCGGGCTGCTCTGGCTGATCAGCGGCACCGGCGAGGGTCCGCTTTTGGCCCGCGAGCTGCTGGCGAGGGGCTGGCGGTTGCAGGTGCATGTGGTGAGCGCCGCCGCGACCCGGGCCTATCCGCCCAGCGAGAGGTTGACGTTCTCGGTCGGTGCCCTGGGGGACGCCGAGGCCATTGCCGCCGCCCTGGTGCGGGCTGCCCAGGCCGGGCAGGGGCCGCGCTGGGTTGTGGATGCCACCCACCCCTTCGCGGTGCGGATCAGCGCCGCCCTGGCCGCGGCCTGCCGGAGGCGCGGCCAGCCCCTGCTGCGCCTGCTCCGCCCCACCCTGCCCGTCGCCGGGGCGGTGCTGCTCCCTGGTCTGGAAGCCTTGGCCCAGCAGCCCTTGCAGGGTCAGGGGTTGCTCCTGGCGATCGGCGCCCGGCAGCTGGGCGCCGCTGTGCGCTGCAGCCCGGGGGCGATTCACCATGCCCGCATCCTGCCCAGCCCGGCGGCCCTGGCGGCGGCGATGGCGGCGGGGCTGGCGCCGGGGCGGGTTGCGGTCCTGCGCCCAGGTGGGGCCGCCGCGATCGAGCGGGCCCTCTGCCGCCGCTGGCGGATCGCGGCGGTGCTCTGTCGCCGGTCCGGCAGTCCCAGCGAGGCGCACTGGCACCGCCTGGCGGCCGCGGACGGACTGCGACTGCTGCTGCTGGAGCGCCCCCCCGAACCGGAGGGCGTCGAGGGACTGGGCCTGGCGGCGCTGCTGGAGCGCCTCGGCCACCCCTGAACCGCCGCGGCCCTCGTTCTCGCTCAGGCGATGCGGACCTGGCCAGAGTGGGGGCAGTGACGGCGGCAGGCATGGACGATCGGCGGGACCAGGACGGCGACGCCCTGATGCTGGTGCTCAGCACCGAGGCCAGCCAGGCGCTGGCGGAAGGGCTGGCCAGGGAGTTGCTACGGCGGCGCCTGGTGGCCTGCGTGAGCTTGCTACCGGTCCGCTCCCTCTACCTCTGGCAGGGCGAGTTGGAGAGCGCCGCTGAGGTCAAGCTGATGCTCAAGACCCGGGAGAGCCTGTTGGGACCCCTGCGCCAGGCCCTCGATGGGCTTCACAGCTACCAGACCCCGGAGTGGATCGTGCTGCGGGGCAGCACCGACGGCGGCTATGCCCGCTGGCTCGAGACAGAGCTTGCGGCACCGGGGCAACCGTTGCCCGAAGCCGATGGGGGCATGCCGGACTGAGGTCGGTCGGGGGATTCAGGGCAGATGGGTTGCCACCAGCTCTGGCAGGGAGGCCTGGGGGCGGGGGCCCAGCTGGGTCACCACCTGGCCGGCGCAGAGGGAACCGAGGCGGCCGCAGCGCCCGAGATCTTCGCCGCGGGTGTAGCCGTAGAGGAATCCGGCGGCATAGAGATCGCCGGCACCGGTGGTGTCCACCAGCTCGCCCAGGTGGTAGGGAGCGATCGTCAGGGTGTCAGCGCCGCTCAGCACCACCGAGCCCTTCTCGCTGCGGGTCAGGGCAGCCACCCGGCAACGGCCTCGCACCTGGTCGGCGGCCGCGGCGAAGCTGTCGGTTTGGTAGAGGGAACAGATCTCGGTTTCATTCGCGAAGAGCACATCCACGTGGCCATCCACCAGCTCCAGGAAGCTCTGGCGATGGCGGTCGACGCAGAAGGCATCCGAGAGTGAGAGGGCAACCTGGCCGCCGCTCTCGCACATCACCTCAGCCGCGGCGATGAATGCGCGCTTGGCCGCGTCGCTGTCCCAGAGGTAGCCCTCCAGATAGAGCACCTGGGCTTGACGCACGAGCTCCAGGTCGAGGTCGGCGGGCTCCAGGTTCACCGAGGCCCCCAGGTAGGTGCACATGGTGCGCTGCGCGTCTGGTGTCACCAGGATCAGGCAGCGGGCGGTGGAGGGGCCATCCGTCGCTGCGGGGGTCTCGAAGCGGGCCCCCACCGCCCGGATGTCGTGGCTGAAGATGCCGCCGAGCTGGTCATTGCGTACGCGGCCGATGAAGGCGGCGCGACCGCCGAGCTGGGCGATGCCCGCCAGGGTGTTGGCGGCCGAGCCGCCGGAGGTTTCCAGACCGGGGCCGACGCTGGCGTAGAGGCGCTCGGCCTGCTCCTCATCCACCAGGGCCATGGTGCCCTTGCTGAGGGTGTGGTCTGCCAGGAAGGCATCATCGGCCTGCACGAGCACATCGACGATGGCGTTGCCGATGCCGATCACATCGAGGCTCTTGCTGGTGCTGCTCACGCGCTGACGGGGGGTGGGGGAATGAGGTGGCCACGAGGGCAAGGCCCGGTGGCAGGGAGCTCAGGGGTTTCAGACGCTGAGCAGGGCTCGCTTGGGGCCATGGATCGGGTCTTCGACCACGATCGTCTGGTCCCGCTGGGCGCCGAGGGAGACGATCGCGATCGGAGCCTCCATCAACTCCGCGAGGAAGCGCAGGTAGGAGCGGGCGGTCTCCGGCAGATCCTCGAGGGTGCGGCAGTCGGCGGTGGAGCACATCCAGCCGGGCAGGGTCTCGAAGATCGGCCGGCAGCGGGCGAAATCCTCGGCATTGCAGGGGAAATGCTCGATCCGCCGACCATCGAGCTCATAGGCGACGCAGACCTGGATGGCATCGAGTTCGTCGAGCACATCCAACTTGGTGATCGCCAGGCAGTCGAGGCCGTTGACCTGCACCGCGTAGCGACCGATCACCCCATCGAACCAGCCGCAGCGTCGGCGGCGACCGGTGGTGGTGCCGTATTCGCCGCCGCGGTCGCACAGGTGGTCGTTGAGGCTGCCCTCCAGTTCGGTCGGGAAGGGACCCTCCCCGACCCTGGTGGTGTAGGCCTTGGCCACGCCGATCACCCGGTCGATCAGGGTGGGGCCAACCCCGGCGCCGATGCAGGCACCCCCCGACACGGGATTGGAGGAGGTGACGTAGGGATAGGTGCCGTGGTCGAGATCGAGAAGCGTGCCCTGGGCACCCTCAAACAGAATGTTCTTGCGGGCCCGGGCCGCCTCATGGATGGTGCGGGTGCAGTCGACCACATGGGGAGCTAACCGCTGGCCATGTTCGGCGTATTCGTTGATCACGGCCTCGGGATCGAGTGGATCGACGCCATAGACCTTCTGCAACAGTTCGTTCTTCTCGGCCAGCGGGCCGAGCAGGCGATCCCGCAGCCGGTCTGGATCGAGAAGATCCATCACCCGGATGCCATTGCGCTCGGATTTGTCCGCATAGGTCGGACCGATGCCCCGACCGGTGGTGCCGATCCGGCGATCACCCCGGCGCTGCTCCATCGCCTGATCCAGCAGGCGGTGGTAAGGCATGGTGACGTGGGCGGTGCTGGCCAGCTTGAGGCCGGAAATATCGATGCCGTACTCAGCCAACATGTCCAGTTCTCCGAGCATCACCCGAGGGTCGACCACGGTGCCTGAACCGATCAGGCAAGTGGTGTCCGGATAGAGAATGCCCGAGGGGATGAGATGAAGTTTGAGGACGCGATCATCGACCACAATCGTGTGGCCAGCGTTGACCCCGCCCTGGTAACGCACGACCACGTCGGCGGAACGGCTCAGCAGGTCGGTGATCTTTCCCTTCCCCTCGTCGCCCCACTGCGCACCGATGACGACAACGTTGGCCAAAGAGACGGCGGCCCGCAGCCGCTAGGAAGCACAAGGACTAAGACTCTCAGACGAAGGGCCCTTCCGTCAAAGTGATGGGTCGGGTCTTCAACTGCCGCGCACCACCCCGGTCTCAGCCCGGCGCAGCTCCTTCTCGAGCCGGTCGCGCAGGGCCTCGGGCAGGGGGCGATTGGCGTAGTTGGCGTAGTGACCGGCGAGGGAGTTGAGGGCGGTCTGCATCGTGGTGAACGAGGCCAGGCCGTTCACATCGCGGCGGGGCCGGTAGCGGGCCATGTAGTCGTTGATCAGACCCCTGGCCTTCGCCTCCGCTTCGGCATGCCCAGGGTCGTCCTGGGGGATGGCGATGATGCTCAGCAGGCTGTCGGCCACCTGCACGGTGTCGTCGACGTAGTTGCCGCTCAGCCCGCCGCTGGCACCCGAGCAGGCGGTGAGCCCGAGGCACAGGCAGAGGCCAACAGCCAGCAGGCCCGGCAGACCGGAACGGCGGGCTCCAGCAACCAGTGACCGGACCCGACCGAACGTGCGGGACAGGAAAGCGGCCATGGGCGCAGCGGCGGAAACCACGATCCTACGGGGCGCTATCCCGCTGGCCAGTTCTTGGGGATGGGCTGAGCCCGGGGGAGACAGTCGTCGTTTGGCTTCAGACGGGCGTCTCGAGTCCGCGGCGGGCGGCGGTGATGGCGGTGATCAGGGCCTCGAGGGCCTGATCCAGGGGCAGGTCGTGGCGCTGGCCATCGGCGCGGCACACCAGCTCCACCTCGCCGCGGGCGGCCCCGCGGCCCACCACCAGCCGCCAGGGAATGCCAATGAGATCGGCGTCCTTGAACTTGACGCCGGCCCGCTCATCGCGGTCGTCGAGGAGCGCGTCGATGCCCGCCTGCCGGAGCCGGTCGTAGGCCGTCTCCGCCAGATTCACCTGCTGGGGATCCTGGGCGCTGGCGCTGACGACGATTGCCTCGAACGGGGCGATCGCCACGGGCCAGTTCAGCCCAGAGGCATCGTGGTTCTGCTCGATCGCCGCCTGGGCAAGGCGGGAAACTCCGATGCCATAGCAGCCCATCCAGAGGGTTTCCTCCTGGCCGGCCTCGCTGGTGTAGCTGGCGTCGAGGGCGGCGGCGTACTTGCGTCCCAGCTGAAAGATGTGACCCACCTCGATGCCGCGCACGGCGCTGAGGGTCTGGGCCGGATCATGGAGGCAACGGTCCCCCGGCTGGGAGGCCCGTAGGTCCACCACCTGCGGATCAAGCCCCAGCCCTTTCCAGCTGACTCCGACCCGGTGATGGCCAGTCAGGTTGGCACCGCACACGAAGGCCGGCAGTTCGGCGGCGGTGGTGTCGGTGAGGCGAACCATGGAGGCGGCGAGGCGAGCCTTGGGCTCCGGGCCGCGGCCAGGGGCCGCCGCGGCCTGGCCCGGGCGGTCGACCAGCCCCCCTTCCTCAAGATCGGGGCCCAGGTAGCCCATGGGTAGGGAGGCCAGGTCGATCGTCAGTCCCTCCCGCTCGCGGAGCTCACGGGCGAGCTCGATGCTCAGTGGCTCGATCCCGAGCACCGTTCCGTGGGTCGCTCCAAGTCGGGTCGCGAGGGCGTTGGACAGCTTCACCTCATTGAGCTGCTGGTCCCCCCGCAGGCTGATCAGCAGGGGCTGGCGCAGGCCATCCTCGAAGCGGGCCAGCAGCAGCAGCACCTTCACCACCTGGGTGGGATCGAACCCGTGGCCGCTGGTCAGCTGTTCGATCGAGCTGGCCTCAGGGGTGGCCAAGGGCTCACCGGCGCCGGCGGAACGCACACCGCCCGGCAGGGGAAGGGCTGTGGGTGGCAGCGACACGGCCCGTTCCTGATTGGCGGCGTATTGGCCGTCGGAGCTTGTCAGGATCAGGTCCTCACCAGCCTCTGCGGTGACCATGAATTCTTGGCTGGCGGAGCCGCCGATGGCGCCGCTGTCGGCCTCAACGGCGACCACGCGCAGACCACAGCGCTGGAAGATGCGACGGTAGGCGCCATCCATGGTCGCGTAAGTCTGGCGGAGACAGGCTTCGTTGGCATGGAAGGAATAGGCATCCTTCATGATGAACTCACGCCCTCGCATCAGACCGAAGCGTGGTCTGATCTCATCACGGAACTTGGTCTGAATCTGATAAAGGTTAACGGGCAATTGACGGTAGGAGCGCAGCAGATCTGCCGCCAGCGAGGTCACCACCTCTTCATGGGTCGGGCCTAGGCCCAGTTCGCGACCCTGGCGGTCGAAGAGGTGGAACATGATGCCCTCCCCTGCCGTATAACCAGCCCAACGGCCACTGCGCTGCCAGAGCTCTGCTGGTTGGAGCTGGGGGAGCAGGGTTTCCAGTGCTCCGCTGCCATCCATCTCCTCACGCACGATGGCGGAGATCTTTTGCAGCACGCGCCAGAGCAGCGGCAGATAGGCATAAATGCCGGAGGCAACCCGACGGATGTAACCGGCCCTGAGCAGAAGCTTGTGGGACGCGATCTCAGCCTCGGCCGGATCATCCCGCAGCGTCACCAGCAGCAGGCGGGAGACGCGCATGGGTGGAGGAAGTCGCTTGGGGCGGACCATAACACCAGGCCCCATCGGTCTCCGCCCGCTCACGGCTACCGCCCTTGGTTGGTCGGGTCCTGGTCTGAATGGGAAACCTCTGCTAGGTTCCCAATTCAGGTTGGACCGCGCTGCTCCGAACATGTTTGCAAAGCCCGGTCAGCCGTCCGGTACCCCCCAGACAGGTGCCGGTCATGACCAGGTCCATGGTCAGCAGGGCAGTTCTCCGTCCGTCCATAATGCTAACCCCGCCCCATGGCTTTTGGAAGGAGGCCTTCCCTCTGATCAACAGGCCACCGATCCCACCGCGACCCCCAGCGGCGCCGAAGCCCTGATCGGTATTGATGAGGTGCAGAAGTCGCTCAACCGCTCGCGGGCGTCGGTGTATCGCTACACCAACACCGACCCCCGCCAGCTCAATCCTCCTTTCAATCCCCGCAAGCTCAATCCCGAGTACCGAAGCGATCAGAAAGAGCCCTTGCTCTTTCATCCCAACGAGGTGGCCCGCTTCGCCCGTGACGTGCTCCGGATCAAGGAGGTCACCGTGGAGGTGCTTAATGCCCCATCCACCGCCACTCAGCAGCTGCTGGGAGCCATTCTTGAGGAGATCCGCTCGATCCGGCTGCACCTCGAAAGAATCGAGCAGGGGCCTGCCAATCTGGCCGTCCATCGATCCCAGAACCATTCCAGGCCGGCGGCCTGACCAGCCCGGACCAGTTCGGTGATCTTCCTGCTCCCCGAGCTGGCAGCCCTCGCTACGATGACTCATGAACCTGGGTCCGTCCCGGTGGTGCTTTCCACCTCCGGCCCCAGATTTGGTGGCATCCCCCCGGGATTCCATCCGCGGAACGCTCAAGCTTCCGCACCCTGGCCCCCGTTTCCCCTCCCCTGGCCCAGTCCACAGCACCATCAAGGGCTCCCAGCCTCGGCAGCGCCGCCGCTACCGCCTTGTCGACCTCGGGTGCGGCGCAGGCTTCCCAAGGAGAAGACGACGGGGAACCTCCCAGTCCCCGCCTCTCACTCCCTGCTTCGATCCGGGGCGAGCGTCTCGCTGCTGAAGAGGACGAGCCAGCCCCGAGTCTTGCTGACCTGGATCTTGCCCCGGAACTTGGCGAG
Organism: Cyanobium sp.; assembly: GCA_044360135.1. Classification (GTDB taxonomy): domain Bacteria; phylum Cyanobacteriota; class Cyanobacteriia; order PCC-6307; family Cyanobiaceae; genus Cyanobium. The sequence goes on from JBIKKX010000001.1 coordinate 68,264, forward strand.
AGCCTCGGCTGGTTAGCCGGAGGGACCATCGCCCTGTTGACCCTGGTGATTCCAATCGGCAGCGTTCTGCTGGATCGAGGTCCAGCTCTCAGGCTTGGGGAATCCGGATCTGCAGCGACCCTCCCCGGTTCTTTTCTCCCCGGTGCGCCCAATCCTCCGTCCCATGGGCCTGAGGCTCCCGGCTCGCAGGAGGTCACCGTGCTCCAATCCCTGCCTTGATCGGATCCGGTTCGTCTGGCCCGCTAACGGCATCGCTGTAGCAGAAATCCCTCCACATCCAGCGCCTGGAAGACCGGCGCCGGGTCGAGAAAGCCCGCTGCGGCCACCAGGGCGGTGAGCCGCGAGAGCCCGATCGGGTGGAGCCCCTCGGTAAGGGCCGCCACCGTCTGCCCGGTTACGGTTCCGGCCTGCAGGGCGGGATCGAGGATCGGCATGCCGCTGGCTCTCTGGAAGCCCCGCCGGGCCAATTGCAACTGGTCCTGCAGCGGCGAGCGCTCCGCCTGCATCAGATCGACCAGCACCACCTGGGCTCCGGGTTTGAGGAGGCGCGCCATGGCACTGAGGAAGGCAAGCTTGCTGCCGTCATCGGCGAGGGACTGCAGCACCAGCACCGCCAAGGCCCCATCAAACCGGGCCGTGCCGTCCAGCTCCTCCACCGTGCCCTGGTGCCAATGGATCGCAGCGGCTGGGCCCAGCCGGCGGCGGGCCAGATCGAGCATGGCCGGGGCGGGATCCAGCCCGGTGAGCTGCCAGTCGGGGCGCTGGGCGCGAGCCTCGAGCAGCTCTGTTCCACTGCCGCAGCCGGCCACCAACACCTCCGCTCCCGTTGAAGATCCCAGGGGAGAGGTCGCTAGCAGCGCCACAGCCAGGCGCGCCAGGCTCGAGTAGCCCGGGATCAGACAGGGCACGATCCGGTCGTAGCTTTCTTCCCCTGGCTCAAGGCCGGCCTGCACAACCCCCTCGGGGGCCAACGGCGACGCCCCGAGCGGAGGCTGCGGCGCCAATCCTTCGGAGCTGCTCCCCTGCACCGATCCCCTGTCTCATCCGGACCTCCCCAACCTAGGCAGTGCCGGGCCCAGCCCGACCCAAAGGGGTCCGCGGCCGGTCCGGGCCAGCGTCCCCGGGCCTACCCGGGCAGACCATCCACCCAGGCCATGGCTTCAGGCCATGGGTCCAACCTTTGCATCCGTCCGCGGCGGCAGCGGACAGGTGGCTGACGTGCCCTAAGTTGGTCGGCGCCGACACCCCAGAGCGACCGTGCCCACCATCCGTTTCGAGCAGGAAGGCCAGCAGGTGGGGTGCATCGAGGGCGCCAACCTGCGCAAGGCTGCCCTGGATGCGGGCATCAATCCCTACAAAGGTCTCAACAACCTCAACAACTGCGGTGGCCTCGGCCAGTGCGGCACCTGCGTGATGGAGGTGCTGGAGGGGGCCCGCAATCTCTCGCCCCGCAGCGACGTTGAGGAGGTTTACCTGGCCGATCGCCCGGCCAGCTATCGCCTCAGCTGCCGCACCACGGTCAACGGTGATGTCACCGTTCGCACCCGCCCCTCCGAGGGAGTGGGCAAGGGTTCCAACAGCCTGGTGGGTGCCCTCAAGGCCTTGGTTGGCCGCTGAATATCTGGCCAGACCCAGCCTTCGGCAGTGCCGGTTTTGACCACTCCCCTGATTTATGGCTACGGGCCTTGCGGTACCTGCCGCAAGGCCCTCGCTTGGCTGCAGAGTCGCGGCGTGCAACCGCGGTTGATCGACATCACCCTCCAACCCCCGAGCCTTGAGGTGTTGGCCGAAGCCCTACGTCAGTTTGGCGAACGCCGACCTCTGCTCAACACCAGTGGCGCCAGCTATCGGGCACTCGGTGCCGACCGGGTCCGTGCCATGACCGACGGCCAGATCCTCGAGGCATTGGCTGGCGATGGTCGTCTGATCAAGCGCCCGTTCCTGGTCCTGCCCGACGGCACGATCCTCACGGGGTTCCGGCCGGAGGTGTGGGAGACCCTGTTCCCTCCGCCGTAGCCCCGCTGACCGGGGAGCTGTTCCAGCTGCCGCCACTGCCCAGCGCTCCCTCCTGTCTTCTCAGCGGTTGGCCGATCATGAGTTGATCGAGTTCTTCGATCAAACCGCCCACACCGGCCCGGCTGAGCTGGCCCAGGTAGGTGCGCTTCACCTGCTCGATCAGAGCGCAGATCAGGTCCTGGGAGCTCTGCAGCGCCGGACCCGATTCCAGGGCGCTCGCCAGCTCCTCCCAGAAGCGGTCAACGACGCGCTGCAGCAGCTCCAGCTGTTCATCATCGCGACGGCCCAGCCGATTGCCGGTGCTGCGGGTCAGATCGATGAGGCTGTCGACCACTCCCGCGGCCAGCTGGCGGCTGATCCCCTTCTCCACGCCGAGCAGGGGTTGGAGCTGGCGCAGGGGCGGCGGCACCATCGTCGACTGCAGGCTCTGTTGCAGGGCATGGCCCAGCACGCCCTCGAGCTCAGGCGCCAGCCGCGGCGCTACCCGAGCCAGGAGCAGGGGGGCCCAGATGCGCATCAATTCCACCAGCTCCCGTTGTTGATGGCTGGTCACGGTCTGATGGCTGCGCAGGCTGCGCAGCCGCTCCGGCCAGCGTCGCGAGCGCACCAGCTGTTGCAGGCCATCAAGAAGCTGCAGGGCGAGCACCTCGAACAGCTCGATCGCCAGCAGGGCCACCACTCCGCGGCTGACCACCGCCCGCAGTGGCTCGATGCTGATCAAGCCACTGGTCTGCAGGCGCTCCAGCACGGGTCCCAACCTCAGGATGCGCCAGAAGGGGAGCAGCAGCGGCAGATCGATCCAGCGCCGCAGCAGGGCTTCCCGCCAGCGCAGACCCGGCAGCCGCCGGCGCATCCGCACCGCCCGCAACAGGATGTCGAAGGCGAAGACGCTCTGGAACAGCAGCAGGTCGTAGCGCCAGACATGGTCGGTGGGGCGGCCGTTCTGGTCGAACGAACGCCAGTAGTTGGTCGCCACCAGCGGCAGCACCTGGGTACGCCAGAAGCGACTCTCCTCCGACCAGGGGTGGCGGCTCAGCCAGGCGGGGCTGAGCAGCACGGCGGCAGCCTGCTTGGCCGAGTCCCGGTCGGCGCGGCGCTGCAGCCGGCCCTTGATCTTCTCCAGGGTGGAGGTCGCCCCCGAGGCCTCGAACGGGTTGGTGTCGATCAGCTGCACCGTGGCATCCACCTGGCGGCGGAGCAGCAGCTGCTGTGCCGCGGTCGGGGTTGCAGCGCCGCCGCCGCCCTGGGCCATGGCGGCATCCAGCTGGTCGAACAGTCTCAAATAGGCGCTGGTCTCCCGATGCGGTTCAATCCCCTTGATCGGATCCACCCAGGGGGTGATGTCCGGGAGGGCGCTGAGGGGCAGGGCCAGCGGCACCGAAGGGATTGGATAGAGATTCCGTTGCAGCCAGAAGGAGCGCAGGGGCAGGTAGGTGATGTCGAAGATCACCAGCAGCAGGTTGAGAGCGGCCCAGAGGGCGACGAAGCGATCCCAATGGCGCCCGAGGCGGCTGCCCACGGGGGAGGATCTGGCGTACCAGCGAGGCCGGGCCATCGGGATCGGATCCCCCAGGGGTCCGTCTAATCTGCCTGGCAAACGTCACCGCCCAAGGATTCCTTGAGCTCCACCGACTCGTCCAGCGCCGCTTCCGCCCATCGCAGCGGTGACACCAGCTCCAACAGGGACGATGTCACGCCGGAGTCGAACCGCGGCGATCCCCCTGTGGAGGCAACGGCTGGAGGTTCTGCCCCCCGCGCCGAAACGATCGCTGTGGCCACCACCCGGCCGATTCGGAGTCGCTCCGAGGAGGACAACCCCTGGGAGTTCTGGCGCAGCGTTCTGATCACCCTGGCCATCGCCCTCGGCATTCGTCAGTTTCTGGTGGAGGCCCGCTACATCCCCTCGGGCTCGATGCTGCCCGGTCTGCAGCTGCAGGACCGCCTGCTGGTTGAGAAGCTGACCTACCGCAGCCGCGCCCCGCGCCGCGGCGAGATCGTGGTCTTCCATGCTCCTCACCACTTCGATCCGGTGCTCCGCACCCAGTACGGGGAAGCCGGCCCCCTGCAGTGTCTGCTGGTGAATCTGCCGCTGATCGGCTCGATTCCGGGCCTGCAGCAACCCGCTTGCGACGCCTTCATCAAACGGGTGATCGGATTGCCTGGAGAGCGCCTGGTGGTCGATCCCCGCGGCCGGGTCACGATTGATGGCAGCCCCCTTGTGGAGCCCTACGTCAGCAATTTCTGTCCTGTCGACGCCCGGGGGATGGGGCCTTGCCGACCGATCAATGTGGTGGTGCCTCCGGGCCATGTGGTCGTGCTCGGGGACAACAGGGCCAACTCCTGGGACGGTCGCTTTTGGCCGGGTGGTCCCTTTCTGCCCCGTAACGAAATCATCGGCCGGGCTTTCTTCCGCTTCTTCCCCTTCAACGCCTTCGGTCGGCTGCCAGCGCCCAACTCTCCGGCTCGCTGAAGCCCGCCGCCACCACCCGACCGCTGAGCCGCGGATCGTCAGGGTCGGGTCGGTTGGCCGCCAGGGAGGGATCGCCGCCCTGGCCGAGATGGGCTGGTGACCTGGGATCGAACAGGATCCAGTCGACCGTCCCGGCCTCCAGCCTGGAGGGCTCCAGGCCGAGGAAGCGGCAGGGGCCCCAGCAGAGGGCTTGCCAGAGCAGGGCGGGGGACCAGCCGCGGCCCACGACCAGCTCCTGCCAGAGCATGGGCAACACCAGCCCATGGCCGGCGATGCCCGGGCGGCGCTGGTCGAGGGGCAGCAGTCGCTCCTCCGCGTCGAGGGCCTCGTGCTGCACCGCCACGGCGGTGATCAGCCCCTCGGCCAGGGCATTGATCAGGGCTTCCCTGTCGCCGGGACCGCCCAGGGAGGGGATCAGCCGCCATCCCTCGGCATCGGGATCGAGCCGGCCGCAATCGGCCAGGAGATGCCACCAGCTGACGCTCGCCGGCGGCGGCTGGTCCGCCCGCCGCAGCAGGGCCACCGCTTCGGTGGTGGAGAGGTTCATCAGCCGCAGTGGCGCCATGGGCAGGGCGGCGCTGAGGCTGAGCAGGGATTGCAGCGGCAGCACCTCGCTCAGGGGGGGGTCCACAGGCCAGCCCGAGCGCAGGGCTTCCACGCGTTCGCGCACAAAGCCGTCGCGACTGAGGCTCGGATCCCGGGGAGCCACCAGCACCGGGCTGCTGCCCATCTCGGCGAGACGCAGGCCGCGTTCCAGCAGCGCCAGCGGCGGCAGTGCCGCTCCGGCGGCGAGTCCGCAGGCTCCGGCGTCCAGCTGGTCGGCGTGGGGGGCAAGCTCCTGGTCCTCGCCACCCTCACTGAAGGCGCCCCAGAGCAGCAGCCGCTGGGGGGCGGGCCAGCGCAGATCCAAGGCCTCCGGCCGGTCCCGCCAGCGTCGGGCCCAGGGCAGCAGGGCCACGGTGCCGTAGCCGCCGGCCCGGGCTGCCGCCGCCAGGCTGTCGAGGGTCTCATCCCGGCCCTGGAGCGGTTCCCGCAGCACGCTGTGGGGGTCGACCAGGGCTGGGCCCAGCCACAGGGGCGAGGCGTCGATCACCCCATCAACCAGGGCTTCACCAGTGGAACCCACGCCGGCATCGAGGGCGATCAGGCGGTTGCCGCGCAGAACCACATCGGTGCTCCGGGGCGGTTGCTCCGGACCCTCCAGCAGGTTCACCTGACGCAGCAGCAGGGTGGCCGGGGCCATCGGGCGATCAGAGGGCACCGGCGGCGGTGCGATCGATCACACCCCCCAGGTGGGCGGTGAGGTTGAGACAACTGACCACCGGAGCTGTTCCAGCGCCGCCGGGGTAGTCGATCACCGTGACCCCGCCGTTGCCCTGCTTGATCGTCCAGATGGCCTCCGGGCCAAGGCCGAGCAGGGCGCAGAGGATGGTTTTGTTGACAGCATCGTGGGCCACCACCAGCGCCGTCTCGCTCGGGTCAAGCCCCGCCACGATCCTGTTCCAGCTGGCCAGGGATCGGTCCCAGACCTGCTGGATCGTTTCACCGCCCGGCATCGTCACGGTCTCGGGAGCCACCTTCCAGGCGTGGAGTAGGTCCGGCCAACCCTCGGCGATCTCCGCTTCCAGGCGCCCCTCCCAGAGACCGTGGCCGATCTCCGCCAGTCCGCCGCAGCTGGTCAGGGGGACCCCGGCATGGGCGGCCAGGATCAGCTCGGCGGTCTGGCGCGGCCGCGCCATCGGGCTGGTGTAGGCCCGCTGGAGCGGCACCTCGGCCAGCACGTCACGGGCTGCGGCCGCCTGGGCCCGGCCGTTGGCGTTCAGGGGGATGTCGATCTGTCCTTGAAAGCGTCCCTGGCGGTTCCAGTCGGTCTCCCCATGGCGTACCAGCAGCAGCCGCGGCCCCGGCCCCTTCCCAGGCATGGTCTGACCGAGATGGGCGGTGCCGTTATGGGATTCGATCTGCACCGCTAGGCCGCCATCGGCGTCGCGGCTGAGATTGAGCACCGAGATGGCGGCGTTTTCCAGCCGCAGCCGCCGAAAGCCGGAGGCTGGCAGGCCCAGCATCTGCAGGATCAGGCAGCGCAGGATCGCGTTGTGAGCCACCACCAGCACCGTGGAGGTGGTGGTGGCAGACAGCTCAGCGGCGTGGCGGCTGATCAGGCCATCGCGGAAGCGGCGGGCCTGCTCCATCAGCTCGAGCAAGGGGAAGTAGCGGCGACTGTCGGGGTGATCGAGCTCCAGGGTTTCCGGACTCTGGCGCCAGAGCCGCTCCTGTTCGGGGAACCGTTCGCGGATTTCTTGTCGCCGCAGACCGCTCCAGGGCGCCAGATCGATCTCCAGCAGGTCGTCGCTCAGCTGTGGCTCGCAGTCCGATCCGTGAACCGCCAGCAACTGCACGGTCGTTTCCCGGGCCCGTTGCAACGGGGAGCAGTAGACGGCCTCCAGGGCGAGGGGCGCCAGGGCCTCCCCGACGCGACGGGCCTGTTCGACTCCGTCCTCACTGAGTCTGGAGAGATCGTCTCGGCCCTGGATGCGCTCCTCGAGGTTGAAGCTGCTCAGGCCATGGCGCACCAGCACGATCCGAAGGGGCACAGACCAGGCGCTGCAGGGCCTTCCATCGTATGGGAGCAGCTGCAGGGGGCTGCGCTGCGCGGCGGCGGCCGTGCGCCAGGCGACAGAATGCGGTGCCAGCAAGAGCTCCGAGGCCCAGCGGTTGAAGTCCCTCCCTTCCCGGCCGTCCCCTCCAGAGGGAACCGGCAGCGAACCGACCTGGAAGGTGCTCCTGGCTCTCCTCTGTCTGGTGTTAACGGCCCTGCTCTGGTTCCAGGGGCTGGCCGGCAGCCTGGAGCTGCCTTCGGTCAGCAACGACCTGGAGCTGCGTCAGCACGAACTCTCTGCCCTGGCCGATGGCACCCTGCCCAGGCCGATCGCCGAGCTGCTGCTTGGGGAGGATCCAAGGGGACGGCTGGCGACCACCCTTGAGACCAGGATCAGCACCGCCCCCACGCCAGCGCCGGTCGCTGAGCGCCTCGAACTCGCCCTGCTCCGGCGTGGAGCCTCCCCATCCGAAGGCGATCAACCGATCCGGGATCTGGTGCCGATGGTGGCGGCGGAGCGGCGGCCGCTGCTCGAGGCCTTGCTGGGTCAGCAAAGGATGCCCGTGGCCCGCCAGCAGGAGCTGTTGCGGTCTTGGCAGCATCACCCGCTGCTGGCCCAGTTGAGCTGTGAACAGCTCGGCGGCCCGGAGCCGAGCTGCCCGGCCGCCCGGCGTGGACCGCTGCTGCTGCTCCAGCTGCTCGGCATCCAGGTGCTGCCTGCCCTGATGCTGCTCCTGGGGGTTGGCCTGCTGATCCGCGAGCTCTGGCTCCAGGTCAGGGGCCGGCGGTCCAGCCCCCCGCCCCTGGTCGGTCCACCGCTCTCGATGGTGGACATCACGCTGCTGATCGCCGGAGGCTTCGTGCTCGTCGGCGAGGTGTTGCTGCCCCAGCTGCTCCATCAGCCGCTGCAGCACCTCTTGCAGCTCCTGTTCGCCGAGCCGGCCAAGGTCCAGGGCCTGCAGGTCTTGATCCTCTACGCCGCCCTGAGTCCAGCCCCGCTGCTGTTCCTCTACCGCCAGCTGCCCGTTGAGGGGAGGCCGACCGATGGGTGGTTGCAGTGGCGCTGGCGGCCCCTGTTCCGCTGCCTGCGCGAGGCCGTTGCGATGGTGCTGCTGGTAATGCCGCCGGTGGCCCTGAGCGGTTGGCTGATCGACACCCTCTGGCGCAACCCGGGGGGCAGCAACCCGATGCTGGACCTGGTTCTCACCGGCAGCGATCCCTTCGCCCTGGCCTGTTTCGCCTGCACGGCGATCGTGCTGGCACCCCTGTTCGAGGAAACCCTGTTCCGGGGGGTGTTGCTGCCCGCCCTGGGCCGGCGGCTCGGGGCCGGTGTCGCCGTGGTGCTTAGTGCGGCGCTGTTCGCCGCCGCCCACCTGAGCCTCACGGAGCTGGTTCCGCTGTTCCTGTTGGGATGCGGCCTGGGCTGGTTGCGGCTGCGCAGTGGCCGTCTGGCCACCTCGGTGCTGATGCACGCCCTCTGGAATGGCCTCACTTTCGCCAACCTGCTGTTGCTGGCCGCCTGACAGAGCAGGCTGCTCCCGGTTGCTGGGGAGCCTCCGGGGTGGTTCACTTGCGCAGCACTTCCACGGCAGCTTTGGTCGCCACCCCCACCACCGCGCCCCTGCGCCCGACCGTCCATCGCCCCGATGGTGCAGCTTCCCCCCGGGTCTCGCGCCGCCGTCCGCTTCAGCTCGTTCAGGGTTCGCTCTCGGCCGGTCGGGTGGAGCGCCACTCCCCGCTGCTGGCCGGCCTGCACCGGGCGAGCACCGGAATCCTGGCGGGCCTGGGCTTCTCCCTGCTCGGGTTGAGCGCTCTCAGCCAGCACTGGCAGAGCGTCTTCTCCCACAACTACGCCCAGCTTCAGGCCTCCCGCAGCCTCGAACAGAAGCTTCAGGAATCCGCCGCCCTGCTGGAGCAGCACCATCTCGGTGCCGTGCGCCGTCCAGGCCAGCTGGTGCCGACCAGCAGCGAGAAGCTGATCCATATCGGCCCGCCCGAGCCGGCCCCGGCCCCTTCCGGCCTTTCGATCCTGGCCAACCTGCCCCGGCAGCCGATGCCAGCCGGCTACTGATGGCACGCGCCGCCACTCGCCGCCATCCGCCTGCCGCCAGCGGCTCCCACGACCGTCGGCGGCGCGGCGAACCCCCGGCTCGGCCGGGCCGCCATCGAAACGTCGCCGAGCTCCAGGGTTCCTCGCCGCGGCGGATGGTTGCGGTCTATCTGCTGCTTTGCGCCGCCCTTGTTGGCCTGGGGGGACGGCTTGCCTGGCTGCAGCTGGTCGAGGGGGCTCAGCTGCAGGCCAAGGCCCGCTCCCACCAGACCCAGAAGATCGATCCCCTGGGCGAGCGGCGCACGGTGGTGGATCGCATGGGCCGACTGGTGGCGATCGATGAGGAGCGCTTCACCCTGTGGGCCCACCCGCAATATTTCAATTTCCCCAAAGATCCCCCCAGACTGGTCCGGCCCCCCGTCGATGTGGCCAAGGCCCTGTCCGTGGTGCTGGCCCAGCCTGCCGACACCCTGCAGCGCGCCCTCGGCGATCAAAAAAGTGGCGTGCGGCTGGCCACCAATCTCGATCCGGAAACCGCCGCCCAGGTGCGCAAGCTGGGCATCAGCGGCCTCGACCTCGAACCCTATCCCCAGCGCATCTATCCTCAGGCCGGCCTGTTCGCCAATGTGGTTGGCTTCCTCAACCTTGAACGCCAACCCCAGGCCGGACTGGAGCAGAGCCGCGACCGGGATCTGCGTCGCCAGGAAATGCCGTTCAGCCTGCGCAAGGGGGCTGACGGCACTCCCCTGCCCGATGGCCTCAGACCGGGCTCCCTCTATGGCGATGACCTGCGCCTGCAGCTCACCCTCGATGCCCGGCTGCAGCAGGTGGCCCAACAGGCCCTGGCGAAGCAGGTGAAGCAATGGCATGCCAAGCGGGGGGCGGCCCTGGTGATCGATGCCCGCAATGGTGAATTGCTGGCCCTGGCTTCCACACCCACCTATGACCCGAACACCTACTGGAAGTACGACCCGGGTCTGTTCCGCGAATGGTCCGTGCAGGACCTCTACGAACCCGGCTCCACCTTCAAGCCGATCAACCTCGCCCTGGCCTTGCAGGAGAAGGTGATCGATCCCAACGGCACGGTCAATGACAGCGGCCAGCTGACGATCGGTGGATGGCCGATCTTCAACGCCGACCGCAGCGGCCATGGCCGCATTGATTTCCCCACGATCCTGCAGGTGTCCAGCAACGTGGCCATGGTGCAGGCCATGGCCCAGATGAACCGCGACCGCTACTGGCGCTGGCTGCACACCCTCGGCATCGATGTGGTGCCCGACACCGACCTTCCCGGTGCCGTGGCGGGACAGCTCAAGAGTCGCACCGATTTCACCGCCGGTGCGATCGAGCCCGCCACCGCTGCCTTCGGCCAGGGCTTCTCACTCACGCCCCTGAAGCTTCTCCAGCTCCACGCCATGCTGGCAAACGGTGGCCGACTGGTGAGCCCCCACATCACCCGCGGCCTGCGTTCCGGGGATGCCCTGGCCAGCAAGGGCACCCCAACCGGTGTCCAGCTTCTCGATCCGAAGGTCACCCGCACGGTGATCGATTGGATGGAGACGGTGGTGCAAAAGGGCAGCGGCAAGGGCCTGCAGATCCCCGGGTACCGGATCGGCGGCAAAACCGGCACCGCCCAGAAGGCCCATAACGGCGTTTACATCCCGGGCGCGCGGATCTGCAGCTTCGTGGCGGTGCTGCCGATCGAGGATCCTCGCTATGTGGTGCTGGTGGTGGTCGATGAACCCCAGGGAGGTAACGCCTACGGCGCCACCGTTGCCGTGCCTGTGGCACGCCAGATCGTTGAGGCGCTGCTGGTGCTGCAGCAGATCCCACCGAGCCGGCCCCTCGCGGCCATGGCGAAACCAGCACCTGCTCCCTGATCACCTGGGCTGCCCCGGCGACGCTGGCTACGTTGCCCATCAAGGAGTCCTTGCCCGGAGCGAAGCGAACCATGGCCAACCTGCTCGACCAACTGGCCGCGATCACGGTCGTTGTGGCCGACACCGGCGACATTGAGGCGATCCGCCAGTTCACCCCACGGGATGCCACCACCAACCCCTCCCTGATCCTGGCGGCGGCCCAGATTCCCGCCTACCAGGAGCTGATCGATCGGTCGTTGCGCGAATCGCGCCAGGCGATCGGGCCTGAGGCCAGCGCTGCGGAGGTGGTGAGCGAAGCCCTCGATGAGATCAGCGTGATCTTCGGCAGGGAGATCCTGCGGATCGTGCCCGGCCGGGTCTCCACCGAGGTCGATGCCCGCCTCAGTTACGACACCGAGGCCACGGTGGCCAAGGCCCGCAAGCTGATCGGTCTCTACGGCCAGGCCGGCATCGGCCCCGAGCGGGTGCTGATCAAGATTGCCTCCACCTGGGAGGGCATTCGCGCCGCCGAGCAGCTGGAGCGCGAGGGCATTCATTGCAACCTCACGCTTTTGTTTGGTTTTGCCCAGGCGGTGGCCTGCGCCGAGGCCGGCGTAACCCTCATCTCCCCCTTTGTGGGGCGCATCCTCGACTGGTACAAGAAGACCACGGGTCGCGACAGCTATCCAGGTCCGGAAGATCCCGGAGTGATCTCGGTGACCCGGATTTTCAACTACTACAAGACCCATGGCTATCGCACCGAAGTGATGGGAGCCAGCTTCCGCAACTGCGAGGAGATCATCGAGCTGGCGGGCTGCGATCTGCTCACCATCGCTCCGGCCCTGATGGATCAGCTGCGCTCCAGCGACGCCATCCTGGAGCGCCGCCTCGATGGGTCTGCCCCGGGCCCAGCCGAGGCGAAGATTCATCTGGATGAAGCCGGCTTCCGCTCCCTGATCGCCGAAGACACCATGGCCAGCGAGAAGCTCGATGAGGGCATCCGCGGCTTCTCCAAGGCGATCGAAACTCTCGAGACCCAGCTGGCCGACCGGCTGACTGAGCTCGAGGGCCTGGGAGCTGCCCTCGCCTACAGCCGCTGACAGGGTGTAGGCCCCCGGACCATGGCCGTCGAGGGGCCACGATGGGGCCGATCCGGCTGAGCCGTCGACCACCGCCCATCCGCCCATCCTTTCCCACCATGAACGCCCTCGACACCATGCGCGCCCTCGCCAGCACCGGTGAGGTGATCGACGTGGAGCCCGGCACCCTGATTTTCCGCGCCGGCGAGTCCGGCGACTGCATGTTCGGGTTGCTGGAGGGCACCGTGGAGCTCAGCTGGAACGGTGACAGCGGCCACGAACAGATCCAGGCCGGCGATGTTTTCGGCGCCGGTGCCCTGGTCACCCAGGACCACCGGCGCTACGGCAATGCCAAGGCGCTCAGCCCCTGCCGCCTGCTGGTGATGAACCGCGAGAAGTTTCTTTTTGCGGTTCAGGAGGCACCGATGTTCGCGATCGAGCTGCTCGGCTCGATCGATCAGCGCCTGCGCGACCTCAAGGACTGCACCCGCAGTTGAGGAGCCGCACGGAGCGCCAGCCGGCCGCCTTCAGCCCCTCTGAAACAGCAGGCGGCGGATCACCCGCTGGGCGATGTCGCCGTAGCCCATCTCCCCGGACAGAATCTGGGCGATGCGCTGGGGGGCCGTGGGCCGCTTGATGCCGAGTTGGTAGCCCACCTTCGGCACCCGGTAAAACACCTGGGCGATGCGCTTGCCCCAGGCCATCGAATCGCCCCAGTCCTGTCGCATCGCGGCGCTGTAGGCGGCCAGGGCGTTGGCGTCACCGCCGAGCCAGCGGTCGATTGAGCGGCCCGCCTGGCGACCGCTCAGCAGCGACGGGCGCAGTCCCTCCGCCAGGAAGGGATCGCAGAGGGAGGCGGCGTCGCCGGCCACCACCACCCCATCGCCATCGAGGCGGTGATGGCCGTTCCAGATGCGCAGACGGCCCCGACGCCTCAGGCCGGCATCGGCGGGCAGACCGAGGCTGGGCAACAGGGCGGCGAGCACGGCGGCGCTATCGGCCTCCTCCTGGCCGATGAAGGTGCCCACCCCGATGCTGGTGCCACCCTGGCGCGGAAAGGCCCAGCAGAAGCCGTGGTGCACCAGGCCGAAATCGAACCGTGCCGTATCGGGTTCGTTCACCGTCCCCTCCACCTCCACCGACACGGTGGCGGCGTAGCGGGGTGAGGCGGGGCCAAGGCCGAGGCTGGTGGCGTGACTGGAGGCCGACCCCTCCGCCAGGACCAGGGCAGGGGCCCTGAGGGTTTCATCGGTCCCGATACGGACCTTCCAAAGACCGTCCTGGCGGCCGATGCGTGTGGCCTCGGCCTGGCAGCGCAGCTCACAGCCCGCCTGGCGGGCCTGGTCAGCCAGGTAGGCATCGAGTCGGCTGCGACGCACGATCCAGAAGGGGGCATCACCGGGCAGCTCCGCCGTGACCGGGTCCCCGAGCGACCAGGTGAAGCGCACACGGCGGATCACCTGATCCACCACCGGCGTCAGATCAAAGGGGAACAGGCGTTGCACCGAGGCTGCCATCCCCCCCCCGCAGGGATTGGCCAGACCCGGGGCCTGCTGGCGTTCAAGCAACACCACACGGCGGCCGGCACAGGCCAGCTCAAAGGCCGCAACGGCGCCGGCCGGGCCGGCGCCAATGACAATGGCATCAGCAGTGGGTTGGCTCACACCTTGAGAATGTCGGCTTCCTTGGCCGCCAACAGTTTCTCGAGTTCAACGATGTAGCGATCGGTGAGCTTCTGCACCTTGTCCTGTTCGTCGCGGCTCTGATCTTCAGAGCATTCGCCGTCTTTCTCCTGTTTTTTGATTCGGTCGATCCCCTCGCGGCGGATGTTGCGCAGGGCCACTTTGCCCTCCTCGGCGTAGCGAGCCGCCAGTTTGCAGAGGTCCTTGCGGCGATCCTCGGTGAGGGGTGGAATGTTGATGCGGATCACCTTGCCGTCGTTGTTGGGGGTGAGCCCGAGATCACTCATTCCGATCGCCTTCTCGATCAGGTTGATCACGCCGGAGTCAAAGGGCTGGATCTGGATCGTCTGGGAATCGGGGGTGTTGATCGTGGCCAGGGATTTCAGCGGCGTTTCGGCGCCGTAGTACTCCACCACGATCTTGTCGAGCAGGGAGGGATTGGCCCGGCCGGTGCGGATCGTGTTGAAGGTGCGCTGGGTGGCCTCCAACGATTTGCGCATGCTGGCTTCGAGGTCCATGGCGAGGGGCTCCGTGCGTGGTGCGGGGGGATGGCTGGGGCTAATGCCTGAGGCAGGGAAGGTCTGGGGCGGATCAGAACGTGCTGGCCGGGGGGGCTCAGCGGGCCGGCATGATCCGGGTGCCGATCGCCTCGCCGGCCACGGCGCGGCCGATGTTGCCGCAGCCGAACAGATCAAACACCACGATCGGGATGGCGTTGTCCTTGCAAAGGGCGATGGCTGCCCCATCCATCACATCGAGCTCGCCGCTGAGCACATCAAGGAAGGTCAGGCTCTCGTAGCGCACGGCATCGGGATGGAGGGCCGGATCTCGGTCGTAGACCCCATCGACCTTGGTGGCCTTGAAGACCACATCGGCACCGATCTCGGCCGCCCGCAGGGCGGCGGTGGTGTCGGTGGTGAAGAAGGGATTGCCGGTGCCGGCGGCGAAGATCACCACCCGCCCCTTCTCCATGTGGCGGATGGCCCGCCGGCGGATGTAGGGCTCGGCCACCTCCTGCATCGAGATGGCACTCTGAACCCGGGTTGGCACCCCGGCGCGCTCGAGGCCGTCCTGCAGGGTGATGGCGTTCATCACCGTGGCCAGCATGCCCACGTAGTCGGCGGTGGCCCGATCCATCCCCGCCGCCGAACCCTTGAGACCGCGGAAGATGTTGCCCCCTCCCACCACGATCGCCAGCTGGGTGCCGGAGGCCACAACCGCAGCCACATCGTTGGCGATGGATTGCACGATGGCCGGATCGATGCCGTAGCCCTGGGCGCCCATCAGGGCTTCACCACTGAGCTTGAGAAGAACGCGCCGGTACGCCATCGAGCCCCATGACCTGATCGAGAGTAGCAACCCCCGCCGCCGCGGCACCCGCTCAAGCCGCTCTTCAGAACTCGATGCCGGCCTGGGCCTTCACCCCCTGCTCCCGGAAGGGATGGCGCACCAGCCGCATCTCCGTGACCAGATCGGCCCGCTCCAGCAGGGCCGGCGGCGCCCCCCGACCGGTGAGGGCCACATGGGTGAGGGGGGGCCGCAGCGTCAGCCCCTCCAGGAGTTGCTCCAGGTCCAGGTAGCCCAGCCGCAGGGCCACGTTCACCTCATCGAGCACCACCAGCTTGCGGCGCGGGTCGGCCAGGTGGTCCCGCGAACGCTCCCAGGCCCGCTGCACAAGGGTCCTGTCCCGTTCCCGGTCCTGGGTTTCCCAGGTGAAGCCCTCCCCGAGGGCCTCCCAGGCGAGGGCCTCACCGAACAGCTCCAGGGCCCGCACCTCGCCAGGCTGCCAGCCACCCTTGATGAACTGCACCACCGCCACCCGCTCGCCATGGCCGAGGGTGCGCAGCACCAGCCCCAGGGCCGCGGTGGTCTTGCCCTTGCCGTCGCCGGTGAACACCAGCACCAGCCCCTTTTCCAGGGTGCGTTCCCCCACCCGCTGTTGCTGCACCTCCCGGCGGCGGGCCATGCGGCGGCGGTAGCTCTCCCCATCTGCCTCAGGCGCCAGCGCCCCACCGGGACCGAGGGCGGCGGCGGCCCGATCCAGCCCCGTGCTGCCGGCTGGCTCAGGGCCGGCCCCATCCGTCCAGGGGGAGCTGGGGTCCGTCAGGGGAGCGGGTTCGGGGACGGCCAAGGGGGCGCAGCGGCGAGTCTCACTCTGGCGGCTTCAGGCCGCGCGTTGCCGCTGCAGGGCGTCATCCACCGCCCGTTGCTGATCGCGGCGGGTGATCCAATGGTGGTAGGTGCGGGTGTGCACCGTCACGGAGTGACCCATCATCCGCGCCGCCACCGTGTCTGGCAGGCCGATGTGGATGGTGCGCACCGCCCAGGCATGGCGAAGGTCGTAGGGGGTGAGGGGCAGGCCATAGCGGCGGAACTGCTCCGCCACCCGCCGCCCCACCTGCTGCAGGGTCGTGCCGGGGAGATCGGTGCGCACCGGAGGCAGGGCCCGGCGGTCGCCGCCCAGCAGCTCCAGGCCGAAGTGATCGACCCAGTGGGGCTGGAACGGCCAGACCTGATGCTCCCCGGTCTTGGTGGTGGGCAGCACCCGGATCACCCGGTCGCCGCCGGGGGCCAGGGGTGAGGTGTCACAAAAAAAGGCCTCGTGGTTGCGCAGCCCGTAGGTGGCCATCAGGCCGTAGACGAGTCGCCAGCCGGGATTGGGGATCTGCTCCACCAGCGAGAGGATCTGGCTGTCGCTCGGCAGCTGGCGGAAGCGGGCGGCATGGAGGCCGTAGCCGCCGGCCCGTTCGCTCCAGTCGTCCGGCAGGGTGAGGCCCTGGTGGCGGGCCAGGGCCGCCAGCACCAGGGCGCATTGCTGGCGGCTGCGGCTGGCCAGGGCATAGCTCTCCAGCACCTCCTCGAGCAGGGGGGTGTCGAGGGGACGGTCGCCGCCGCGCTCGGCCAGGCGCCGCAGATAGGGCAGGTAGGCGGCGGTCCAGGTGGTGCGGCTGCCGGCCCGGCGGCGGCGGCGGCGGGGATCGGCGAAGAAGGCCTGCTCGAAGAGGGCCAGGGGTTCGGGCAGCCCCCGGCGGGAACCGGACCCCGCCTGGGTGGTTCGGGTTGGGCGGCCTGCCGTCGCCCCGGTGCGGTTGCTGGGCTCCGCGGCGGCGGAGCTGCCGGTCGCCTTCGCTCGGCGCCGGGGGGGGCGACGCCATTGGCTCCAATCGAAGCGGCCCTGCTCCAGCTGCTGCTGCAACTCCGCCAGTCGGCCCAGGGCCTGCTCCAGGCCCGGCCCATCGGCGGCGAGGCCCAGCGCCAGCCGCTGCACCCGCAGCCCCTCCCCGCCCTGCCGCGGCAGGGGGCCCCGCAGGCAGAGTCCCTGCGCCTGGATCAGCACGCTCCAGCGGCTGCCGACCGCCGCCAGCTCGGCGTTGCGGCGGTCCAGGTCGGCCTGCAGGGGATGGGTGGAGCTGGCCAGGGGGAGCGGGGGTGGGCGCTGCTCCGGACCCTATCGAGCCCGGCCGGCCGGGGCCAGGGGCCTCCGTCCCGGGCAGGCCGGGCCCGGGCCTTGAACGCCAGGGGACGGGAGCCTGGCGTTACGCTCGCCCCTCTATCGGGTGGATGGGTGACATGGCCAGGGTCGGCGTGGTGCTGCTGAACCTCGGCGGTCCGGAGCGGATCCAGGATGTCGGGCCTTTCCTTTACAACCTGTTCTCCGATCCGGAGATCATCCGGCTGCCCAACCCAGCCCTGCAGAAGCCCCTGGCCTGGCTGATCAGCACCCTGCGGGCCGGCAAGTCGCAGGCGGCTTACCGCTCGATCGGCGGCGGTTCGCCCCTGCGCCGCATCACTGAACAACAGGCGCGGGAGCTCCAGAGCACCCTGCGCCAGCGGGGCGTGGAGGCCACCAGCTATGTGGCGATGCGCTACTGGCATCCCTTCACCGAATCCGCCGTCGCCGACATCAAGGCCGATGGCATCGAGCAGGTGGTGGTGCTGCCCCTTTACCCCCACTTTTCGATCAGCACCAGTGGCTCCAGCTTCCGGGAGCTGCAGCGCCTCCGCCAGGCCGATCCGGCCTTCGCCAGCCTGCCGATCCGCTGCATCCGCAGCTACTACGACGACCCGGGCTACATCGGCGCCATGGCCGAGTTGATCGCCCGCGACATCCGCGCCTGCCCCGATCCCGCCAGCGCCCATGTGTTTTTCAGCGCCCACGGTGTGCCGAAGAGCTACGTGGAAGAGGCCGGCGATCCCTACCAGCGGGAAATCGAGGCCTGCTCCCGCCTGATCATGGAACGGCTGCAGCGCGACCTGGGCCATCCCAACCCGTACACCCTGGCCTATCAGAGCCGTGTCGGTCCGGTGGAGTGGCTCAGGCCTTACACCGACACCGCCCTGCAGGACCTGGGCAAGGCCGGGGTGAAGGATTTGGTGGTGGTGCCGATCAGCTTCGTCAGCGAGCACATCGAGACCCTCGAAGAAATCGATATCGAATATCGGGAGATCGCCCACGAGGCCGGCATCAGCACCTTCCGCCGCGTCCCTGCCCTCGATACCACCCCCTCCTTTATTGAGGGTCTGGCCCATCTGGTCCAGCAGGCCCTTGAGGGCCCGGAGGTCAACCTCGATCAGGCGGCGGCCCTGCCCACCAAGGTCAAGCTCTACCCCCAGGACAAATGGGCCTGGGGGTGGAACAACAGCTCCGAGGTCTGGAACGGCCGCTTGGCGATGGTCGGCTTCTCCGCTTTCCTGCTGGAACTGATCAGTGGCCATGGCCCCCTGCATGCCATCGGACTCCTCTGAACCCTGCAGGCCCCGCTCGGACCGGGCCCAGCCCCCGCCTCGTTCGGGGCGTTGGCGTGGATCCGCCAGCCAACCAGCTGGCCGATCCTGCCGCTGGGCCAGGGTCCTGGCGGCAGGATCGGCCGCGCTGCTCGCCCTGCCCGCTCCCCTGGAGGCTTCGATCGGCCCCGGCCAGCGTTCCTGGGGTCGCGGCGTGTTTCCAGTCTCTAGCTTCGCCGGCTTCACCAGCGGCTTCGGCCTGCGACTCCATCCCCTCTCCGGCGTTCTCCGCCCCCACGACGGTCTCGATATCGCCGCACCACTCGGCTCCACGGTGCGCAGTTGGTGGGGCGGCAGGGTGTTGGAGGTGATCGCCGATCCGGGCTGCGGCAACGGGCTGGTGATCCGCTCCGGTGACTATGAGCACATCTACTGCCATCTGGCTGGCCGTGCGGCGGCGGGGTCGTACCGCAGCGGTCCGGTGCTGCTGGCCGTCGGTGATCGGGTCGTCGCCGGGCAGACCATCGGCCACGTCGGCATCAGTGGGGCGAGCACCGGACCCCACCTGCACTGGGGGCTGCGCTACCGGGGCGCCTGGCTCGATCCGGTGCTGGTGCTGCGGGCCATGGCCGCAAGCCGCAACATGGCACGGACTTCCCCGCAGCGCCGCTTTAATGTTGGCCTATTGCGCTGATCGAGAGCACACCAGGATCCACTCCTCCTGATTCCCCTGAATCTCCTTAGGCCACCTGAAACCAGACCCCAGCCTCCGGGCTCGCTCCGGGATCCCTCTGAGGTTTTATCGGCGCTCTCTTGCATCCCACCTGAATCCCACCGGTGCATCCCATCGGATTCCAGGGCGCCCCCAGAGCGATCCCCAGCCCTCCGCTCCAGACCCGTTCCCCCCTTGCCGCCGCCGTGACACGCACCCCCCTCAACCCCCAGGCCGCGACCACCCAGGCTGCCGGCGAGGTTTCCCAGGAACATCCCCGATCTGTCGCTGAGCTGGATTCCGCCTCCCAGAAGGTCAGCGGTGGCTACGCCCTGATGGATTCCCTCCATCGCCATGGCGTGCGCCACATCTTCGGCTACCCCGGCGGCGCCATCCTGCCGATTTACGACGAGCTGCACAAAGCAGAGGCCCGCGGCTGGCTCAAGCACATTCTGGTCCGCCATGAACAGGGCGGTACCCACGCCGCCGACGCCTACGCCAGGGCCACCGGCCGGGTGGGCGTCTGCTTCGGCACCTCAGGACCGGGCGCCACCAACCTGGTCACCGGCATCGCCACGGCCCAGATGGATTCTGTGCCGATGGTGGTGATCACCGGCCAGGTGCCCCGGGCCGCGATCGGCACCGACGCCTTCCAGGAGACCGACATTTTCGGCATCACCCTGCCGATCGTGAAGCATTCCTGGGTGGTGCGCGATCCCGCCGACATCGCCCGGATCGTGGCCGAAGCCTTCCTGATCGCCTCCAGTGGCCGCCCCGGCCCTGTGTTGATCGACGTGCCCAAAGATGTGGGCGCTGAGCTCTTTGACTATGTGCCGGTCGAGCCGGGAACCGCCGTGCCGGCTGGCTTCCAGAGGCCTCCCAGGGCTGAGCCGGCTGCCATCGAGGCTGCCCTGGAGCTGATCCGCCAGGCCCAACGGCCGCTGCTCTATGTGGGTGGGGGCGCCATCAGCGCCGGGGCCCACCAGGCGGTGCGCGATCTGGCGGAGCGCTTCCGCCTGCCGGTCACCACCACGTTGATGGGCAAGGGTGCCTTCGATGAGCGCCATCCGCTCGCCGTCGGCATGCTCGGCATGCATGGCACCGCCTACGCCAATTTTGCCGTCACCGAATGCGACCTGCTGATCGCCGCCGGCGCCCGCTTCGATGACCGTGTCACCGGCCGTCTCGACAGTTTCGCGCCGAGGGCCCGGGTGATCCACATCGACATCGACGCTGCCGAGGTGGGCAAGAACCGCGTCCCTGATGTGCCTGTGGTCGCGGACGTCGGTGAAGCCCTGTCCCAGCTGCTTGCCGCCTCCGCCGGTGAACAGTCCCAGGGACGCACTGAGGCGTGGTTGCAGCGGATCGAAAGCTGGAAGCACCACTATCCCCTGGTGATTCCCCGCCCTGAGGGCGAGATCGCCCCCCAGGAGGTGGTGATCGCCCTCTCCGAACTCGCCCCTGAGGCGATCATCACCACCGATGTCGGTCAGCACCAGATGTGGGCGGCCCAGTTCCTCAACACCGGGCCCCGCCGCTGGATCAGCAGCGCCGGTCTGGGCACGATGGGCTTCGGCATGCCTGCGGCGATGGGCGCCCAGGTGGCCTGCCCGGGCTCCCAGGTGGTCTGCGTGGCTGGGGACGCCAGCATCCTGATGAACATTCAGGAGCTCGGCACCCTCAGCCAGTACAACCTGCCGGTGAAGGTGGTGGTTCTTAACAACGGCTGGCAGGGGATGGTGCGGCAATGGCAGGAGAGTTTCTACGAGGAGCGCTACTCCGCCTCCGAGATGACCATGGGGATGCCTGATTTCCCCGCCCTCGCTGAAGCCTTCGGGGTCCGAGGTGTGGCGATCAACGACCGCGCCGAGCTGCGTCCACTCCTGGCCGCTGCTCTGGCCCACCCCGGCCCGGCCTTCGTCGAGGTCAAGGTGCGCCGCAACGAGAACTGCTACCCGATGGTTCCCCCAGGAGCCAGCAACGCCCAGATGGTGGGCCTGCCCAGCCATCCCGAACTGGCGATCGATACGATCCGTCAGTGTCGGGCCTGTGGCACCACCACCGACAGCGCCCATCTCCACTGCCCCACCTGCGGCACCAAGCTCTGAAACCCTCTCTCCTGGCCACTCTGCTGGCGATCGTCCTGTTGATGGCCAGTGGCCTCAGCCTCTGGCCTGCTGAGGCTGCGGCAGCCGAGGTGCTTCAAGTCACCGGCCCTGATCGGCTGATCATCGGGGATCGAAACCGGTCGTCCCTGGTGCTGCTGGGTTGCATGGCGGTGCAAAGGGGCTCTGAGCAGGAGGCCCAGGCCTGGTTGCGGCAGCGCCTGCCCCGCCACAGCCGCGTCAACCTGCGGCCCCTGGGCGAACAGGACGACCACCTGCTCGCGCTGGTTAGCCCCGTGGATTCTCTTCCCGGAGGCGATCTCAGCGCGGGCCTGGTCGCCGCCGGCCTGGCCCACTCCATCCCCTGCGGCTAGCGCCATGGGCCTCAATCGCACGGCTCGCGGCATCGTCCTGGTGCCCTCTCTGCTGCTGGGGGGAGCGTTTCTGGCCACGGCCGCCTGGGTCGATGGTCCCGCCGCAGCTAACCGCCCCCTCGCCCTGGGGCTGGGGGGGGTGCTGCTGGCCGCCGGTCTACTCACCCAGTTGCTTCCCGAAGACACGAAGCCTCGGCCCGGGGGAGAGGGATCGGCCGGCGGCGACGGAGGGACGCCCTCCCCTCGCTGAGGCCACCCCACCGCGCTCCTCTTCGGCCAGGGGCCTGTCTGCGGTGGATCGGCTGCGGGTCTGAAGGAGCCTTGGCGGAAGCCGCGGCGAGCTCCCATCGTTGAGGGCAGATGCTGCAGTGAATGCGGTGGCCATCGATCCCACGCCTCCAGCCAGCACCCCGGCCGAGTCGGCTCTGCAGCCGGAGCTGATCTTGCCGTTCGAGCAGGTGGATCTGGGCGCCATCGCCAGGGTCGGAGGCAAGAACGCCTCCCTCGGCGAGATGATCCGCGAGCTTGGTGCCGCCGGGGTGCGCGTACCCGGGGGCTTTGCCACCACCGCCGCCGCCTATCGCCTGCTGTTGCGCCACAACGATCTGGAGGCGCGTCTGGCGGTTCTGCTTCGCGATCTCGATAGCGAAAACCTCAGCGACCTCCAGGCGGCGGGGGCGACCGCACGCTCTTGGCTGCTGGAGGCCGCTGTTCCGCCGGAGCTCGAGGCCGGTATCCGCCAGGCCTACCGCAGGCTCGGCTCTCCTGCGGTGGCGGTCCGCTCCAGCGCCACCGCCGAGGACCTGCCCGAGGCCAGCTTCGCCGGACAGCAGGACACCTTCCTGCATGTGCAGGGGGAGGAGAACCTGCTGGCGGCCTGTCGCCGTTGCTTCAGCTCCCTGTTCACCGATCGCGCCCTCTCCTACCGCCAGCTCCACGGGTTCGACCATCTGGAGGTGGCCCTCTCGATCGGCGTGCAGCGGATGGTGCTCGCCGACCAGGCCTGCGCCGGGGTGATGTTCAGCATCGACACCGAATCGGGCTTTGCCAATGCCGTGCTGCTCACCGCCGCCTACGGACTGGGCGAGACCGTGGTGCAGGGAGCGGTGAATCCCGATGAATGGCTGATCTTCAAGCCCACTCTCTTGCAGGGCTTTCAGCCGATTCTCAGCCGGCGTCTCGGAGAGAAGGCGATCCGGCTGGTGCGCTGCGACCCTCCCCAGGGGGGGCGACCGGTGCGGCTTGAACCTGTTGAGGAGGCCAGCCGCCGCCGCTTTGCCCTCAGCGATGGGGAGGTGCTCACCCTGGCCCGCTGGGCCTGCCGGATCGAAGAGCACTATTCCAAGCGCCGCGGCATCACCACGCCGATGGACATTGAATGGGCCAAGGATGGGCCCAGCGGCGCCCTCTACATTCTGCAGGCCCGACCCGAGACGGTGCAGTCCCGTCGTGACGGAGCCGTCCTGCGCAGCTGGCATCTCGAGCCCCATCGGCTGGAGCCCCTGCTCAGCGGTCGCGCCATCGGCGCCTCCGTGGCCAGCGGCGTGGTGCGGGTGCTGCGCGATCCCGGCGAGATCGCCCGTTTCGGGGAGGGTGATCTGCTGGTGACCGTGCGCACCGATCCCGACTGGGAACCCATCCTCAAGCGGGCCCGCGGTGTGGTGACGGACCAGGGGGGCCGCACCTGCCATGCGGCGATCATCGCCCGTGAAATGGGGATCACCGCCATCGTCGGCACCGGTGACGGCTCCCGGCGCCTCCGCGATGGCGACACCGTGACCCTCAGCTGTTGCGAGGGCGAGGAAGGCCATGTCTATCCAGGGGTCCTGCCTTTTCAGCTGGAGGAGCAGCCCCTGGCGGACCTTCCCCCCACCCGCACCCGCATCCTGATGAACGTGGGGAATCCAGAGCAGGCCTTCAACCTGGCGGCCATTCCCTGCGACGGCGTCGGCCTGGCACGACTGGAGTTCATCATTGCGAACCACATCCGCGTTCACCCCCTGGCGCTGCTGCAGCCCGAGCGCGTCGCCTCCCCCCAGGAGCGGGCTGCGATCGCGGCGCTCAGCGCCGGCCATGCCGATCCGGCGGAGTATTACATCGAAACCCTGGCCCAGGGGATGGGGCGGATCGCCGCCGCCTTTCATCCCAACCCGGTGCTGCTGCGCTTCTCGGATTTCAAGAGCAACGAATACGCCCGCCTGCTGGGGGGGGCCTGCTTCGAACCGCAGGAGGAGAATCCGATGCTGGGATGGCGGGGGGCCTCCCGCTATGGGTCCGCGGCCTTCGCCGCTGCCTTCGCTCTGGAATGCCAGGCTCTGCGGCGGGTGCGGGAGCGGATGGGCCTCACCAACACCATCGCGATGGTTCCCTTCTGTCGCACCCCGGAGGAGGGTGACAGGGTGCTTGCCGCCATGGCGGCCCAGGGCCTGGTGCGCGGGGAGAACGGTCTGCAGGTGTACGTGATGTGCGAGCTGCCCAGCAATGTGATCAGCGCCGAGGCCTTCGCCGAGCGCTTCGATGGCTTCTCGATCGGCTCCAACGATCTCACCCAGCTGACCCTGGGGCTCGATCGTGATTCAGCCCTGGTGGCCGATCTGTTCGATGAACGCCACGCCAGCGTCAAGGCGATGATCAGCCTGGCGATCCGCACCGCCCATCGCTGCGGCCGGCCGATCGGCCTCTGTGGGCAGGCCCCCAGCGATCACCCCGATTTCGCTCGCTTTTTGGTGGAGGAAGGGATCGATTCGATCAGCCTCAATCCCGATGCCCTGCTGCGCACCCGGTTGGCGGTGGCGGCCATGGAGAGGGAGCTGGGGATCGCTCCCAGCAGAGGGCCGATCACCGCATCAGCTGCTGCGGACTGATCAACAGGCGGGCAGGGCAGGGACCAGGTCAGCCGGGCTGCCATCCGCCGCCGTGACGGCCGCCGCCAGCTCAGGTGCCTTGATTGCCACCTCCTGGTTCTTGGCCCCGGCGACCAGGGTCCAGGCCAGCCAGGCGTAGGCCCCATAACGCACCAGACAGAGAACTGCCAGGGCCTGGCAGAGCGGACAGTGACTGAGGCCCATGGCGATGGTCCGATCTGGATCCCACCACCCTGGCAGCGTTGTCAGGATCTGGGGGGTGTCGGTGGGAATCTGCAGGGAAAGGGTTTCGGTGCTGGATTAGAGATTTGGAAAGCCTTTCCGCGGCCCCCGTGCTCCGCCTCAGCGAACTCAAACTGCCCCTCGATCACAGTCAGGCCGATCTGGAGGAGGCGATCTGCAGGCAGCTGGCGATCAGTCCCTCCCAACTGCTCGGCCACAGGTTGGTTAAGCGCAGCGTCGATGCTCGGCGTCGAGGCGCCATCGCCCTGGTTTACAGCCTGGATCTTGAGCTCGCCCTCGATGCTGCCGGCCTGCGGCGTCTGCAACGCCGCTTCGGCGACGATCCCCACCTGCGCCCGACGCCGGACCATCGTTATCAGGTCGTGGCTCGGTTCAGTTCGCCACCCCCCGGGCCCAGGCCAGTGGTGGTGGGGGCTGGACCCTGCGGGTACTTCGCTGCCCTCTTGCTCGCCCAGATGGGCCTGCGACCGCTGCTGCTGGAGCGGGGACAACCGGTCAAGCGCCGCACCGCTGACACCTTCGGCTTCTGGAGCGGGCGCCTGCCGTTCAACCCGGAATCCAACGCCCAGTTCGGTGAGGGCGGAGCGGGCACCTTCTCCGATGGCAAGCTCTACAGCCAGGTGAGCGAACCGGATGCTCTGATCCGCAAGGTGCTCGAGGAGCTTGTCGCTGCCGGTGCCCTGCCGGAGATCCTCACGGCCCATCGGCCCCACATCGGCACGTTCAAGCTGGCCACCGTGGTGCGTGGGCTGCGGGCCCGGATCATGGACCTGGGGGGGGAGGTGCGGTTCGGAGCCAAGCTCACCGGTCTTGATCTGGAGCCCGACAGTCGGGCGGTGCGGGGGGTGTGGCTGGCCGATGGCTCCAGAGTGGCCACGGACCAGCTGGTGTTGGCCCTGGGTCACAGTGCCAGGGACAGCTTCGCGATGCTGCGCGATCAGGGTGTGGCGTTGGAGCCCAAACCGTTCGCCGTCGGCCTGCGGATTGAGCACCCCCAGCCCCTGATCGATCGGGCCCGCTGGGGCAGCGCCGCCGGCCATCCCCAGCTGGGGGCCGCCGAATACAAGTTGGTGCACCACAGCCCTTCCGGCCGCAGCGCCTGGAGCTTCTGCATGTGCCCCGGTGGCCTGGTGGTGGGGGCCACCTCGGAGCCCGGCGCCGTGGTCACCAACGGGATGAGCCAGCACTCGCGAAACGAGCGAAACGCCAACAGCGCCCTGGTGGTCAACGTCGAGGCCGCCGACCTGGCCGGCTGGGGCGAAAGCCCGGACGATCCCCTGGCCGGGGTGGCTT
Organism: Cyanobium sp.; assembly: GCA_044360135.1. GTDB lineage: Bacteria > Cyanobacteriota > Cyanobacteriia > PCC-6307 > Cyanobiaceae > Cyanobium. Next base: position 94,335 of record JBIKKX010000001.1, read on the forward strand.
TCCAGCGCCACTGGGAACGGCAGGCCTTCCTGGCGGGCGGTGGTGACTACAGCGCCCCGGCGCAGTGGTTGGGCGACTTCCTGGCGGGCAGGTCGAGTGGCGGTTCCGAGGTTCCGAAAGGAGCGGTGGATGGCTCTTGCCGGCCTGGACTGCGGTTCACGGATCTGGAGGGCTGCCTGCCGGCGTGGGTGTTGGCGACGCTGCGGGAAGCCCTGCCGGCGTTCGAACGCACGATTCCGGGTTTTTGCGATCCTGGCGCCCTGCTGACGGGCGTGGAGACCCGTACCTCCTCACCGGTGCGGATCAGGCGAGAGCGCGAAAGCCTGGAGAGCCCGAATACACCCGGGCTCTATCCGGCCGGCGAAGGTGGAGGCTATGCCGGTGGCATTCTCTCGGCTGCGATCGATGGCATCCGGGTTGCGGAGGCCGTGGCCGTGGCGCTCAAACGTCGTCTTCCTCCGAGCCCAGGGGGACAAGACGGATCTGTTTGCGACCCAGCTTGATCACGAATTCATCGCCGGGTTTGAGATCCAGCAGGGCCGTGTAGGCCTTGCCCACCATCAGGTTTCCGTTGAACTGGACCTTGGTGCAGAAGCTCAGCTTGCGCCCAGCTTTGCCGGCCTTGGGGGCGGATCCGAAGTCAACCCCCTTGGCATTGAGCAGGGATTCGTAAAAGGCTGTGAAGTTGAGGCGTTCGCTGCCGTCCTTCTTGGTGGACACGTAACCGCAGGCCCGAACCAGTTCGGACTTGCTGACGTCTCCCAGTTCTTTGACCTTGGCGAGGAGTTCGGCTCCTGTGAGCATGGTTGTGAACTTGCAACTCCTGCATAATGTCGCAAAAACGAGCCATCCGCAACCCTGTCAGCTTCATCGAGACTGCGAATCTGAGACTCAGCCCGCTATCCGCAACCGCGTCGATCTCGGGGGTGCTCCCCTGCTGGCGGGCCTAAACAGCCTGAATCCAGGTGCTGGAATCGCCACGGACCGCGAAGCGTGACTAGGCCATTCTTGGTAAGGGTGCAGCGGCCGTATCACCCTCTTCAGGCCCATCCCGCGCGCTGGTCAGTTGTTCCGCATTGCCCTGATCTGCTCTCAGGCCTGGGCCACGATGCCGCTCCACTGCACCGCCTTGACCCGGTCACGCCGCCAGGAGTGGAACAGCAGGGGCTCCGCGGCTGTACAGAGGGGGCAAACGGCCACCCGTTCAGCTGGGATTCCCTCGTGCTGCAGCTGTCGCAGGCTGGCGGCACGGATATCGAGGCGGTCACGGCTCGGATCGGGGTCGGGGCGCAGGGCACCGCAGGCGTGCAACTCCTCCAGGGCACCATCACCCTCCAGGGGGGTGTCGCGCAGGGCCAGGGCCACCGCCAGGCTCACCTCGCGTTCCACCTGATACGACGCACAAGAGATCGCCGGACCCAGGGCCACCAGCAGTTGGTCACGACGGCTGCCTGCCTGCTCCAGCAGGGCGATGGCCTGGGGCAGAATCCGGCCGGCCACCCCCCGCCAGCCGGCGTGGCAGGCGGCCACACGACCGCTGGCGGGATCGGCGAGCAGCACCGGCGTGCAGTCGGCGCCACAGACCCACACACTCTGGCCACCCTCCTGGCTCACGAGGCCATCGGCCTCGGGCCAGGGTTCGCCCAAGGCAGAACCGGCGGTCAGCACCGCGGCACTGTGGATCTGTCGGAGGCGATGGACGCTCACCCCGGCGCTGAGATGGCCAGCCAGCTCCTCGGGGCCCCGACCCTGCCACTGACGGGTAAAAAAGCCGTGTTCGAAGCCGGCCAGCAGATCAGCCTGCAGAAACTGGCCCCCGTAGGTGCCGACCCAGCTCCATCCCGCCAGGGTGTTGAAGGCGGCATCGGGGCGATCGAAAGGGGGCTCGAGGGCTTCAGCCATGGCCACGGCTGTGGAGGGGGGGCAGCACGCAGGGCTCAGACATCGGGGAGGTCCCGCAACATCCAGAATCCCTCCAATCGGGCGGCGGTCGGTTCGCTCTGGACCGCCAGGAACTGCAATCCAGCTGCTTGTTCCCGGGCCTGAGCCAGGGCAGCGGCTGCCGCCGCTCGTTCCTCGACGGGCAGGTCGGTCAGCAGCCAGCGGTCCTCCAGACCGGCCTCGAGCACCAGCCGCTTGCCGTCGAGTTCGAGCCGCACCGGTTCGAGGCCCGCCAGCCAGCCGGCGATCGCCAGGGGCCGACTGCGGCTGAACAGCCGGATGCCGGGGATGGGGGTATCGGGATCGAGGCCGTCAGGGAGACGGAGCAGGCCGGCGAAGCCCAGGTCCCATTCCGCGGCCTCCGCCAGGGCGCCGAGGGGGAGGGTGGCCCAGGCCCAGCGCTCACCACGGGCCACCTCCGGCAGGGGCACCGGCACTGGCCGGATCGGGGTCGGAGGGGGTGCCAACGGACCCGCCATAAAACCCTCCTCGGCCGGATAGACCTGGGATTGACGCTCCAGCAGCCAGGTGATCAGGCTGTAGCAGCGCCGGCTGGCTACCAGCTCCAGACCCAGCCCTTCGACGGCCCGTTGCACCATGGTGCGCATCGAGGCGCGCCAGCAGCGCACCCGTCGCGGCCGGGGCAGACCCCGCAACGAGGCTTCCGCCAGGGCCTCCTCGATCGCCTCGCGCAGCCAGATGGAGTTGACCGTGCCGGCGGAGCAGGGGCGGACCCAGCGAAAGGGCTCGCCGGGCTCGGACGCTGAGGCGCCAGCAGGACCGGCAACGGCGACCCGGGGGGGCGCACAGATGAGAAGTTCCCAGCGCTTGCGGCCATCGGCTTCGAGCACGGGACGCGAGTAGTAGTCGAGCTCCCAGTCGGGGGCAACCTCAAGGGCGGGGCCTGGGGCAATGGCGCTCATCCCGCCGACTGCTCCTGCTGACGGAGGACGGACCGAGCCCGGTTGGCCCGATCGACCGCCTCGTTCATGACCGTGTCTTTGGCGATCAGCAATTCACCGGGTTGGCCCTCAAGCAGGGCCGTGTTCAGGGCGATCCGACCGCGCCCCGGGTCGAGTTCAGTGATCAGGGCCTTGACCCGTTCGCCGGGCTGGAACACCTCTCGCAGGTCCCGCAGGACAGCGCCGCTGATGGCGCTGTGGTGGAGCAGGCCGCTGATGCCCCCCAGATCGATGAAAAATCCGTAGGGCTTGAGGGCCGCCACCTGGCCTTCCACCAACTGGCCCACCTCCAGCTCCGCGAAGCGGGCGGCGGTGGTGGCCCGGCGCTCGGAGAGCACGAGTTTTCGGGTGTCGGCGTTGACCTCAAGGAAGGTGACCCCGATGGTGCGACCCATCAAAGCCTCGTGATTTTCGCCCTCCTGGAGCTGGGACCTGGGGATGAAGCCCCGCAGCCCTTCGAGATCGCAGGTCACACCGCCCCGGTTGAACCCATTGATCAGCACCTGCACCACCTTGCCCTCCTTCTCCAGCTGGCGCACCTTCTCCCAGCTCTGGCGCAGGGCCAGGGCTCGGGCACTGACAGTGACCATGCCATCGGCGTTCTGCTCGCGGGTAACCAGCACCTGCACCGGCAGACCGCGGGGGAAGCGCTCCTTGAGGTTGGTCATCACCCCGAGGCCCGCCTCTTTCTTGGGCATGAAGCCTGGGGCCTTGCCGCCGATATCCACGTAAACGCCATCGCTTTCGACCCCGACGACGGTGCCAGTCAGCACCTCGCCGGTGGTGCCCACCGGTTCGTTCTGATCGAGGGCGGCCAGGAAGGCCTCCTCATCGAAATCGAAGTCGTCGACGCTGCGGGATGACGCCGCAGACCTGGACGGTTCAGCTGTGGTGGCGTCGGTGGCGGCCGCGGCCCGCGGCGCGGGGCTGCCGGCACCCTTTCCCGAGCGACCACGGCTGGGCTCCGGGCCGAGCAGGTCGGCCATGGACAGCCCCTCGAGCTCGCTGAGATCGAAGCGGTCTTCGTCGTTGGCGGTGGGGGCTGGGGCTGGGGTCGCAGTGGCGGCGGTCGCTGCTGCTGCGGCAGCCGGAACAGGGGCGGCCGCGGGCCTGGCGGGTGGCGCCGCTGGCTGGGGAGCCGTCGGGGTGGGTTCGTCCTGGGCCCCCGGTCCCTCCTTGCGGATCAGCATCACCTGGGGGGGTCTGCGTGGGGGGGCCGCAGCGGCGGTGGCGGGCCGCTGAGCGGGCGGCCGGGGCTGACGCGGCGCTGGATTGCCGGATCCGGCCATGGGCGGGTTCAGGAGTTCTGCAAGGTCACACTGTAAGGACCTCCCCAGATCCCAAGCTCCGTTCCACCCTCCCGATGCCGCCGTTGCCCCGGTCCACACCCCGAGACCTCGCCCGACTGCCCTGGCCGGAACTGGCGCGCCAGGCGGCTCGACCGGGCAGCACGGTGATCTGGCCCTTCGGGGCGATCGAGCAGCACGGTCCCCATCTCCCCCTCGGCACCGACGCCCTGTTCGCTGAGCGGGTTTGCACCGCGGTGCTGGAGCGTCTGGATCGGGATCTGCCGATCTGGCAACTACCCACCCAGGCCATCGGCTTTTCGCCGGAGCACTGCGGTTTCACGGGCACCCTCAGCCTGCCGGCGCCGCTGCTGCTGGCCCTGGTGGAGGCAGTGGGTCGCGATCTGGCCGCCGCCGGCTTCCAGCGGCTGGTGCTGTTCAACGCCCATGGGGGCCAGATCGCCCTGCTGGAGGTCGCTGCCCGCAGCCTGCACGCCAATTGTCCCGCCCTGGCGGTGCTGCCCTGTTTCCTCTGGCGCGGGCCGGAGGGCATCGGGGCGATGATCCCCGAACCGGAGCGCAGCGAGGGCCTCCATGCCGGCTTGGCCGAGACCAGCCTGATGCTCCACCTGGACCCTGGCCTGGTCGGTTCGGAGCGACAGCCCGATGGTCTCTTTCGATCGGCCCCCGAAGGCTGGAGCCTGGAGGGGGAGGCCCCGACCGCCTGGCTGACGCGGGAGTTGAGTGAATCCGGCGTGATCGGCGACCCGCGTGGCGCGGACGCCAGCCTGGGGGCGGAGCTGTTCGACCGGCTGGTGGAGGGGTGGCGGCGGCGGCTGGAAGCTCTGCTCCGCAGCGACTGGCCGCCCTGCCTCCCGCCGGGTTGACTACGATCGAGCCGCTCCGTGTCTTCCGGCCCCCATGCCGACGCTCGAATCGACCCCGGCCGACCTGAACCAGGAAGCGGAGGGTCTGCCCGACTTCAGCAGTGAGGCTTACAAAGACGCCTACAGCCGCATCAATGCCATCGTGATCGAGGGCGAGCAGGAAGCCCACGACAACTACATCGCCATCGGCACCCTCCTGCCCGACCAGGCCGATGAGCTCGGCCGGCTGGCGCGGATGGAGCTGAAGCACATGAAAGGCTTCACCGCCTGCGCCGCCAATCTCGGCGTTACGGCCGATATGGATTTCGCCCGCGAGTTCTTCTCGCCACTCCGCAACAACTTCCAGGCTGCCCTTGCCGAAGGCAAGGTGGTGACCTGCCTGTTGATCCAGGCTCTGTTGATTGAGGCCTTTGCTATCGCCGCTTATCACATTTATATTCCGGTAGCCGACCCATTCGCCCGCAAGATCACCGAGGGGGTGGTCAAGGATGAATACACCCACCTCAATTATGGCCAGGAGTGGTTGAAGGCAAACCTAGAAGCCAGCCGCGCTGAACTGGAGGAGGCCAACCGCACCAACTTGCCCCACGTGCGGCGCATGCTGGAGCGGGTCGCTGCCGATGCTTCGACCCTGCGAATGGAAAAGGAGGATCTGATTGAAGATTTCCTGATTGCCTACCAGGAGGCGCTCACTGAAATCGGTTTCAGTTCACGCGACATTGCCCGCATGGCCGCCGCCGCTCTGGTCGGCTGAAGGCCGATGGACTGAACCACCCGGTCCCGTGGGGCGGGCGTGGCAGGATGTGTCGTCGGCGACAGCCGGCTATCCAGCACCCCGCCCGCCACGAGACCCGCATGTTCGGCCTGATCGGACACTCCACCAGTTTTGCGTCCGCCCGACAGCTGGCTGAGCGCCTCGGTTACCCCGAATATGCGGCTGGAGACCTTGACATGTGGTCCAGCGCTCCGCCCCAGCTGGTCGAGCGCTTTGAGGTTGAGAGCCTCACCGGCAGGAAGATAGAAGGCGCCTACATTGATTCGGTCTTTGTGCCAGAGATGTTGCGCCGCTTCAAAACGGCCAAGCGCAAGGTTCTCAACGCCATGGAACTGGCCCAGAAGAGCGGCATCGACAGCAGCGCCCTAGGCGGCTTCACCTCGATCATCTTCGAGGACATGAATCTGCTCAAAGAGCAGCAGGTTCGTGCCACCACCCTGGATTGGGAGCGCTTCACCACTGGCAACACCCATACCGCCTGGGTGATCTGTCGCCAGGTTGAGTCCAACGCCCCGCTTCTGGGTATTGATTTGACCAAGGCCACAGTCGCCGTGGTCGGCGCCACCGGCGATATCGGCAGTGCCGTCTGCCACTGGCTATCCAGTCGCACCGGGGTGGCTGAGCTGTTGCTTGTGGCCCGCAAACCCCAGCCCCTGCTCGATCTGCAGGCCTCACTTGGGGGTGGGCGGATCCTGGCGTTGGAAGAGGCGCTCCCCCAGGCCGATGTGGTGGTGTGGGTGGCCAGCCTGCCGGAGAGCCTGAGCATTGATGTGGCCAATCTGCGCAAGCCCTGCCTGATGGTTGATGGCGGCTACCCCAAGAACCTCGACAGCAAGGCCGCTTCCGAGGGGGTGCATGTGCTCAAGGGTGGCATCGTCGAATTTCACACCGACATTGACTGGCAGGTGGTCGCCCTAGCCGCTGATATGGCATGGCCTCAGCGCCAGATGTTCGCCTGCTTCGCTGAGGCGATGCTGCTCGATTTTGAGGACCACCACACCAATTTCAGCTGGGGCCGCAACAACATCAGCCTCGCGGCGATGGACTGGATCGGCACGGCTTCCCAACGGCACGGCTTCCAGGCCGTCGGTTTGCAGGCCCCCCTTGCCTCCACCCCCCCGACCGCTGGTCTGGCCAGCCACTAGAGCGCCTTCCCTTCCCAGCGCATTTGCCCCATCCCAGGCTCCGTTCCCCCTCCGCCCTGCACGCCATGGCCCGCCGCGCCCTCCTAGACTTTGAGAAACCTCTGGTGGAGCTCGAGGAGCAGATCGAACAGATCCGCCAGCTCGCCCGTGATTCGGAGGTGGATGTCAGCCAGCAGCTGCTGCAACTGGAGACCCTCGCCAGCCGCCGGCGGGAGGAGATTTTCCGCTCCCTCACCCCGGCCCAGAAGATGCAGGTGGCACGCCATCCGCAGCGTCCGAGCAGTCTCGATTACATCCAGCTGATCAGCGACGATTGGCTGGAGCTCCACGGCGACCGCCGCGGTTCCGATGATCGCGCCCTGGTCGGGGGAATCGGCCGGATCGGTGAGCAGCCGGTGCTGTTGCTGGGCCACCAGAAAGGGCGGGATACCAAAGAGAACGTGGCCCGCAACTTCGGCATGGCCTCACCGGGCGGTTATCGCAAGGCGATGCGGCTGATGGACCACGCCGATCGCTTCCGGCTGCCGATTCTCAGCTTCATCGACACCCCTGGGGCCTACGCCGGGGTGCTGGCGGAGGAGCAGGGTCAGGGGGAGGCGATCGCGGTCAATCTGCGCGAGATGTTCCGGCTGCGGGTGCCGATCATCGCCACGGTGATCGGCGAGGGCGGCTCCGGTGGTGCCCTCGGGATCGGCGTGGCGGATCGGCTGCTGATGTTCGAGCACAGTGTCTACACAGTGGCCAGCCCAGAGGCCTGTGCTTCGATCCTCTGGCGCGACGCCGCCAAGGCACCGGCGGCGGCTGAAGCGCTCAAGATCACCGCAGCCGATCTGCTGCAGCTCGGTGTGATCGATGCCGTGTTGAGCGAGCCTGCTGGCGGCAACCACTGGGCTCCTCTTCAGGCGGCGGCCACCCTGAAGCAGGCGCTGCAGGAGCAGCTGGCTGAGCTTCTGGCCCTCCCTGAGCGGGATCGTCTTGACCAGCGCTACAGCAAGTACCGCCGAATGGGCCGCTATCTGGAGGGGGCGAGCACGGATCCCTCCAGAGTTGCTTAAGATTTGTTGAACGGCCCTTTCCCTTTGCCCGTTGCCCTCATCACCGGCGCCTCCCGCGGCATCGGCGCCGCCACGGCCAGATCCTTCGCTGCGGCTGGCTTTGACCTGCTCCTGGTCGCCCGGGCCAGCGAGCCCTTTCTCCGCCTCGCCGAGGAGCTCCGGGCCCTAGGCCGAAGGGTGGAGATCCTCCACCTCGATCTGGCCGAGCCAACGGCCATTGAGCCCGGCATTGCTGAGCTTTGTGGACGCGGGCTCCTGCCCACGGTGGTGATCAACAATGCCGGAGCCGCCTGGACCGGCCCCCTCGCCTTCATGCCCCTGGAGCGTTGGCAGTGGCTGCTGCAGCTCAACCTCACCAGCGTCTTCCAGGTTTGCCGCGCTGTGGTGCCGCTCCTGCGCCAGCAGGGCGGCGGCCTGATCCTCAACGTCAGCAGCCATGCCTCCCGCCATGCCTTCCCGGACTGGGGGGCCTACTGCACCAGCAAGGCCGCCCTGGCCTCCTTCAGTCGCTGCCTGGCGGAGGAGGAGCGTGCCCATGGAATCCGGGTGGGAACCCTAACGCTGGGTTCGGTGAATACACCCCTCTGGGATAGCGAGACGGTGCACAGCAGCTTCGATCGCCGTGCCATGCTTTCAGCCGACCAGGCGGCCTCGGCCCTGCTCTACCTGGCCCAGCAGCCCTCCACCCAGTCCGTGGAGGATCTCACCCTCATGCCGGCCGCCGGCGTCTTCTGAACTCCGATGACCTCCACCCTCCCGACGCCGATCACGGCACGCACCATCGAGGCCAGCAACAACGGTTCCCAGGCCATCAGCGAGCGAATTCGTCAGCGCCTCCAGGCGGCTGATGTGCCGTTCCTGGCCAACGACAACATCTCCGCTTACCTGCGCGACGGAGAACTCGATTTGCTCGAGAGCGAAGTCGCTGACAAGGTTCGTGAACTGCTGCGCAGCTTGGTGATCGACATTGATAACGACCACAACACCGAGGAAACAGCCGAGCGTGTTGCTCGCATGTATCTCCATGAGGTGTTCAAAGGTCGCTATCACGCCCAGCCTAAGATTGCCTCATTTCCCAACGTCAAACAGCTCGACGAGATTTACACTGTTGGTCCTATCTCCGTTCGTTCTGCCTGTTCGCATCACCTCGTTCCCATCCTTGGCAGCTGCTGGATTGGTATCAAGCCAGGTCAGCGGGTAATTGGCCTTTCCAAGTTTTCGCGAGTCGCTGACTGGGTTTTTTCCAGGCCTCACATTCAGGAGGAAGCGGTATTGATTCTCGCCGATGAGATCGAACGCCTTTGCGAGCCCCAGGGACTGGCCATCCTGCTCAAGGCGCAGCATTACTGCATGAAATGGCGCGGCGTCAAGGAACCGCAGGCGAGCATGATCAATTCCGTGGTGCGTGGTGACTTTCGCCACGATCCAAGCCTCAAGGCCGAATTCTTTGAGCTCGTCAAGCAGCAGGAGTCGCTGCTCAGCCACTGACCTCAAGCACCCCGGTCGCCGGCGGCCCTTACGGCACCCACCAGGGCCGCCACCCGCTCCAGGTTCTTGAGGCCAGGGGCATCTTCAACCCCGCTGGAGGCATCCAACCCTGACGGCCTGACAACCCGCAACAGGTCGGGCACTCGCTCCGGGGTCACCCCCCCGGCCAGCCACCAGGGTACGGTCGTGCGAAATCCGCTCAGCCATTCCAAAGGTAAGCACTGGCCCGTCCCCCCCAGCTGATCCGGGGCCCAGGCATCCAGCAGCAGGGCATCCACCACCGCGGCATAGGCCCTGGCCTGGTCCAGATCGTTGCTAGTGCGGATCCGCAGGGCTTTCCACCACCGCACCCCAGCCACCTGGCGCTTCAAGGCGAGGCAGCGCTCCGGCGTTTCAGCACCGTGCAGCTGCACCACCTGGTGACCTCCAGCGGCTGGATCCAGCTGGGCCAGATCGTCGTCGCTTGGATCGGCCACCACCAGAACGCGCCGGCACTGCGGCCGCTCGGTTGCCACCGCATCAAACAGGGCGCTGCGCCGGGAAGGCTCCAGATGGCGGGGGGAGGCCGCAACGCCGATCACCCCGATAGCGTCCGCACCAAGGGCGGCCACGGCACGGGCCTGCTCGGTTTCCCGCAGACCGCAGACCTTGAGCAGCGGGCGGTCCATAGGGTCTCAGGCGGCGCGGATGGACAGGCTCGCGCCACCGGGGCAGCGAACGGATCCTCTTTCTAGGATCAGATCAAGGGGGAGCGGTTGACGCTGCGACCCCAAGCACGGTGATCCGGAGGGTCGTGGGCGAAGGTTGGCAGTTGATGCGCATCCGAGGGATCCCCCTGCGGATTCATCCCACCTGGTTTCTGATCCTGCTCGCCGCCACCTGGGCCTTCGAGCGTCGTTATCGCCTCAGCCTTCCAGCCACGTCCTCCGAGGCGATCATCTGGAGCGTGGCCCTGGCCACCGCCCTTTTGCTGTTTGTTTCGGTATTGCTCCATGAGCTGGGCCACTCCCTGGTGGCGATCGGCCAGGGGGTGAAGGTGCGCAGCATCACCCTGTTCTTGCTCGGGGGTGTGGCGAGTGTTGAACGGGAGTGCCCTACCGCCCTTGGCGCCCTGATGGTGGCCCTGGCGGGTCCAGCCGTCAGCCTGGTGCTTGGCATCGGGCTGTTGGCGGCGGTTCATCCTGTGAGCCACCACTCCAGCCTGTTGGGGGAGATGGTCACCCAGCTGGGGGTCCTCAATCTGGTGCTTGCCCTGTTCAATCTTCTGCCAGGCCTCCCCCTCGACGGCGGCCTGGTGGTCAAGGCACTGGTCTGGCAATTCACAGGCAGCCGCCGGCGCGGCCTTGAAGTGGCCAATGCCTCTGGTCGCTTTCTCTCGTTCCTGGCTGTCGGCATGGGCAGCGTGCTCCTGTTGCGTGGCGGTGGCGTAGGTGGCGCCTGGCTGGTCTTGCTCGGCTGGTTCGGTCTCGGCGCAGCCCGCAACCAGGCCCAGATCCTGCAGGTGCAGCACGCGCTGCGGGAGCTTCGGGTGAGGGATGCCGCCCGGCGGCGCTTCCGTGTGATCGAGGCCGACACCAGCCTGCGCCAGCTGAGCCAACTCACCCCGACCCCGGCCAGCCCTGGGCCGTCTGGCGAGTCGCCGTCCCGGTTCCAGGGCCCGGGGGGCGCCGGCCCGCCGGACTGGCTCTTGGTCTGTGATCGCGGCCGCTGGCGGGGGGTGTTCGACGAAGCGGTCCTGCAGCAACTGCCCGTGCAGCGCTGGGATGCCGAGCGGGTGGGCAACCATCTCCAGCCCCTCGACAGCCTTCCCACCATTGGCGAGTCCCAGCCCCTCTGGCAGGCAGTGCGTCTGCTTGAACAATCCCCTGGCGGCCGCCTGCTGGTGCTTGGACCCGCCGGCCTGCCGACCGGCACCGTCGAGCGGCCCGAAGTGGGCGAGGCGGTGCTGCAGCGGATTGGATTGCGACTTCCCCCCCAGCTCCTGGCCACGGCCCGCCGCCTCAACGCTTATCCCCTTGGCCTGGCCCTTCCCCAGCTGATCCGGGCGATGGAGCAGAGCGGAGAGCTCGATGGTGATGGTCAAGATGGTGCCAGTCCGGCGGCCTCGGGCAGCAGGCGGTAGCGCTCCAGGAACGGTTGCAGGGCTTCCCTCTCCCCTGTCTGGAGCGGCCGCTCGATCCAGTTCCCTCGGCTGGATCGCCGACGGCCGACTCCCGACCATCCCAGGTCGAGATGGAGTTCGGCACTGCGCCTCAGATGGGCCTCCAGGTCGGCCCCCGTCAACGGCAGGGGGGCCAGCCTGGGCGCCTCCTCCCCGAACAGGACCCGCCAGAGATGGTCCGCCGGGGCGATCTGGATGCTGCCGTGCTGCAGCAGGGTTCCTCGGCTCCAGAGCTGGGCGCTGCCGATCCGCTTGGTCCCGTCGCGGTGCACCAGGTCGGCGGCTGTGCTGGTGGCGAAGCAGCTGGCCCGTTCCCGGCTGGGTGCTCTCCGGCCGAAGCGCAGGGGCTGACCCAGCTCGGCGAAGGCACGGCAGAGCCAGCCGCAAGCCAAGCCATAGGCCCGCCGGCGCTGGGGCGGTGCCGCTGGCCAGACCAGCGCGTAGGTGAGATCCCCCCCGTGCAGCACCGCCCGCCCGCCGCTGGGCCGCCGCACCAGATCGATGGTTCCAGCTGCCGCCAGCTCCAGCCAGTGGGGCGGCAGGCTGTGCTGGTGGTGCCCCAGTGACAGGGTTGGACGGCTCCAGCGGTAGAGGCGCAGGCTCGGGGCCCCCTGCGGCGCCGCCAGGGAGGCCTCCAGGAGGCTGTGGTCGACGGCCATCTGCCAGCACCCATCGAGCACCAGGCTGGGAATCCAGCGGGGCGCTGGGACGTGCTCGGAACCGGCGTCACCGTCCCTGGCGTTAGCGGCACCAGATTTCAGCAAGGGGGTTGCCGTAGCCCGGGGGCGTCCCAGAAGGAGGGCTCCAGATCGAACCCCAGCACCGAGGCCATCTGGGCGAGCTTCTGTCGGCAGGGCACCCCTGCCTCCTGAGTCCAGCCATCGAGCAGGAACAGGCGGTGGGTGATCCACAGCTCCAGGCTTTCCGGCGCGAAGCGGATGCCCTCGCTGCGAGAGAAGCCGTGGGGCAGCAGCATCGCCACATGGCGGGTGAGCTGGCCGCTGCTCCGCTCCAGCAGTAGGGGAAGCCAGGGAAGCAGGGCGTCGGCGCGCAGGCTCCAAAGCCGCAGCTCGGCGATCTCCGAGAGCTCGCGGGGATCCTCCGGATCGCGGGGCCAATCGAACTGGAGGTCTAGGGTTCCGGCGGCCTCCACCAGCTGGGCCACGTCGCAGCGCCCCAGCTCCTGGAGCGCGCCGAGGTCGAGATTCCGGATCCGCGCGGCTTCGATCCGGAGTGACGGGGGCAGCGCCGGAGGAGGTTGGGCCATCAAGAGCTGTGACAGGGCGGGGGCTGGGCCTGGACCGTAGCCACCCGGGGACAAAGAATGGCTTCGTTGCGTTTGTCCGACCCGATCATGATCAACCAGACCGAAGTGCTGATCGCTCTGGTGGTGGCGGCCCATGCCGGAGTTCTGGCCGTGCGTCTGTGCTTCAGCCTCTACAAGGCCTGAACCACCTGGCCAACCTTGGCAATCCCCTGCCGGGCTGCTACAAGCGGTGGATCGCGCAGCCCCCGCCTCGGTGCTCTCCTTCCGTTCCGCCAGCCCCCAGCCTTCCTCCCCGGCAGGGAAATCCCGGACTTCGCGGGCCCGCCGCAGGTCCATGGAACGCCCGGGACGGCTTGAGCAGCCACCACAACCAGCCCCCCAGCCGGCCTTTAAAGCTCCGGCCCGTCAGAAAGCGCCTGCCAACCGACCGGCTCCTGTCGACACACCAGCTTCGTTCCACACACTGGGCCGATGGAGCCCAGCGTCGATGCTGCAGCGCCGCTCCGGCGGCCGCACCATCAACCGGCAGGAGGACCGCCGCAGCGCCGCTGCCCCCAGCCCCCTGGCCCCCTTCGCCGGAGCTCCCGAACCCGGCCTCCGGTCCGATCCTTTCGCCGCATCAGATCCCGCGGCAGCCGAGCCGGGTGAACGGCACCAGTCAGGTGCTGGTTTTGCTGTGTTCGCCACCGATGGTCATCTGTTGGCGGTCACCCAGGAGCGGCGTGAGCGTTTCTGCAGCCTGATCGGCCTGATGGTCAAGCTGGGACTGGTGGCCGTCACCGGCGTCAGCCTGGTGCAGATCTCCACCACCTACCAGCAGCGCATGGACAGCAACGGTGAGATCGTTGCTGTGCTCGAGCTGGAAAAGGCTCGCCTGGAGAGGGCTCGGCAGCGGTTCGATGCCCTGTTCAACGTCGATGGTGAGCAGAGGCTGATCCGCGAGCAGAGCCAGTGGATCGCCCCCAACCGCCTGCGGGTGATCTGGCAATCTGCGGAGGCGCCCGCCCGGCCCCAGCCAAGACCCTGAGGGCAACGGGCCGTACCCTGCCCGTCCTCGCTCCTGATCCCAGCCCATGGTTGCCGCCACCGGAGACACCCTCCCCAGCCGTTCCGCCCCCATCCCCGGGACGGCCCTGGTTACCGGAGCCTCCTCCGGAGTTGGACTGTTCGCCACCAAGGCCTTGGTGGACCGCGGCTGGCACGTGGTCATGGCCTGCCGCGATCTCGACAAGGCCCGTCGGGCCCAGGCAGCCCTGGCGATCCCCGATCAGGCCATCACCCATCTTCAGGTCGACATGGGTGATCTGGAGAGCGTTCGCCACCTGGTAGCGGCCTTCCACGCCACCGGCCGCCGACTCGATGCTCTTGTGGTCAATGCTGCGGTCTACCTGCCCCGCCTGCGCCACCCGGAGCGCTCGCCCCAGGGCTACGAGATCTCAATGGCCACCAACCACCTCGGTCACTTCCTGCTGATCCAGCTGCTGCTCGACGACCTGAAACGCTCAGACCATCCTTCCCGCCGCCTGGTGGTCCTCGGTACGGTGACCGCCAACTCCAAGGAGCTCGGGGGCAAGATCCCGATTCCCGCCCCGGCTGACCTGGGAGATCTGGAGGGCTTTGCCGCTGGCTTCAAGGCACCGATCGCGATGGCGGATGCCAAGGCCTTCAAGCCTGGCAAGGCCTACAAGGACAGCAAGCTCTGCAACATGATCACCACCCAGGAGCTGCACCGCCGCCTCCATGCCGAGACCGGCATCGTGTTCACCTCCCTGTATCCAGGCTGTGTGGCCGACTCACCCCTGTTCCGCAACACGCCGGCTGCCTTCCGCACGATCTTCCCCTGGTTCCAGAAGACCATCACCGGTGGCTACGTGAGCCAGGCCCTAGCCGGCGAGCGGGTGGCGGCGGTGGTGGCCGATCCGGCCTTCGCCGTCTCCGGCGTGCACTGGAGCTGGGGGAATCGTCAGAAGAAGAGCGGCAGCCCCTTCAGTCAGGAGCTTTCGGAGAAGGCCAGCAATCCCGAAACCGCCCGGCGGATGTGGGATCTCTCGATGCAGCTGGTGGGCCTGGCCTGAACGCCGTTGCGGAGGCCCCGGAGCCGGGACCTCCCCGCCTTGGCCCCGTCCCACGGCCGGGGCGGGTACCTTGCGACCTGTGACCGTTGTTCCCAGACCATTGGGGGGGTGCTATCAAGTCCGTAGCCGACGTCACGAATCGATGTCCCGCAACCTGCGCTGGGGGATCGGCCTGCTGCTGATAGCAGGTCTTCTCCTGGGCGCATTCTTCTTCCTGCCCTTCCGCTCCTGGCTGCCTGGGGGCACCGTGGGCGACATCCCCACACGGGAGGTGGTCAATGGAAGCAACTTCAACCGCCTCTTCCCCAGGCCCCAACCTGGCGAGGAGCTGGTCTTCACCCAGGAGAAGCGAGGGTTCAGCCAGGCCCGTCTCAAGCGGGGCGATGAGATCAAGGCCCTGCTCTCGATTTCCGACGTGACCACCGCCCCGGCCAGCCGCGGCAAGTTTCTGCACAGCTCCGAGCAGCTCCAGTCCTGGCCGCTGGTGGACCAGGGCACCCAGGCCAGCGCCCTGCTGGTGGCCGATCGCTTCCAGGTGAAGGTGATCGGCCAGGGCAGCGGGCTTGATCTGCAGCAGCGCCATGAACTGCTCGGCGCCTTCGACCTGCCTGGTCTGGCGGCCCTCAGCCCTGCCCTCAAACCCGCAACCAATGCCCGGAATCGCAATGCCCTGCCCGCGGGCCAGGGTGAGCCGGTGCGTCCCAAGGTCCGGGAGCGTGAGCCGCAGCTGAGCCGCGTCCCCGCCGTCCTGAACCGCAGCAAAGCCGTCCTGGAGCCCGCCGCATGAGCGTCACCGTTCTCGAACGCCTGGACCGCCTTCCTCGCCGCAATCTCACGGTGCTGGCCCTCAAGGGGATCAGCACCCTGGTCCCGGGGGGCTGGCGCAACCAGACCAGCGCCACCGAGCTGATCAGCGATGTGCTGGGCAGCGACGATCCGGACCTGATCCAGCAGGTCCGGGTCCGGGCCGATGAGCTCAGCCGGGCTCGCCATGAGGGCTACCGCCGCGCCCTCAGCCTCTATGACGCCGTCAATCGCTCCCAGAAAGCGGCCGGAGGCCTGCGGGTCCTGGCCAACGTGGCCGGAGCGCTGCCGCTGGTGAAGCGGGTGGCATCCCTGACCCCCACCAGTGAGACACTCCAAGCGGTGGATCTGAGCCTGAAGGTGGCGGCTGAGATGCTCGCCTTCACCCAGGTGAATGGCCTGCCGGGCGACAGCTTTGCCGCCTTCTCTTCGTCTCTCAACGAGTATGCCGGTGAGGCACGGGTGCGGATGGCCGCCCTGGTCTGTTTCGATGCCCTCCTGCCCCTGGGCGATCAGGCGCTGCATCGTCTTGATGGCCTCCTGGGCAAGGTGGGCAGCCGCCAACTGCACCAGCTGCCCGCCTACGCCGGCATGGCGTCCCTGTTGCCCGGGCGAGGCGAGGCAGCCCATCTGGGCTTCCTGCGCCAAGGGGTCGACCACTGGCTGGGCTGGGCCGATGGCTTTGTCGGTGAGCTGGGCCTCAACGGCCAGCGGGCCGTCCGGGCCCTGGAGAGCACCCTGGGTCCCTGGCACGGGGGGATGGAGCAGTTGGCCACCTTCCTCGATGCTTTCACCGACACCTACGCCCACACCGGGGTGCAGGCCGTGGCCCGCAGGCTGGTGGAGCGGGCGGCGGCCGAAATCTGAGCTGCGCCGTTGCTGCGGGATGCCGCAGCATTGGGCAGACTCTCCGTAATCCCAGGAGAGTGGCACGCGCTGGTCGGATGGACGCCGGAGCGACAACGTCGAAGATCGGCGCGGCATGGGCGCTCCAGCCGTGGCCGGTGGTGTGGGGCTGGTGGGAATTCTGTTGGCCATCGCCGTCGGTCTGCTCGGCGGTGATCCGTTTGTGGTGCTGCAGCAGTTCTCCGGGGGTGGCAGCCCCTTCAGCCCGCCCCCAGCCCAGGTGGGGCGCCAGTCCGGCCCGCGGCCGCCGGCCGACGACAAGATGGCTGACTTCGTGTCAGTGGTGCTGGCCGACACCGAGGACACCTGGACCAAGGAGTTCCGCTCCCTGGGGGCCAACTACCGCGCGCCGAAGCTGGTGATCTTTGATGGGGTCGTGGCCTCGGCCTGTGGCAGGGCCGCCGGCTCGATGGGACCCTTCTACTGCCCCAACGACGAGAAGGTCTACATCGATCTCAACTTCTACCGCCAGCTGCGCCAGCAGCTGGGAGCACCGGGTGACTTCGCCCAGGCCTATGTGATCGCCCACGAAATTGGCCACCATGTCCAGCACCTGATGGGCATCGACCAGAAGGTGCAGCGACTGCAGCGGCAGATGCCCCAGGCCCAGGCCAACCAGCTCTCGGTGCGCCTCGAACTGCAGGCCGATTGCCTGGCCGGGGTTTGGGCGAACAGCACCGCCACCCAGCGCCGCACCCTGGAACAGGGCGACATTGAGGAGGCCCTCAATGCCGCAGGACGGATCGGCGACGACAACCTGCAGCGTCAGAGCACGGGGCGGGTTCGTCCCGACAGCTTCACCCACGGCAGCTCGGCCCAGCGCCAGCGCTGGTTCGCCCGAGGTCTTCAGAGCGGCGATATGAACAGCTGCGATACCTTCAACACCAACCAGGTTTGAGAACCAGGGATTGACTGATCTGGCGCCCCGACTTGCCCACCAGGTGGGCATTGGGTGCTCACCAGGCAGGCAGCTGGACCTTGGCCGCCCTCGTCCTCGGCGTCCTGGTGTGATCTGTCGAGCTGTCTCCGTTGCCCCCCGCATCAAATCCCGGCCCAGCGACGCCTCGCCTGGGCCAGGACTGTGTTGCGGAGCAGACCCGTGGCAGATGGAGCTCAATCGAAACCGAGGAGGTCGAAGATCTCGCGATCCTTCAGGGATTCGGCTTCGAGTGGCTGGACGTTTTCCAGCATGGTGCGGGCCAGGCTCAGGTATTCCTGCTGCACGGCCTCAACCTCGGGGCTGGGCTCCATCTCGAAAATGGTGCATTTCTTCAGGCGTGAGCGGCGGATTGCATCAACATCCTGAAAATGGGCCATGGTTTTCATGCCGACCCGATCATTGAACTTGTCGATCTGATCGGTCTCGCGGCTGCGGTTGGCCACCACGCCACCGAGGCGCACCTTGTAGTTCTTGGCTTTGGCCTGAATCGCCGCGATGATGCGGTTCATCGCAAAGATCGAATCGAAGTCGTTCGCCGTGACGATCAGGCAGTAATGGGCATGCTGCAGGGGGGCGGCGAAACCACCGCAGACCACGTCGCCGAGCACATCAAAGATCACCACATCGGTGTCTTCGAGGAGGTGATGCTCTTTGAGCAGCTTCACGGTTTGGCCGGTCACGTAACCGCCGCAGCCGGTGCCAGCGGGGGGACCGCCGGCCTCGATGCATTGGACGCCGTTGAATCCTTCGAACATGTAGTCCTCAGGGCGCAGCTCTTCGGTGTGGAAATCGACGGTCTCAAGGATGTCGATCACCGTTGGCACCATCTGCTTGGTGAGCGTGAAGGTGGAATCGTGCTTGGGATCGCAGCCGATCTGAAGCACTCGCTTGCCCAGCTTCGAGAACGCGGCCGAGAGGTTTGAGGAGGTGGTGGATTTGCCGATGCCGCCCTTGCCATAGACGGCGATCACGAGGGCCCCCTCCTCAATCCGCATCGACGGATCCTGATGCACCTGAACGCTGCCCTCGCCGTCCTCCCGGTGGCTGCCGTCCGCCGCTGGGCTGCCGGTGGAGGTGGGGGGCTGAAGGGTGGTGGTCATGGGTGAGCCTGGGAAGGCCTGGCACTTCTATCCATCCAAGGATGGCGCCGCTGCCGGTGGGTGCCCACGGCGCAAAGCGAAACATCAGGGTTTCGCAAGGTCGGCGCCCCCTCCGCCCTCAGCGGCTGAAGTGTGCCTTGGCGTCGTAGAGGGTTTCGGCCGTGATCTGGCCGATGCCCCGCTCGCGGGCGAAGGTTTCGGTGTTGCGCCGCACCTTGCCGCGCACAAAGAAGGGAATCTTGTGCAGTTCCGCTTCGCCGTCGGTGGTCCACACCGGTTCGCCGCTGGCAACCGGGGCCTCCAGGGTGGCGGTGGCTGCGGCGCCCGCCGCCACAGCCACCGAGCCCTCCACCCCGGGAACTGGGCCCGAGTCCGCCCTGTCGGCATGAGCACTCGGGATGGTCGCCGCCGGCGGTGCAACAGCTTCGACCGGGTTGGCTCCTGGTGCGCCGTCGCCCAGGTGGCTGCGGTGACCGTCGACGAATTCGAAGTCGTGGCGGAACATGCCGATCAGGTGCTCCTCCAGACCCATCATCAGCGGGTGCACCCAGGTGTCGAAGATCACATTCGCCCCCTCCCAACCCATCTGGGGTGCGTAGCGGGCCGGCACGTCCTGGACGTGGAGGGGGGTGCTGATCACGGCGCAGGGGATGCCGAGTCGCTTGGCGCTGTGGCGCTCCATCTGGGTGCCAAGCACCAGCTCCGGCGCCGCTTCCGCCATCGCCTTTTCCACCACCAGGTAGTCGTCGCTGATCAGGGCCTCCAGGCCAAGATCCTTGGCAGCGGTGCGCACCTCCCGTGCCAGCTCGCGGCTGTAGGAGCCCAGGCCCACCACCTCGAAGCCCAGTTCGCGACTGGCGATGCGGGCGGCGGCGATCGCATGGCTGGCATCGCCGAAGATGAACACCCGCTTGCCGGTCAGGTAGGTCGAGTCCACCGAGCGGGAGTACCAGGGCAGCCGGGAGGCTCGCTCGGCGGCGCAGAGGCCATCGGGTCCAATCTGCAGATCCTCGGGCAGGTCCATCGCGAGCACGCTGTGCAGCTCGCGCAGAAAGGCTGCGGTGGCGCCGATGCCGATCGGCACCGTCTTCACCACAGGCATGCCGAAGCTGCGCTCCAGCCAGCCGCAGACCGTGCCCGCCACCTCGGGATAGAGGCAGAGATTGGCATCGGCCGTCGGGATGCGCTGCAGATCGGCGGGGCGGGCCCCGAGGGGTGCCACCACGGTCACATCGACGCCGTGCTCGGCCAGAAGACGGGTGACTTCGCGCACGTCATCGCGGCAGCGGAAGCCCAGCAGGGAGGGGCCGAGCAGGTTGACCCTCGGCCGGCGTCCCTCAGCGCGCCACCGGCCCGGATCGGGTCTGGGGGTGCCGGGGGCAGGCATCCGCTCCTTGAGCAGGCCGCGCACCAGCTGATAGAAGGTTTCCGCCGCCCCCCAATTCTCCTTCTTCGAATAGGCAGGCAGCTCAAGGCTCACCATGGGGATACCGCCCAAGTCCATGCCGGCGGCAAGGGCGCCGGGCTGGTCCTGGATCAGCTCGGCGGTGCAGCTCTCCCCCACCAGCAGCGCCTCGGGCCGGAACCGCTCCACCGCGGCGGCGATCGAGCGCTTCACCAGCTCAGCCGTATCGCCTCCCAGATCGCGGGCCTGGAAGGTCGTGTAGGTCACGGGCGGTCGCCGGTCCCGGCGCTCGATCATCGTGAACAGCAGATCGGCGTAGGTGTCACCCTGGGGGGCATGGAGCACATAGTGCACCCCTTCCATCGAGGTGGCGATCCGCATGGCACCCACGTGGGGGGGGCCTTCATAGGTCCAGAGGGTCAGTTCCAAGGGTGCCTGGGGTGAGAGGAGAGGTTGGAAGCGAAAGCGGGGGTAGGGCAGGCTGCGGCCCTGGCGGGTCTCAGACGAAGCTGAGCAGTTCGCGGCGCCGCAGGGGCCGGGCGAACAGCTCGGCCAGGTCGCCGGCCTGGTCGCAGCCATGGATCGGACTGAACACCAGCTCGATCGACCACTTGGTGGCGATGCCCTCGGCCTCCAGGGGGTTGGCCAGACCCAGCCCACAGACCACCAGATCGGGTCGCTCGGCGCGCACCCGCTCCAGCTGCCGCTCCACGTCCTGGCCCTCGCAGAGACGGGTGCCGGCCGGCAGCAGGGCCAGATCGGCTGCCATCAGTTGGCGGTCCAGGTAGGGCACCCCCACCTCCACCAGCTCCATGCCGCATTCGCGGCTCAGGAAACGGGCCAGGGGGATCTCCATCTGGGAATCGGGCATTAGGAACAGGCGCTTGCCCGCCAGCCGCTCCCGGTGGGGCGCCAGGGCGCGGCGGCCCCTGTCCACCAGAGGATCGAGCACCTCCGCCACCCGATCTGGCGCAATGCCGAAGGCGGCGGCAGCTGCGGCCATCCAGTCGCGGCTGCCCTCCACCCCGAAGGGATAGGGGGCTTCCAAGAGGATGGCGCCCCGGTGCACCAGAGCCCGTGCGGTCCCGCTCAGGAAGGGCTGGGCCAGCAGCACCCGTGTGCCCCGGCCCACCGGGGGCAGCTCGCTGGAGCGACGGGGGGGCAGGCTGCGCACCCGCGACACCCCCATCCGCTCGAACAGGGCGATGAAGCGGTCTTCGACCGCGTCTGCCAGGGTGCCGACGATCAGTAGTTGCTCTGCGTCGTCAACCGGCAGCAGGGGCATCAGGGCCTTGAGGGCCTCATCCTCCCCCTGGGTGAAGGTGGTTTCGATGCCGCTGCCGCTGTAGTTGACCACGATCACCCGACCGCTGTGCTGGCGGTTGAGGCGCTCAGCGGCCTTGGCAAGATCGAGCTTGATCACCTCGCTCGGGCAGCTGCCCACCAGGAAGAGGGTGCGAATCTCGGGGCGCCGTTCCAGCAGCTCGCCGACCAGACGGTCGAGTTCGTCGTTGGCGTCAGCCAGCCCGGCCAGGTCCCTCTCCCCCAGAATCGCGGTGCCGAAGCGGGGTTCGGCGAAAATCATCACGCCGGCAGCGCTCTGCACCAGATGGGCGCAGGTTCGCGAGCCGACGACCAGGAAAAAGGCATCCGGCATGCGGCGGTGCAGCCAGACGATTGAGGTGAGACCGCAGAACACCTCCCTCTGGCCGCTCTCGCGGGCCACCTGGAGGCCGTCGGCGGGGTCGGCTGAGCGGGCTGGGGCATCCGCGGAAACAGGGGAGACAACCATGGGAAGAACAGAAGCCCGGCCGGATCGCTCACAGCTAGCCAGGGCGGGCCATGCCCTGGCGGATCGCGTTACAAGATTTCGGGATCGCGCCGATGATGGTGGGCCGGGAGTTGCCTCGCTCAGGCTCCGGTCCGGGCCCGCTGACCACCGCTGACACGGCGATCCGGCAAGGCCGGCAGCTGGCCGGATCCTGGACTCCCGGCGCCGGGAGATGGCTCCCGGGGGGAGGTCACCCCTGCCTCCGCCGGACCTTGGCGCGCGCGGCCTGGGCCCGATCGCCTCAGAGCCGGCGACGGAACCCCTCGCTGAAGGAGCCGCCGGGGCGCTCCGTCTCATCGGCCGTTCGGGACAGCTTCCAGACGTTTCGGCCCAGGCGCCGGGCGGTCAGGCCGCCGCGCTGGACGGTCGGAGCGCCGGGGCGGGCCCCCAGCAGCAGGGTGACCTCGGCGGTGCTGAGCGGGGCGCCGGTCTGCAGGGCCAGCTGCACCAGCTCCAACCGCTGGCGCAGGGCGCTCAGATCGGCGCTGCCGCCATCGTCGTCCTCATTCCAGACCCAGGCCCGCTCGGCCCCAGCCTCTGCCAGCCGGCCCATCAGGCCCAGCCCGATGAAGGCCAGGGCCTGCTCAGGCTTCACACCCTGCTCCACCGCCTGGGCCATCCAGTCGGGCAGGTCGCTCGGGGTCGTCCGTCCCGCCATCGGTGCCATCTCCGGCGCCTGGGTGGTGGTGGAGCTGGTCTTGGGGGCCATGGCGGGACCGGCGCGATTTGGCCGGAAGGTAACGGCCCTGCGGGTCGCCGCAAGGGGCCGGGCCGGGTTCTGCGGCAGGGGTCTTGGATCAGCGGCGCCGCCGCCAACCTGGGGCTGCGCCGAACCAAGCCTCAATAGGGTCATCCCCTGGCCAGTCGAATGGATCGGGCACGCCGGAGCCCCTCTCGCGGGCCCCGCTTGAGGCCATTGAGTAGTTGTCAATACCGTCGGCCGGGCAGGCGGGCGGCGGCTGGCCTGGCCCCGCCGGTTCGGCCATGCTTCAGTCTTGCTCGGCGAAGGTCTGCCGTTTGATCCGCTTGGCCGGAGAGAGCTGTTCATCGCGGCCGATCCGCTCCACGATGGCCTGGAGACGAAGCCCGGTGACGGGGCTGAGCAGGGTCCGATCGGCAGGGGTGATGGGGCCGATAGCCAGCCCTGATCGTTCTGGCCCGGCACCTGCATTCGGAAGGGCTTTTTTGTCAGGGAGCGACGACCTCGGCGCCGTAGGATCCCGCCAACAACGCTGTTGTCATGACCTCCGGGGTTCGTGCCGCCGCCGACCCCACAGCCTCCAGCCCCCACCCAACCCACTCCCGGAGGTGAAGCCCGGCGCCCGATGGAATCCAATCTCCGCTACCTCTCCACCGAAGACCGGGCCTCCAGCCGTCGTCGCTCCTCCCTGCAGGCCCGCCGCCCTCTGGTGACCGGAACTGAGGTGGGGGGGCTTCTGGGGAAAGATGCATCGGGAGCAAGCTGTGTGATCACCACCGACAGTGAGGGTCGGCGGTTGGCGCGTCAGAACAGTCAGGTCCAATCGATTGAGCTGCGCACTTATATCTTTCTCGATTCGCTCCAGCCCCAGTTGGCCGCCTACATGGGCACGGTCAGCCAGGGGTTTCTACCGATTCCCGGTGACGCCTGCCTCTGGCTGGAAGTTTCCCCAGGCATGGCCGTGCATCGGGTCACCGACATCGCCCTTAAGGCCAGCACCGTGCGGCTGGGCCAAATGGTTGTGGAGCGGGCCTTCGGATCGATCGCGCTTTATCACCGCGATCAGAGCAATGTGCTCCACTCTGGCGATGTGGTGCTCGAGGCGATTGGCAGCAGCGTTGATCAGCGCAGCCGTTGCCAGGTGACCTGGACCGAGATTATTCGCGCCATCAATCCTGACCATGCAGTGCTGATCAATCGTCAGAACCGTCGCGGTTCGATGATCCAGGCGGGCATGAGCATGTTCATCCTTGAAACCGAACCGGCCGGCTATGTGCTGATTGCCGCTAACGAAGCCGAGAAGGCTTCCAACATCACAGTCGTTGATGTCAAGGCAGTCGGTGCCTTCGGACGGCTCACCCTCGCGGGCCGGGAGGGTGACGTGGAGGAGGCCGCCGCTGCCGCCATGCGGGCTGTGGCCCTGATCAACAACTGAGGCCTGCCGGGGCACCGGTGCTGGCCAGTCTGGTTGGGCTAGCGCCCGCTCCCTCGCGTTTGAAGACGGCCTTCCGAGCGCTCCGTCACAATGCACTGGACGTGTGCGCACCAAACCCCCGATCAGTCGAGGCCGAACAGTCGTCGCAGACCGGGGGCCAGTTCTCTGGCTGCCTTGCCGCGGCTGCCGAGTCTGGCCTTGAGATGGGGTGACATTGCGGCATAGCTGCAGCCCGCTTCGCGAACCCAGAAGATCGGGTCATAACCGGCGCCCTGGCCCTGGGGTTCCCGCAGGATCTGCCCATGGCAGATGCCGCAGCCCTCGACCCGGATCTGGCCCGATGGATCGGCCAGCGCCATGGCACTGACGAAACGGCCGCCGCGATAAAGGCTGTCGGCGAGTTCGTGGAGCAGCCGCTGGATCTTCTGCGGATCGCTGGGGGCGTAGCGAGCGGAATAGAGGCCAGGCCGGCCGTCAAGGGCGTCGACTTCGAGTCCGGAGTCGTCGGCCAGGGCCCATTGGCCTGTGAGCGAGGCCACGGTGGAAGCCTTGAGACGGGCGTTCTCCGCGTAGGTGGCGCCCGTCTCCTCGATCTCGAGGTCCCGTGGCTGGGGTAGCACAGGGATTTCTGCGGCGTCCAGCAGGGCGCAGATCTCGGCGATCTTGTGGGCATTGCCGCTGGCGATCACCAGGGGCTGGCAGGGCTCAGAATGGGAATCCAGCTTCAAGCGATCGCAGGGCAGCCGAGATCGCCATTGTGAAGGAGCCCCCGTCCGTCCCGGTTGTGGAAACCCTGGAGTAGCGGTTGTTCGGACCCGAAGCGTGTGGCGAAACCGAGCCGTTCCAACCGATTTCGCCGCCCCATCGCCCCGCAACACGGCTCAGTCCTTGAAAAAGGAGCATGGGAAGCCCCCCTTGGGCCCTGGCCCACCCAGGAGGCCAAGGGGGGCTGTCGTGTCTGGGAGATGAGGCCGGTCTGGCCGACAGCTGAACCTGCGGCAGGAGCAGGGGGCTGTAGGGGTGAGGCAGGACGGGTTGAACATTCCACCCCAGGCAAACGCTTGGGGACCTGCCTCGCCGGCAACAGTAGGTAGAAACACCGGAGCCTGCCGCGGCTGGCGTCAACTTTGAGGGAGCGCTGACGCCCGGATCGGGCGCGGCCCCTAAGTTGCCCTTAGTGAAGCGCCCCGGTGGAACGCGATGCAGTCGAGCCTGGTCCTCCAGAACCTGCTTTCAGCACCGGTTCTCTTCTTCTTTCTGGGAATCCTGGCGGTGCTGCTCGGCTCCGATCTTGAAATCCCCTCGCCGCTGCCCAAGCTCTTCTCGCTCTATCTCCTGCTGGCGATCGGCTTTCGCGGTGGCGTTGAGTTGGCCAATAGCGGCCTGGGGGCATTGGTGCTGCTGACGATCTCGGCGGCGGTGCTGATGTCGATCCTGGTGCCGATCTCCAGCTTTGTGATGCTTCGCACCCGCCTGGACCCCTACAACGCCGCCGCCGTGGCCGCCTCCTATGGCTCGATCAGCGCGGTGACCTTTATCACCGCGCAGAGCTTTCTGAATGTGCTGAAGGTTCCTTTCGATGGCTTCATGGTGGCGGCCCTTGCCCTGATGGAATCGCCGGCGATTGTCGTCGGTGTGGTGATGGCCAAGCTCACAGGGGGCAGCCTGAACGAGCGGGATGGAGAGGATGCCCAGGGATTGCGCTGGCAAGAGATCCTGCAGGAGGCGTTTCTGAATGGCTCGATCTTTCTGCTAATCGGCAGCCTTGTTATCGGATATCTGGTGGCGGCCTTCAGCCCAGCGGGGGTTGAGAAGATGGAGCCATTCACGGAGAAGCTTTTCTACGGGGCACTCTGTTTCTTCCTGCTTGATATGGGCCTGATTGCCGCCCAGCGACTTCAGGATCTGCGCCAAGCCGGCCCTTTCCTGATCGGCTTCGCCGTGGTGGCGCCCCTGCTCCACGCCCTGGTGGGTCTAGGGATCTCTCGAATGCTGGGCCTCAATCAGGGGGATGCCTTGCTATTCATGGTTCTGTGTGCCAGCGCCTCCTACATCGCGGTACCGGCGGCGATGCGCATGACCGTTCCCCAGGCCAATCCATCGCTCTACATCTCCACCTCTCTGGGCGTGACCTTCCCCTTCAATGTGATCGTTGGCATCCCCATCTATATGGCCTTGGTCCAGCGCTTCATCACGGCCGGCTGAGCCTGCGGCTGACAATTTTTTCTCTCCGAACCCCCCATGAAACGGATCGATCTTTTCCTCAGCGAACGGGAACTGGACAAGGTTTGCAAGGCGTTGCGCAAGGCTGGCGCCCCGGGCTACTCGGTGATGCGCCATGTCACCGGCATGGGGGTGGGAGGGGAAATCTCCGAAGCGATGGACTTCAGCAGCTTCGGCGCCAATGCCCATCTGATCGTCTTCTGTGAGCCCGAGCAGCTGCCGGCGATCCGGGAGGGGGTGCGGCCCCTGCTGCAGCGCTTTGGCGGCGTGGGGTTCCTCTCCGAAGCCGAGCGCTTCTGAGCCCTGAGCAGCGGATCTTTACGTTCCGCAATGTCCTGATCAGCCCTGCTTATCAGTGAGGGAGGCAACCGTGATGGCGCGAAGGGCTCCCATGGGTTGACGGAAGGTCGGGCGCCGGACCAGGGTTGCTTCCGAACATTCCACCCCCCCTCCTCCAGGAGCAGGTAATGGCAAACGAAACCATGGGCATCGCCCTCGGCATGATCGAGACCCGCGGTCTGGTTCCCGCAATCGAGGCCGCTGACGCCATGACCAAGGCGGCTGAAGTCCGTCTGATCGGTCGTGAGTTCGTCGGCGGCGGTTATGTGACCGTTCTCGTCCGTGGCGAAACCGGCGCTGTCAACGCTGCCGTCCGTGCTGGTGCTGATGCCTGTGAGCGGGTCGGTGACGGCCTGGTGGCTGCCCACATCATCGCCCGCCCCCACCGTGAGGTTGAGCCTGCGCTGAACAGCAGCTTCGGCCTGGGTTCCAAGGACTGAGTGGAGCGCGCTAACGCTTCCTCTCGCTCCCATCCCTAACGACCCAACCGGAGATTTCCCATGAGCAAGAAGTACGACGCCGGGGTCAAGGAGTACCGCGACACGTATTGGACTCCTGATTACGTCCCCCTCGACTCTGACCTGCTGGCCTGCTTCAAGTGCACCGGCCAGGAAGGAGTGCCCCGCGAGGAGGTGGCCGCTGCTGTGGCCGCTGAATCCTCCACCGGCACCTGGTCCACCGTGTGGTCCGAGCTCCTCACCGACCTCGACTTCTACAAGGGCCGCGCCTACCGCATCGAGGATGTGCCTGGCGACAAGGAATCCTTCTATGCCTTCATCGCCTATCCCCTCGACCTGTTCGAGGAGGGCTCCATCACCAATGTGCTGACCTCCCTGGTCGGTAACGTCTTCGGCTTCAAAGCTCTGCGCCACCTGCGCCTTGAAGACATCCGCTTCCCCCTGGCCTTCATCAAGACCTGCATGGGTCCGCCGAACGGCATCCAGGTGGAGCGCGACCGGATGAACAAGTACGGCCGTCCCCTGCTGGGTTGCACGATCAAGCCGAAGCTTGGCCTCTCCGGTAAGAACTACGGTCGGGTGGTCTATGAGTGCCTGCGTGGTGGTCTCGATTTCACCAAAGACGACGAGAACATCAACTCCCAGCCCTTCCAGCGTTGGCAGAACCGCTTCGAGTTCGTTGCCGAAGCTGTGAAGTCGGCCGAGGCTGAAACCGGTGAGAAGAAGGGGCACTATCTCAACTGCACCGCCGCCACTCCTGAGGAGATGTATGAGCGGGCCGAGTTCGCCAAGGAACTTGGGCAGCCGATCATCATGCACGACTACATCACCGGAGGCTTCACCGCCAACACCGGTCTGGCGAAGTGGTGCCGCAAGAATGGCATGCTGCTCCACATCCACCGGGCTATGCACGCGGTGATCGACCGCCATCCCAAGCACGGCATCCACTTCCGGGTTCTGGCCAAGTGCCTGCGCCTCTCCGGTGGTGACCAGCTCCACACCGGCACGGTGGTGGGCAAGCTTGAGGGTGACCGCCAATCGACCCTCGGCTACATCGACCAGCTGCGCGAATCCTTCGTTCCTGAAGATCGCAGCCGCGGCAACTTCTTCGATCAGGACTGGGGTTCCATGGGCGGCGTCTTCGCCGTAGCCTCCGGCGGTATCCACGTTTGGCACATGCCGGCCCTCGTTGCCATCTTCGGTGACGACTCCGTGCTCCAGTTCGGTGGTGGCACCCACGGCCACCCCTGGGGTTCCGCCGCTGGTGCTGCCGCCAACCGCGTGGCCCTGGAAGCTTGCGTCAAGGCCCGCAACGCCGGCCGCGAGATTGAGAAGGAAGGCCGCGACATCCTTACCGAAGCCGCCCGCCACAGCCCCGAGCTGGCGATCGCCCTCGAGACCTGGAAGGAAATCAAGTTCGAGTTCGACACCGTCGATAAGCTCGACGTCCACTGAGCGATCCCTTTCCCTGCATCGGGAACCAAGGCTTTCGCCTAGGTTCCCATCAGGGGATCGATCCGAACGACGCCCATCCACCCTTCACCTCAAGGATCCCCATGCCCTTCAAGAGCACCGTGGGTGACTATCAAACAGTCGCCACCCTGGAGACTTTCGGCTTCCTGCCGCCGATGACCCAGGACGAGATCTATGACCAGATCGCCTACATCATCGCTCAGGGTTGGAGCCCCCTGATCGAACATGTTCACCCCAGCCGCTCGATGTCGACCTACTGGTCGTACTGGAAGCTTCCCTTCTTCGGCGAGAAGGATCTGGGTGTGATTGTCAATGAGCTCGAGGCCTGCCATCGCGCTTATCCCGATCATCACGTCCGCCTGGTTGGCTACGACGCTTACACCCAGAGTCAGGGTTCCTGCTTCGTGGTGTTTGAAGGCCGCTGATCGCTGATCTCGGCTGCCGGTTCTTCCCTGGGACGGGACCGGACCAGTCTCAAAGAACGAAACCCGGGGAATCTCGGCTCCCGTAGCTGAGGCCCACCGTGTTTCGCAGGCCAAGGTTCTGATTGTTCAGAACCTTGGCCTGGCTGGGAGGCACGCATCCTTCACGCCGGAGCCCTCGGGCCCGTTGCGTAGCGGCGTCCCCGTCTCACTCTCACCCTGCTGTCACTCTGCTGCGTTCGCCCTGTTGAGTTCGTCCTGTGCACTGCACAACGACTCAGCCGAGAGGAACTGTGAGGGACACAGTGAGGCCCGCGAACCGTGAGCGATCACGGCGCTATTGCACTCCCGACGTAGCAACGTCGTCATTCTTCTATCCGGGCGGACATGGCCAGCACATCCACGAGCACATCCAGCCGTCAAGCAGCTCTTGAGCGCCGCAAAGCTCTCACCGACGGCGGCAAGAAGTCTGCTGGCCGTTATGCCTCCACCCCGGGACGGGTCCGCACCGCCAGCGATGCGCGCCCAACCCGCACCATTGCCCCAGCCGCCGAGGCTGCAGCCCCGGTGAGTCCGCCGCCGACCCCCGCTCCCCAGCCCAGCCTCAGGGCACCTCAGGCCTCTTCCCGGGCAGCAAGCAGCCGTCCGACCACCACGCCCACCCGGGTCGCCAATCCCAGTCGAGATCTGGTGCTGGCCCGCCGTGAGGCCCTTTCCCGCCGCGGCAAGCGGGCTGAAACTTCCAAGGACCGCACCCGCACCGAGCCTGCGCGCCCCACGGCCACCGGCGCCGGGGCTCCGGCTGCAGCTGCTGGAGCTCCAGCCCCGGCCCCAACACCCCAGACCTCGGCGCCCTCCCTTTCGCTCTCCGCTTCCCGGGCCAGTGCCAGCCGAGGCGGCAACGGACCCGACCGCAGGCCCAGCGCCAAGCGCGCCGCCATTCACAATCCCAGCCGCGCTTTGGTGCTGGCCCGTCGCGAAGCCCTCTCCAAGCGCGGCAAATCGTCGATCGCGCCAACCAGCAGCACCGCCGCCAGCGTCGCCCGCCAGAGCA
Source organism: Cyanobium sp. (assembly GCA_044360135.1). Lineage (GTDB taxonomy): Bacteria > Cyanobacteriota > Cyanobacteriia > PCC-6307 > Cyanobiaceae > Cyanobium. The sequence goes on from JBIKKX010000001.1 coordinate 124,467, forward strand.
ACCCCGACCTGACCAGCCGTGAATTGGCCCAGAAGGTGCGGGAGCTGAAGTGCAAGGTTGGTTCCGCTGGCACCTCACGCAATGGCGGCACCCGCCCAAGCGGTCCTGACCGCCACGGTGCCCTCAAGGCAGCCGCCGCCGATGCCAGCTGGAAGGTGGGCGTCAGTGAGACCCTGGGCGGCCAGATTGTGACCGGCACCCAGGCCAACCGCTCCTCCAAAACCACCGGCAACGAGGCTGCCACCTGCCGCACCATTACGGGTACTGAGTACCTCGGCTCCGAGGTGTTTCAGGCCTTCTGCCAAAGCGAAGCCCCCAGCCGCCAGCCCGACAAGGTTCGTGTCACCGCCACCAGCCATGGCAACCGCGTCACCGGCAATGAGGTAGGTCGCTCCGAGAAGGTGACCGGTGACGAACCCGGCACCTGCAAGCTGGTCACTGGCACCGAATACGTCTCCGCCAACCAGGCCGCTGCCTACTGCGGCACTGGCGGTTCCACCGGTTCTCCCCGCAAGGTCGGACATGCCCTCACCAATGCCGGCCGCCCCGTGTCGGGTGTGATGGTGGGTCGTTCCGAGAAGGTCACCGGCAATGAGGCTGGCGCCAACCGTCATCTCACCGGCGACCAATACATCAACATCCAGGCCGAGGTCCCCGGTCGGGTGCCCACCAAGGTGGCCAACCTCCAGACCCTGCGCGGCACCGGCGTCACCGGTACCCACGTTGGGCGCAGCGAGCACGTGACCGGCGATGAGCCCGGCAGCTGCCGCATGATCACTGGCGATGAATACATCGGTGTCCAGCAGTACGACCGCTTCTGCGGTGCCTTGCCAGCCCCTGAACCGGCAAAAGTTGGTTTCAGTGTGACCAACCGCCAGCAGGTGGTGAGCGGAACCCGCACCGGCCGCTCCGAAAAGGTCACGGGCGATGAACCCGGCACCTGCAAGACGATCACCGGCACCCCCTACGCCGGCCTCGATGAGGCGGGTACATGGTGTTCCACCCAGCAGGTCGATGCTGTTCGTCGCCGTACTCCCGTGCGCATGGGCACGGTGATGACCGGCATCCAGCCGGGCATTGGCGGGGTGATGACGGGTGCCGAGAAGGGCGCCTGCGAAGACGTCACCGGCACCCCCTATGTCGGTCCTGATCAGCTGGCATCCAGCTGTGGTGTCGCCACAGCGGCTGACAGCGATTTTCCACAGACCATTGACCACAGCCCCTGGCAGCAGTTCTCGGTTCAGTCGCCCTCCCGGGCTGCCCAGATCCAGCGGGAGCGCACCGGCACCGTGACCGGAAGCACCTATACCGAGGGGGGGAGGATCACCGGCCCTTTTGACATGGCCAGCGGCAAGGTGACCGGGACCGAGCAGTTCCGCCACGAGCGCCGCAGCGCCGGCCAACCCCTGATCGCGCCGACCGCCAGGCCCTCCGCTCCCATGTCCGCCGCCATCGCTGCTGCCAGGCCGGCCGCTGCCCCCGAGACCGATCCAAGCGGCCGTCCCCTATCCCGGGTGACCGGTGAGGGTTCGGGCCAGCGCATCACCGGTGACGATTGGGATCGTGGGGATCGGGTCACCGGCACCGAGGGCGCCTCCGCCCGTCGCCGCAACCCCAGTCGCAGCGGTGGCCGTACCGTCATGCCCCCGGCCATGCAGCTCAAGCGCAACGAGGAGGTTCCTCAGCCCGTGAGCCGTGTCACCGGGGCCAGCGGCAATACCGCCTCTGGCTCGCTGATCACGGTCTCCGGCGGCGCCCGGGGTTGATCCGCTGATGCCACGCCGTTCGCCCACATCCATCCGCCCGACCGCTCCGACAGCGGCTCGGCGACGCCCTGGGCGGCCCGACGGCAGCCTGGGCGATCGGCTGGCGGCGGTCCGCCGCGGCGACAGTCCGACAGAGCCCACGTCGGCGTTGCGTCCTTCCGCCATGGCTCCAGTCCGGCGCTTCGACCGCCCCGGTCCCCTTCCCGGCGGCAGCGGCCTCCATCCGTTGACCGACGGCAGCACCAATGCTCGGCTCCAGGCCTACGACAACCGAGTCAAGGAATCATTTGACCGGATCGTGCCTGTTCTCAAACGGCTTTCGGCACTCCAGCACGAAAGCGATTTTGTCGATCAGGCCCAGCAACTGGCTCTCACCGAGCTGGGCTACGAGGTGCCCCTGCCGATCCTGGAGCGGGCCTGGGTCACCCAGCTCGACATGCGAACCCTGTTCGCCTGGTGTCTGTTTGAGACTTATGAGCAGCTGAGTGCCAGCTTCTTCCAGGACGACCCCCTCCAAGGCCATCGGGGTGGGGCTGATGCTGAGGAGTTTGAGCGCTTTCTGCTCGACTGCGGCTTTCACCTGCTCGACATCACCCCCTGCGCCGATGGCCGACTCGCCCACGCCATCGCCTTTGCCTTGCGTCTTCCCTACAGCGCTGTGCGCCGTCGCCCCCATGCCGGTGCCCTGTTCGATGTGGAGAACACGGTCCAACGCTGGATCAAGACTGAGCACCGCCGCTACCGCGAGGCTGTTCCCAACCCCGCTCACGCCGATACCCGTTACCTGAAGGTGGTGCTCTACCACTTCAGTTCCCTTGATCCGGGTCATGAAGGCTGCGCAGCCCACGGTAGTGACGATGCTCTGGCTGCCAGCTGCGGTCACAGGCGACTTCAGGACTTTCAGCAGGCCGTTGAAAATAGTTTCTGCTGCGGTGCTTCGGTGGATTTGCTGTTGATGGGCATCGACACTGATACGGATGCGATCCGCGTCCACGTGCCCGGTTTGGATGGCAGCACCAACCTTGAGCGCTGGCTCGATGCCCGCGATGTCTACGAGGCCACCCGTGCCCTGGCGCCCGAGGAAGGCCGGCGCCGCATCCAAAGCTTGGTGGAACAAGCGGCGATGGCCACGCCGGATCCAGGGATGGTGCGTCTGATTTCCAGGTTGCTGGAAAACAACATCGCCCAGATTGATTACGTTCGCCAATACCAAGGCGGTCATTATGGCGATGCCGGCCATGCCGAGCGCTTCATCGGCGTGGGGATCGGGTTCAAGGAGGTGCATCTGCGCAACCTCACTTACTTCGCCTACATGGATACCGTCGAGGAAGGCGCCGCTGATCTTGATGTGGGTGTGAAAATCTTCAAGGGGCTTAATGTTTCTCGGGGCTTGCCTATTCCCGTGGTGATCCGATTCGACTACAGCGGTACCGTTCCCGGTGCCCGTGATCGGGCGGTGCGGAGTGCCTGGCGGGTGATGGAAGCGATGCGCAGCCGTTACGCTGACCTCGTGGCTGAGGGGCTGCTGCATGTTCTGCTCACGGTGCATGACCAGGATCGTCAGGCGCCTGCTGAGGCGGTAGGTTCCACGATCAGCTTCGAGACGGTGGGAGGACACTGAGATGCTCATCTGTCGCGTGGTGAAACCCCTGGTTTCCACCAACCGCATTCCCGATTTCGAGCACAAGCATCTGCAGGTTGTGCTCGATGGCAGCACCCAAAAGGTGGCCGTCGATGCCGTCGGCTCCAAGCCTGGAGACTGGGTGATCTGCGTCGGCAGCTCGGCGGCCAGGGAAGCGGCCGGCAGTAAGTCGTATCCCAGCGATCTGACGATCGTCGGGATCATCGACTACTGGGATCCAGAGGCGGCTAAGGCAGCCGCCGCCGCCCTGAACCCCCCAAAACCGGTGGAGGCTGCACTGCCCTCGTCCCCCGGTCCAGCCTCAGCACCGGGTCCCTCATCTCCCAGCAGCCATGACCCTGCCGCTGGAACCGTCGGGGGGCCTCACAGCCGCGATGGCACCTCCAACCCGGGGGACCCGTCCTAATGGAAATCATGCAGGTGACCGGCTCGCTGGTCTGCACCTATCGCGTTGCCGGCCTCGAGCACTGGAACCTGAGGGTGCTGCGCACCCCCAAGGGCAAGTTCAGTGTGGCTGTCGATCCGGTCGGCGCCCGTGAGGGCAACTGGGTGTTCACCGCGAGTGGTTCCGCTGCCCGCTTTGCCTGCGGCAACCCAGAGGTCCAGACCGACCTCACCATCGGCGGAATCATCGATTTCTGGGACCCGGATGGCTGAGTTCTCTCCTCGTCCTTGATTCACCCGAGTACCGCCGCCCCCTCTCTGCCGCGCGCTGTCCCCTCCCTCCCCTCACCCAGCCATGGCCCCCCGCACCACCCGCACCCGCTCCCGTGCCACCGCTGCAGCAGCGGCCGCCGCCAGCCCCGCGGTCGAGGAGATTGCAACCCTGACAGTGCCTCCGGATCATCCAGTCTCGTCAACGGTCCCGGTGGTCGAGGCGGTCCCGGTGGACGAGGCGGCTCCGGCCGAACCTGCCCCTTTGCCCCTCTCCCCGGCCGGGGAGTCTGCCGACCCACCACCAGCCACCGCTGCCCTCGTGCCGCTGCCGGCGGTGGCTCCCGACCCGGGGCCTGCCGCCGATCCGGCAGCGGCGGCTTCGCCGCTTAAGGCAACACCGGTGAAGGCAACACCGGTTCGCTCGGTTCGGAACAGCGGCCGGAGCACCTCGCCCCGGGCCGGCACCAGCCGGTCCGGCGGCGGCGGGGGGCGCCAACCAGCGTCCCGTAGCACCGCCCGCTCCGCCCCCGTACCCGCCTCCAAAGGCGGGATCGGCACCCCGCTTCCACCTTCCACCCCATCCACCCGCAACCTTCCCATGGCTGACTCGGTACAGGGCATCGCCCTCGGCATGATCGAAACCCGCGGCCTGGTCCCCGCTATTGAGGCGGCTGACGCCATGACCAAGGCGGCTGAGGTGACCCTGGTGGCCCGCGAATTTGTTGGTGGTGGCTATGTCACCGTGATGGTGCGTGGCGAAACCGGCGCGGTGAATGCCGCCGTCCGCGCTGGCGCTGATGCCTGCGAGCGGGTGGGCGACGGCCTGGTGGCTGCCCACATCATCGCCCGGCCCCATTCGGAGGTCGAACCCGCCATCGCCGGCAGTGGTGCCGTTCGTCGCCTCTGATCCCGATGGATGCAGCCCATCCGCGCGTCCTGGGCTACCTGGGACGCGCCCTGAGCCTTGAGCTCTCCGCGGTTCAGCAGTACATGACCCATGCATCCCTGGCCGAGGCCTGGGGAGATCAGGAGTCCGCCGACCGGTTCCGTCGCGAGACGGTGGAGGAGATGCGTCACGCCGAGATCATCATTCAGCGGATGCTCCGCCTGGGGGCCGCGCCAGCGGCCTCCCAGCTCCGGCCGGTGGGGCTTGGCCCTGATCTGATCGGACTGCTGCACCGCAATGCCGAACTGGAGGAGCTGCTGGTCAACCACTACGCCGATGCAGTGCGCTTCTGTGGCCTAATCGCCGATGGCGACCACCGCGGCTTCTTTGAGGAGTTGTGGCGCGACGAAACCCACCACGCTGACGATCTGGCCACCTGGCTGGCCAGCCTCGGGGCGGATTCTGCGATGTCCGCTTGGCGGGCCACCATGGTCTGACTCCTCGCAGACCATCCGAGTGCCCTGATTCCTTCGACATCACCAGACGTCCTCTCGACATCCTCAGCCGTTTCCATCCCCCGGATCGTCTCGGTCGTCTCGCCGCTCTCCCCTGTCCCATGGCAGTTCCGGAGCCCATTCCTCCCGGGGGGCCATGCTCACCCTCCCGCCCAGGGACGAACCACCGCCCTGAGTACCTGGGTGGAGCAGGTCTTCTCGGCCTAAAGTCCGGCGGTTTCCAGCTTCCTTTTCCCCCACCGGCGCCCCTTTGAGCGAAACGCTGCCCCTGCCGATTCAGTTGGTCTGGCTGATCCCTCTCTATGGGTTCAGTGGCATGGTCTTGTCCTTGCCCTGGGCGACAGGTTGGATCCGTCGCAACGGGCCCCGCCCCGCCGCATACCTCAACCTGCTGGTGACCCTGCTGGCCGTCCTGCATGGCAGCCTGATCATTCGCGAGGTGCTGGCCATCGGCGCCCAGCAGGTCGTGATCCCCTGGTTCCAGGTGGCCGATCTCGATCTGCGGATCGGCTTCGATCTGTCGATCACCAACCTGGCGGCTCTGGAGCTGGTGACCTTCATGAGCCTGGTCTGCCAGGTGTTCGCACTCGGCTATCTCGACAAGGAGTGGTCCCTGGCCCGCTTCTATGCCCTGGTTGGTTTTTTCGAGGGGGCGATGGCGGGGGTGGTGTTGAGCAGCAATCTGTTCATGAGTTATTTCCTGCTGGAAATGCTCACGCTCTCCACCTATCTCCTGGTTGGGTTCTGGTATGCCCAGCCCTTGGTGGTCACTGCCGCCCGCGACGCTTTCCTCACCAAACGCGTCGGAGATGTGTTGCTGCTGATGGCCCTGGTGGCCCTCTCCGCCTGGGCCGGCTCACTCGAATTCAATGACCTCTACGCCTGGATCGATCGCGCCGAGCTTGCTCCGCTGCCTGCCACTTTGCTCTGCCTTGGTCTGATTGCAGGTCCCATGGGCAAGTGCGCTCAGTTCCCGATGCACCTCTGGCTCGATGAGGCGATGGAAGGTCCGAACCCGGCTTCGATCCTGCGCAACTCCGCTGTTGTCACCTGCGGCGCCCTGGTTCTGGTCAAGCTGATGCCGCTGCTGCGGCTCTCACCGTTGGCCATTGATGTGCTGCTGGTCGTAGGTTCGATCAGCGCCGTCGGTGGGGCCCTGGTGGCCATCGCCCAGGTCGATCTGAAGCGCACCTTTTCCTACGGCACCACCTCCTATCTGGGGCTGGTGTTTCTGGCGATCGCCCTGCAGCGCCCCCTGCTTGCCCTGCTGCTGCTCTTCGCCCATGGGCTGGCCAAGGCCCTGCTGTTCATGAGCGTCGGCAGCGTGATCGCCACCACCAATTGCCAGGACCTCACCGAACTGGGGGGGCTGGGCAACCGCATGCCCGCCACCACCTCGGCCTATGTGGTTGCCGGGTTGGGTCTCACCGGTGTGGTTCCTCTGGGCTGCTTCTGGTGCTTCGCCCTGATGGTGGAGAACTTCCACGGCGCCCATCCCCTATTGGCCGGGGTGGTCCTGTTCACCAACGCCCTGACCAGCTTCAACCTGGTCCGCGTCTACCGGCAGGTGTTCCTCGATCGGCCCCACCCCAAGACCCGCCGCACCCCGGAGGTGAACTGGTTGATGGCCCTGCCGATGGTCAGCCTGTCGGTGCTTGTGCTGCTCGCCCCCCTGGTGATCGAGCGCATCGATCCACTCCAGGCGATCACGGCCATCTCCACGACCAGTTCCTTGCTCGTGGTTGCCAGTTCCCTGCTCGGGCTGGCCGTGGGTTCGGTCGTACAGCTCGATGCCTTCTGGTCACGCTCGCTGTTTCGGCCGTTGCGGCTGGTGCAGGACCTGCTCGCCTACGACTTCTACACCGAGCGGATCTACAAGGCCACGATTGTGGCCTTCGTGGCCGGCCTGGCCCGGCTGGTCAACAGTGTCGATCGCGTTCTGGTCAACGGCCTGGTCAACCGCATCGGCAGCGCTTCCCTTGCCAGTGCCGAAGGCCTCAAACTCGGCGTCAGCGGCCAGCTCCAGAGCTATGTGCTCACTCTGGTGGTCGCCATCCTGATTCTGCTGGGCAGCCTTGCCTGGCTCAAGGCCTGAGACCGCCATGACCCTGAGCCTTTTGCTGCTGATCCCTTTCCTGGGCGCCGCCGTCCTGCTCCTCTGGCCTAGCGAGCCGGCCCCCGGCCGGATGCGGGCGATCGCCATCACCACCCTGGCCCTGCAGCTGCTCTGGAGCCTGTGGGTTCTCGTTCGTTTCGATCCCTCCCTCGGGGGCATGCAGCTGGAGGAGTCGTACCGCTGGGTGGCGAGTCTTGGCCTCGACTACCGCCTCGGCATCGATGGCCTCTCCCTCCCCTTGGTGCTGATCAATGGCGCCTTGACCCTGGTGTCGGCGGTCTGCACCCGTGACATCAGCCAGCGGCCGCGCATCTACTTCGCCCTGCTGCTGTTGATCAGCGCGGCGGTGAACGGAGCTTTCCTGGCCGAAAACCTGCTGCTCTTCTTTCTTTTCTATGAGCTTGAGCTGATCCCGCTCTGGTTGTTGATCTCGATCTGGGGCGGGGCTGGCCGAGCCTATGCAGCGACCAAGTTCCTGCTCTTTACCGCCGTCTCGGGCATGTTGATCCTCGGGGCGTTCCTCGGTCTTGCCCTGCTCACCGGCACGGCAGATTTCAGTCTGACGCCGGTGTTCAGCGACCGTCTGGCGATGAGCAGCCAGCTGGTGCTGCTGGTGGCCCTGCTGATCGGTTTTGGGATCAAGATTCCCCTGTTCCCTTTCCATACCTGGCTGCCTGATGCCCATACCCAGGCCTCAACACCGGTCTCGGTGCTGTTGGCCGGGGTGCTGCTCAAACTCGGGACCTATGGCCTGCTGCGCTTCTGCCTTGGCCTGTTCCCGGAGGCCTGGAAGCTTGTGGCCCCTGTGCTGGCGATCTGGGCGGCGGTTTCGGTGCTCTATGGCTCCCTGGCCGCGATCGCCCAGCGTGACATGAAGCGAATGGTCGCCTACAGCTCCGTGGGCCACATGGGCATGATCCTGCTTGCCGCTGCCGCTGCCACTCCGCTCAGTCTGCTCGGGGCGGTGTTCCAGATGGTGAGCCACGGTCTGATCTCGGCCCTGTTGTTCCTGCTGGTCGGCATCGTGTACCGCAAGACCGGTACCCGCGATCTGGAGGTGTTGCGGGGTCTGCTCAACCCGGAGCGGGGCCTGCCTTTCACCGGAACCCTGATGATTCTTGGGGTGATGGCGAGTGCTGGCCTGCCCGGCATGGCTGGCTTCATCTCCGAATTTCTGATCTTCCGCGGCAGCATCAGCGCCTACCCCTTGGCCACCTTGCTCTGCCTCGTGGGTTCGGGCCTGACGGCCGTTTACTTCCTGCTGCTGGTCAATCGTGCCTACTTCGGTCGCCTGGCGATTCTCCCCCCGAGTACGGACCTGATCAGCGACAGCCGCCTCGACATCCGCCTGGCTGGGGTTGCCCTCCGCGAGACACTTCCGGCCCTCGGTCTGTCACTGGCGGTGGTGGGCCTGGGCCTGGTGCCTGCCGGCCTTGGTTGGCTGAGTGAAACCACCAGCACCGCCATGGCTGCCCTGGCCAGTCACTCCGGGGGGCTGCTCTGATGCCGGTCATCCCTGCCGAACTCACCCATAGCGGCGGCCGGCCATGCGCCGACGAGCTGGCCGGTCGCCTGTTGGCCGGCCGCACCCTGCTGGCTGAACACGACGAGCATCTGGTGGAAGTGGTGGATGTGCTGAAGAGCTACGGCGAGGTGCTCGATGCCTACAGCATCAATCTGATCTTTCAAGCGGAGCGACAATTCCTTAATCCCTTCCCGGTGTTCCGCTTCCTGGATGGTGACCTAAGCCCTGCGAAGATCTGGCGCCACCTCAACCACGACCGCATTAATTTCGAGTACGCCGAATACTGCATGAAGACCATGCTCTGGCATGGCACCGGCGGCCTTGATGCCTATCTCGATAGCCCCGCTTTCCTGGCCAACTGCCAGGCGGTGATCCAGCGCAAGACCCGTCGCGATCCGCTGCTCGCCGTGCTCAATCCACTGTTCCCAGGCTTTCTTCCCGAGGCGATCCGGGCGGCGGCCACCACCCACGCCCTGGGTCAGTTCTGGCGGGTGATGAGCGATCTGTTCCTCGATCTGGCCCGGGCCGAGGCCGCCGGCCAGGTGGGCACGATCGCCGCGGTGGTGCGCTTCATCCAGGATGGCCTGGTGAGGGCGGCGGCCCAACCGATCACCTATGCCGTGGAGATCGAGGGCAGCCGATTCTGGATTCTGCCGCCGGAGGCGGGCCTCACCTTTCTGGTGGATGTGGCGGTTCCCTACGTGGAGGCCGTTTTCCTGCGGGGCACGCCGTTTCTGGGGACGGTGTCATTCAATGCCCAGGCTCAGCAGATCTCTCCTGACCAGGGGCAGTTCGTCTATGGGGCCCTCTATGCCGATCCCTTGCCCACCATGGGCGCCGGCATCCCCCCCAGCCTGCTGATGCAGGACATGTACCGTCACCTGCCGGAGCGCTTGCATGCCCTCTACCGGCGGCGCAGCCGCGGCGAGGGGGATGTGCGGGTGAAGATCTGTATGAGCTTCCAGAAGTCGATGTTCTGCGTCACCAACGCCGCCATCGCCGGCACCTTCCCCCATCCGCTCGACAGCGCAGACCCGCAGGCCCAGGCCGCCAACCGTGCCCACGCGGACGCCTGGGCCGCCAGGCTCAGCGTGGCTCGCACCGATTGCCTGGACCCCTGGAGCGACTGACCCCCGTGCTGGGACCGGATTCGCCGCAGCGGACGGCGGATCCGGTTCAGCCGGTGGCCTAGGTTCAAAGCATGAATCAGCCCTGGACACAGCGGCCCCGCCCCGATCGGCTGGAGCGCCGGATCGAGTTCGACGACTACGAGAGCACCCGCACCTTCCTGGAGCGTCTCAACGCCCTGGCGGAAGAGCAGGGACGCTTTCCCGACATCAGCTTCGGCCGCACCTACGTGAACCTCACCCTTCGGCCCGAAGACGAGGCGGACGTTGGTGATCCTGAACAGGCCTTTGCTGCAGCGATCGATGCCCTCCTCTGATCCCATGCCCTCACCCGAGAGCGGCGGCCAACCGCCTGTGGTTCAGACGGCCGGCTCTGGTGGTGATCCGGCCCCGGCTGGGCAAGGCCACGGGGATGACATCGCGGCGATCGATCTGCGTGGTGCTTATGACACCGCCGGCATTCAGGAGATCCTGGATCGGCTCGATCGCGAGCTGATTGGCCTCCAGCCGGTCAAGGCCAGGATTCGTGAGATCGCCGCCCTGCTGGTGGTCAACCGTGCCCGGCGGGAGATCGGCCTGGAATCGGCACCACCGAGCCTGCACATGTCCTTCACCGGTCGGCCTGGAACCGGCAAGACCACGGTGGCCGAACGGATGTCCAAGATCCTGCACGGGCTGGGGTATGTGCGCAAAGGCCATGTGGTGACCGCCACCCGTGATGATCTGGTTGGGCAGTACATCGGCCACACGGCGCCAAAGACTCGGGAGATGTTGAAGAAGGCGATGGGAGGCGTGTTGTTCATTGACGAGGCTTACTATCTCTACCGGCCCGAAAATGAGCGTGACTATGGGGCCGAGGCGATTGAGATCCTGTTGCAGGTGATGGAGAATAATCGCGATGATCTGGTGGTGATCTTTGCTGGTTACAAGGAGCGGATGGATATTTTCTACCAATCCAACCCAGGCCTTTCTTCGCGTGTGGCCAACCATATCGATTTTCCTGATTACTCCGCCGAAGAATTGCTGTTGATTGCCAAGTTGATTCTGGCGGTAGAGAACTACCGTCTCAGTGATGAGGCCACCGTGGTTTTTGCCGACTACATCAATCGCCGCATGCGCTTGCCCTTTTTTGCTAACGCTCGCTCGATCCGCAATGCCATCGACCGGGCCCGCATGCGCCAGGCCAATCGCCTGTTTAACAGCATGGCAACGCGGCTGAGCAAGCTGGATCTGATGACGATCGAGGCTGAGGACATTTCCGCCAGCCGGGTCTTCCAGGGGGTGGTCGAAGGTCAGGATCGCAGCGAGCCTGTGACTGAGGGCTGAGTCTTTTCTCGCGCGCTGTCCATAGCGCTGAGAAGATTGGGCCCTGGTGTGGTGATGCCCTCAGTGAGGGATCGGAGCCGCCGTGGCATGGAGCAGCATGGCATCAAGATACTGGCACCAGCGCTTGGCCACCTGTTCGGCGCTGTAGGTTTCGATGGCCTGCCGCTGCGTGTGATAAGAGCGGACGTAATGGTCGTAGTGACGGGCCAGTTGCAGCAAGCCTTCGGCGATTGAGGCTTGATTGAGGATGTCGCAGTAGAGGCCGATGCCTAGCTCGTGCACGATCGTTTCAATCGGGTTGCCAAGGGGCCCCAGCACAAGCATGGGTTTGTTGTGGCCCAGATATTCAAAGAATTTCGAGGGTTGGTTGTCGAGATGGCGGGGGCCGATCACCACCAGCAGCAGATCGCAATCCTCGGCAACGAAGTGAGACTCGTCGTAGCTGACGGGTGTATGGCAGTGGATCTGCTGACGCAATTTGGAGCTATCGGCGATCTGCTTCTGGGCCTCGGGATAGACGTAGCCGAAGACATCAAGGCTGATCGGCTCGGACAAGGCTTCAATCGCCCCCAGTATGGTGTCGATCGGTCGCCATTCAGGAATCATGCCCAAGTGGGCCAGCTGGAGGCGATCCGGTCGGTGGGCTGAATTGCCAGCTCTGCTGGCAGCGAGACGGCTGCGGCCTGGTTGGTAGTAGTAGTCGGAGTTGGGATAGCTATCGGTGAAGGCATAGGCTTTACTGGCGCTGACCAGACCAGCCTGCACATAACGATCCCGGGTCAGGGGAGACATGAAAATGGCGCCACAGGACTGGCTGAGGATCTTTTTCTGCTTTTCTGCTTCGTAAGGGTAGAACTCGGCTCCGTCGCGCTTGCCATAGGGATCATCCACCATGGCCACCAGGGGTTTGCCGAGGCCTTCGCTGATCTGAGCGACTGTTTCGAGGATGAAGAAATCTGGGCTTTTGCCAGCGATCAAGTCATACTTGCACTGGCGATCGGCCTGGCGCACTGTCTGGGTGAGGCCACGCAGCAGGTGGGCCTGGGGATCGTGATGGAGCAGTTTTTCGACCCAGGCGCTGAGCAGCTGGCCCACCCCGTAGAGCAGATAGAGGGGTGACTTCTTGGGCTGGCGGTTCTTGAGGACCGAGAAGCGGCGGGACCAGGAGATGTTGGGCGTGTAGTGAAGGTGTTCCGCCGGACAGGGAACGAACTCCGTTTTCACGGAAGCGAGCTCGGGACTGGGGCCGGCAAAATGAAACTCCCATCCATAAGCTTCAAGATAGGGGAGGATCTTGTTGAAAATCAGGCCCTGCACGCCATTGCTTCCCGGAGGCTGCATCATCACCAACAGGATGCGTTTCATGGCCTTCGGAATTACAGCACATCTTAGGCGAATCCGCGCCGATCCTGCAAGTGCCAGCCCCGTCGGCGCCGCACGAGCGCAGGGAGGGCCAGGAGATCGGTCATCGACGCTTTCTCGAGTCGATCTGCAACAGATCACGAACCTGCTGAACCTGGCGGGCCGTGATTGGATCGGAGCTGAGCTTTTTCTCCACCTGTTCGATCGCGTACATCACTGTCGAGTGGTCCTTGCCACCGAAGGCCTCGCCGATTCGAGGCAGCGACAGGCCGGTGCTCTGGCGCATCAGAAACATCCCCACCTGGCGGGCCTGGCTGACATTGCGCCGGCGGCTGGGGCTCTTCATCTCCTCAATCGGCACTCCGAACACCTCCGACACTTTTTCCAGCACCTGTTTGGGGGTGACTTCCACATCGTGCCCAACCGGATCGAGCATCGGTGCCACCGATTCGACCGTCATCGGCAGACCGGTGATTGACGCAAAGGCAACGGCGCGGGTGAGGGCCCCCTCCAGCTCACGGATGTTGGAGGTGAAGCGGCCTGCGATGTACTGGATCAGTTCCCGCGGCAGGCTCATCTCCTCGGTTTCAGCCTTTTTTTGCAGGATCGCCATGCGCGTCTCCAGGTCCGGGACCTGGATGTCGGCAATCAGTCCCATCGAGAAGCGTGAGATCAGCCGCTCCTGCAGCCGGGGGATTTGGCTGGGGGGGCGATCCGAGGCGATCACGATCTGGCGCCCGGCCTCATGCAGGGCATTGAAGGTATGGAAGAACTCCTCCTGCGTGTATTCCTTGCCTTCGATGAATTGGATGTCGTCCACGAGGATCAGGTCGGCGGCGCGGTAGCGATCGCGGAAGGCCTGCATGCCATCTTTACGGATCGCCTGGATCAAGTCATTGGTGAAGGTTTCGGTGCTCACATAGAACACCCGCGCCTGTGGATCGATCTCCAGCCGGTAGTGGCCCACCGCCTGCATCAGGTGCGTTTTGCCCAGACCGACGCCGCCACAGATGAATAGCGGGTTGAACTCCCTCCCCGGTGCCTCGGCCACCGCCAGGGCGGCGGCGTGGGCCATGCGGCTGTTGGGGCCGACCACGAAACGGCTGAAGCTGTAGCGGGGATTGAGGCCGGCCGGTAGCGGACCGCTTGGACCGGTGCGTCCAGGGGGTGGAACCTGTTCCGGGTCGGAGGCGTTCCCGTCGCGCGCCTGGGGCGCCGCACTCCATGGGGAGCCTGCCGTGCGCAGATCAGTGCTGGCGGGGGCCTGGTCGGAGTCACTGAGCGCCGGTTCGCTGCCGCCACCGGCGGCCGCCACCACTTCCACCGCCACGTTGCGCCCGACCAGGGCGCTGGCGACCGTGGCGATCTGGCTTTGGTAGTTCTTGCGCAGCCAGCCGCAGGTGAAGGCATTCGGCGCTTCCAGCCGCAGGGTGCCGTCGGTGAAGGCGAGAAACCGAGCCGGGCGGATCCAGGTCTCGAAGGTGGGCTTGCTGAGGTTGGGCTGCAGGGCCTGCTGCACCTGCTGCCAGAGCTCCTCCCCATCCCGACCCTGAGGGTCTGCCCCTGGCTGCACCCTTATCCCTCGCCCGTGGCTCGTGATCATAGGCAGCGTCTGGGCTCCGCACGGTCTTTAATGAGACCCCACACCGCCAACCCCCTCCCCACGATGGCCCCGCGGGCGCTTGCCTGGATTGGCAGCCTCTCCCTTCCCCTGCTGCTGACGAGCGGATGCAGCTTCACCCTCAGGCCCCCGGGAAGCACCCCTCCGGCGGAGAAGGCTCGCATCAGCGATGCCCCCCAGCCGGTGCCGTTCAAGCCTGCCGGCAACGTGATCGTGCAGTCGGTCGAGAAGGTGGGACCTGCGGTGGTGCGGATCGACACCCTCAAGCGGATGGTCAATCCGCTGGGGGGCATGTTCGGAACCGGGCCGTCGATCCAGCAGCAGCAGGGCCAGGGATCGGGCTTCATCACCCGCTCCGATGGGGTGGTGCTGACCAACGCCCATGTGGTCGAGGGCTCCAGCGAGGTGCGGGTGACCCTGCCCGATGGCCGCAGCTTCAGTGGCAAGGTGCTCGGCGGCGATCCCCTCACCGATGTGGCGGTGGTGAAGGTGGTGGCCTCCCGTCTGCCGGTGGCGCCGCTGGGCGATTCCAGCAAGGTGCGTCCTGGTGAGTGGGCGATCGCGATCGGTAATCCCCTCGGTCTCGACAACACCGTCACGGCCGGCATCATCAGCGCCATTCAGCGCACCAACGCCCTCGGCGAGGGACAGCGGGTGCCTTATCTCCAGACTGATGCGGCCGTTAATCCTGGAAACAGTGGCGGCCCCCTGATCAACGACCGCGGCGAGGTGATCGGCATCAATACCGCCATCCGCCAGGCCCCAGGGGCTGGCCTGAGCTTCGCGATCCCGATCAACACCGCCCGTCAGATCGCTGCCCAGATCCTCGATCGTGGCTACGCCAGCCATCCCTACATCGGCGTCCGCCTCCAGGCGCTCACACCCCAGCTGGCGCGGGAGATCAACGGCGCCACCGACACCTGTCAGCTGCCGGAAGTGAATGGGGTGGTCGTGGTGGAGGTGCTGGAGGGAAGTCCGGCGGCCAAGGGCGGTCTGAAGGCCTGCGACCTGATCGAGAAGGTGTCGGGTGCCGGTGTCTCCAACCCCTCGGAGGTCCAGCTCGCCGTCGACCGGGGACGGGTGGGCGACCCCCTCAGCCTGTTGGTGCGGCGCGGCGAGCAGCGCCTGGAGCTGACGCTGCGCCCCGCCGAACTGCCCCGAGAGCGTTGAACCGCCGGCCGGGGTCAGCGGGGCGACGGCTGGTGCTCATGGCCCGCTGGCCGGCACCGGGGCGCTGCAAGCGTCGTCTGGCTGGCGAGATGGGCCCGCGGCGGGCGGCGGCGGTCCAGCGCCGGCTCACCGTCCATGGCGTGGCGACGGCCCGCCAGGCCTGTGGCTCCGGCATCGAGCTGCTCCTGGCCGGGACCGGACTCGGTCCGGGCGGCCTGGCCCGTTGGGGCGCTGCTCTCGGCGTGGCGCGGGTGGTGGATCAGGGCCGGGGCTCCCTGGGGCTGCGCTTGCGGCGCCAGGTGGTGCGGGCCCGGCGGGAGGGCATCGCCCAGCTGGTGCTGATCGGCAGTGACCTGCCCGAGCTGGAGGCGGCCGATCTGCTGGCTGCCTTCGCGGCACTGGAGGCTGGCGCGCCGCTGGTGTTGGGCCCGGCGGTTGATGGGGGCTACTGGCTGCTCGGCCTGAATCTGGTGGCGGCGGCGGCGGCGGCGGCCAGGTCCGGGTCCGGGTCCGGGTCGTGGTCAGGGGCGCGATCTGGGAGGCGTTCGGGGGCGGGCGTCGCTGGCCCGGCCCCCTGGCTGTTCGCCGGGGCTGATCGGCCGATTGCCTGGGGCAGCGCCCTGGTGGGCGAGCAGACCCTGCGGGCTGCCGACCGGGAGGGGCTGGCGGTCACCCTGCTGGCGCCACGGGCCGACCTCGACCGGCCGGCCGATCTGGACCGCTGGCGATGAGCGCTGAGCCCCGCTCCACCGCCCGCCGGTGGGACCCGGCGGATCCCGACCGCCGTTTGCGCCCGTTCCCCCCGATCAGGCTCGCCAGGGTCAGCGCGTCAGCGGCGGACGGGGAGAAGCTCCAGAGGCCAGGGCCCCTGCTGAGCGTGGTGATCGTGGCCAGGGACGAGGCGGCCGCTCTGCCGGCCCTGCTGGCCGATCTGGCCCGCGGCCCTGTGCCGGCGCGGGAGCTGCTGGTGGTGGATGGCGGCAGCCGTGATGGCACGGCTCGCCTGGCCAGGCTTGGTGGCGCCCGGGTGATCCCCTCGCCTGCGGGTCGCGGCCTGCAGCTGGCCCTGGGGGTGGCCGCCAGCGAGGCCCCCTGGCTACTGTTGCTCCATGCCGATGTGCGTCTGCCCTCCGACTGGGGGGCTGTGGTGGCGGCGGCGATGGCGGCGGGGCAGGGGCGCCCCTGGGCCTTCCGGTTGGCGATCGATGGTCGAGGACTAGGACTGCGCCTGGTGGAGGCCCTGGTGGCGCTGCGCAGCCGCTGGCGCAGCCTGCCCTATGGCGATCAGGGCCTTCTGATCAGCCGTTCGGCCCTGGCGGCCGCCGGTGGCATCGCCCCGATCCCGCTGATGGAAGACCTGGAGCTGGTGCTGCGGCTGCGGCGCCACCAGGCGATCGGGGTGCTGCCTGCCAGCCTGCGGGTCAACGGCCGGCGCTGGCGGCGGTTGGGGGTGGTCGGCACGGCCCTGGCCAATGCTCGGCTGCGGAGGGCCTGGCGGCGTGGCGTGGATGCCGCCACCCTGGCCGCTCGCTATTGACGATGGGCGGCAGGTCCAGCCGGCCCTGCTAGGGCGCATACCAGAAGGCGCAGCGGCGTCGCAGGGGCTCCAGCTCCCACCCCTGGGCCTCGTAGAACCCCACCACATGGGGGTCGGCGAACAGGCTGACCCGATCGACGCCCATGCGCTCCAGCTCGTCGATCACGAAGCCCATCAGTGTTTTGCCCAGCCCAGCTCCCTGGTAGAGGGGGTGGACCGCCACATCCCAGACGGTGGCATCAACGACGCCATCGCCGGTGCAGCGGGCGAAGCCCACCAGCCGCGGCAGGCGGGCATCGTGGCGCCAGAGGCCCACGCAGAGCAGGCTGTTCTCCAGGGCTTTGCGCACCCGCCGCAGGGGGCGTCGGCTCCAGCCCACCGCATCGCAGAGTTGCTCGAGCTCGATCAGGTCGATCGTGCGGTCGAAGCTGAGCACCAGGTGCAACTGGGGATTGGGGGTCGGGCAGAGCTGATGGCGCTGCCCATAGAGGCTCAGCAGCAGGTCGGGGCTGGGATCGGGCACCAGGTCCGGCACACGGCGGGCAACGCAGTCTGACGATCCTGGCGGAGCATCAGCGTTCTCGGGCAGGGTGGAGGCCACTGCGCTGGGTTGTGGGCGAGCCAGGGAAGGCGGGATCGGGGCTGGAGGCCGCCGCCAGGGCTGATGGGGCGCTGAACCGCGCTGCGCCAGCCCCGGCGGAAGCCCCGGTGGACCGTGCCGATTGGGAGCGGGCCGCGGAGCCTGGGGCGGCGCTTCGCTCGAGCGCCGATCGGAGGGCACCAGATCAGAACCACCCCGAGCGCAGGGCCCATGAACGCAGGCGCGCCGAGCCGGGCGTGTCAGCGGATGGGGGGCAGCACCATCCGGATCTGGAGCCAGCTGCGGCCGATCTGGTGTCCCCAGCCAGCGGGCCGCTGCTGGTGGTGGCCGTCCACGGCTGGTTGCTCTCCAGCCGTCTCTGGCAGCCGCTGGAACGCCAGCTCGCCGACCGACTCGAGGTTTGGAGTCCCGATCTGCCCGGCTTCGGCGCGGCGACCCGGCCCCGGGGCCTCCAACCCAGCCTGCCCGGCTACGGCCGCTGGCTGGCCGCCGCGGTGCGCCGCCAGGCCGCTGGCCGGCCGGTGGTGCTGCTGGGCCACTCGCTCGGGGGCAGCGTGGCGCTGCATGCGGCCCCCCTGCTCGGCGACCAGCTGCGGGGGGTGGTGCAGGTGGCGGCGGGCGGGGGGGTGTATCAGCCGCGGGCCTTCGCCCGGGTGCGGCAGGGGGGGGCGGCCTTTTTGGCCCTGCGCCCCGCTTGGCTGGCCAGCGTGCCGGCCCTGGCAGCGTGGCGGGCGCCCCTGGTGGCGGAGCTGCGGGCTGCCCGGGGGCTGCTGGCCAGCAGCACCAACCGCGGGGCGGTGGCGGGCCTGCCGCGGCTGGCGGCGGCGCTGACGGTGCCGAGCCTCTGGATCGCCGGTAGCCGCGACACGGTGATGGAGCCCCGCTACGTGCGCCACCTGGCGGGCTATTGCTCCCTGCATCGCTTCGCCCTGCTGGAGGGGGCGGGCCACCTGCCGATGCGGACGATGGGCGGCCGCCTGGCCAACCTGATCGAAACCTGGCTGCGGGAGGAGGGGATCCTGGGCTGAGGGAGTTGGGGGCCTGGGAGTGGGCCCAGCGCTGCTCAGAGGCTGGCCAGCCCCTTTTCCTGGAGGTCCGCCAGCTGGGCGTAGAGGCCCCCGGCGGCCCGCAGTTCCCGGTGGGTGCCCTGCTCCACCAGCCGCCCTCGCCGCAGCACCAGGATCCGATCGGAGGCCTCCACCGTCGCCAGGCGATGGGCGATCACGATGGCGGTGCGGTCCTGCAGCAGGGCTTCGAGGTCGCTCTGCAGGGTCGCCTCGGTGGAAGGATCGAGGAAGGCGGTGGCCTCATCCATCACCAGCACGGCCGGATCGCGGATCGCCACCCGCGCCACCGCCAGCAGTTGTCGCTCGCCCGACGACAGGTTGGCCCCCCGTTCGCGCAGCTCGGTGGCCAGCCCGTTCTCCAGACGCCCCAGCAGGGGGTCGAGGCCGAGGTCGCGGCAGAGCTTGCGCAGCTGGGTGTCGCTGAGCTCGGCATCGAGGCGCAGGTTGTCAGCCACGCTGCCGCTGAACAGGAAGGTGTCCTGCAGCACCACCCCGAGGCGGCGGCGCAGCAGGGTCTGGGGCAGTTCGCGGATGTCGATGCCATCGAGCAGGATGCGACCGCTCTGGGGTTCGTAGAGGCGGCAGAGCAGGCGGATGATCGTGGTCTTGCCGGAGCCGGTGGGTCCGACGATCGCCACGTGTTCGCCGGGCGCGATCCGGAACGACAGGTCGGTGAGGATCGGTTCATCGGGGCGGTACGCGAAGCTCACTCCCTCGAACACCACCTCGCCGGGGCCGAGGCCGGCGCCGATCGAAACCCGGGCTGCTGCGCCAATGCGCTCCTCGGGCAGGTCGGCGATCTCGATCGGTTGTTCGAGCAGCTCGCCGATCCGCTCCACCGCCGTCAGGCCACCCTGGATCTGGGTGAAGCGCTCCGCCAGCTGGCGCAGGGGGTCGAACAGGCGCTGCGAGAAAAGGATGAAGGTGGTGAGGGTGCCCAGACCCATGGCCCCGCCGTCGACCATGACGCCACCGAGGCCGAGCACCACCGCCACCGCCGCCAGGGCCACCCATTCGATCCAGGCGGAAATGGCACTGTCGTAGAGGATGGTGCCGGTCACGGCGCGGCGGTACTGGGCGGTGGTGGCGGCGAAGCGGGAGCTGTTGACCGCCTCGCGCCGGAACATCTGCACCACCTCCAGCCCCTGCAGGTTTTCCTGGAGGTCGGCGTTGAGCTGGCCCAGCTCCTCCCGCACCCGGTAGTTGGCCCGGCGGTAGCGGCCCTGCAGCCAGAGGATCACCCCGGCCACCGGGATCTGCAGGAGCAGCAGCAGCAGCCCGAGGCGCCACTCGATCAGCAGCATCGTGATCGCGATCACGGCCAGGCTGACCAGGTCGGCCAGGACACCGACCGCACCACTGCCGAACACCTCGGCCAGGGCGTCGACATCGCTGGTGAGGCGGGTCAGCAGCTTGCCCACGGCGGTGCGGTCGTGGAAGCGCAGCGACAGGGCCAGGGCGTGGCGGAACAGATCGGCCCGGATCCGGGCGGTGAGGCGTTGGCCCACCACCTGCACGTTGTAGCTCTGGGTGCCCTGCAGGCCGAGGCGCAGCAGCACCGCCACCAGGAGCAGTCCCACCAGCAGCTGCAGGGCGGCGGGCACGGGCAGGTCGGCCAGCAGGGGCAGGCGGGTCTCGCGGCGCAGCACGGCGATCGCCTGACCCACCAGCAGCGGCTGGATCGCCCCGGCCAGGGCCAGGGGGATGAGCAGCAGCAGGGACAGGAGCAGCCGTCGCCGGTCGCGACCCAGATAGGGGAGCAGGCGCCGCAGCCGCTGCAGATCGAGGGAGGCCATCAGGCGGCCTCAGGGGCGCGGCTGTGGACGCGGGAGATGGCGCGGATCCGCTCCACAATCCCCTGCAGCCGGCCGTCATCGAGCCGCAGGGCGAGGGGATGGCCGACCAGGCGGGCGGTGCTGTGGAACAGGTCTTCGATGGCGATCAGGCCGTTCTCTCTCAGGGTGCGGCCGCTGGCCACCAGATCGACGATCGCCTCGCTCATGCCGGTGATCGGGCCCAGCTCCACCGAGCCGGCCAGGTGGATCACCTCCACCGGCAGATCGAGGCTGGCGAAATGGCGCTCAGCGCAGCGGGTGAACTTGCTGGCGACGCGGCAGTGGGCGGGAAGGTCGGCGGCCCGGCGGTAGGGGCTGCTGGCCTTAACCGCCACGCTCATCCGGCAGCCGCCAAAGCCGAGATCCACCAGCTGGGCCACCGGCAGCTGGTGCTCCTGCAGCACATCGAAACCCACCACCCCGAGCTGGGCCTGGCCGTAGGCCACATAAACGGGCACATCGGCGTTGCGCACCAGCAGGGCGCGAGCTCCGCCGCAGGCGCTGGGGACCATCAGCTGGCGGTTGGCCGGATCGAGGATGGCGCTGAAATCGAGGCCGGCGGCGGCAAAGCGGGCCACCGAGTCGTCCAGCAGCGCCCCCTTGGCCAGGGCCACGGTGAGGGGAGGGGCGGTGGTGCTCATGGGCTGCTCAGCAGCGGGGATCATGGAACGGTGCCGCCTCCGGGACTTTAACGACCGAGCCGCTGGGGCCGAATCGGGGGGCATGGCCTGGGGGCTTGGGACGCGGACAGCCCGCGGTGGTGCCGGGCCTGGGCCGGCGAGCTGGTGGCAATCGGGGGCTGGCCTGCAGGATCAGGGGCACCTGGGGCCGCGACTGCCCGCAGGGCGTGGAGAACTGGCGTGGCTGGGGTGTGGTTCCCGAAGCGCTTGTTCGAGCCTGAACGCCTCCCTGGGCGATGGCGCCAGACTTGCACCATGACAACCTCCACCCCCGGCACCCCCGCCCCGCGGCTCACGGTCAGCCTGATCCCGGTGCTGCGCGACAACTATGTGTTCGTGATCCACGGCGACGGCCCCGGAGCGGCGGTGGTGGTGGATCCGGCGGTGGCTGGGCCAGTGATCGCCTGGCTGGAGGCGCGCGGTCTGGAGTTGGTGGCGATCCTCCACACCCACCACCACAGCGACCACATCGGCGGCGCAGCGGAGCTGCTGGAGCGCTGGCCCCGTGCGGCGGTGATCGCCGCCGCCGCCGACCGGGCCCGCATCCCCCACCAGACCGTGGGCGTGGCGGACGGGGATCGTCTCAACTTGCTCGGCCAATCCCTGGAGGTGTTGGCGGTGCCCGGACACACCGCCCACCACATCGCCTTCCTTCTGCAACCCGACCCTGACACGGACTCGCCTGCGCCGGATCTGTTCTGCGGCGACACCCTCTTCGCCGGCGGCTGCGGCCGGCTGTTTGAGGGCACACCAGCCCAGATGCAGGCCTCGCTGGCCCGGCTGGCGGCGTTACCGGCAGCCACGCGGGTGTGGTGCGCCCACGAATACACCCTCACCAACCTGACCTGGGCGATCGGCGAGCGCCCGGAGGATGGGCCGATTGCCGCCAGGCTGGCGGATGTGCGGCGGCTGCGGGCTGAGGGGGTGCCCACCATCCCCAGCAGCATCGCCCTGGAGCGGGCCACCAACCTGTTCGTGCGGGCCGCTGATGGCGAGGAGCTGGGCCGCCTGCGGCAGAGCCGCAATTGTTGGTAGGGCGCAGCACCAGGTTGGGGCGGCGCCGCGCACCGATGGCGGGGGGTGTCCGAGCTGAGGCGTTCTGCTTTCAGGGCAGGGGTAGGCCCAGGCGGCGCCAGAAGCCGCGGGGCCGGGGTGGTGGCAAGGGCGCGACAGGGGCCATCGCGACATCTCCCGGGGGCGGGATGGCCGGCTGGCGCAGATGGTCGAGGGCCTGATCGAGGCTGAGGGGCTTGGAGAAGTGGAATCCCTGGGCGCTGACGAAACCGGTGCGGCGCAGCCATTCGCACTGTTGCGAGCTGCCCACTCCCTCAGCGGTGGCGGCCAGGCCGAGATCGATGGCCAGGGTGTTCATCGTGCGCAGCAGCTGATTGCTGGGGGCGATCTGGTCGTTGATGCGCTCCACGAAACTGCGATCGATCTTGAACGCCTGGATCGACAAGGTGTGGAGCCGGGCTAGGGAGGAGTAGCCGGTGCCGAAGTCATCGATCGCCACCCCCACCCGCAACGCCGCCAGCCGGCTGAGCACATCGTCGAGGCGGTGATCGCTGAGCTGCATCGATTCCTCCAGTATTTCCACCTGCAGCCGCCAGCCCTGCGGAGCAGGAGCGGCCGCGAGCATCGTCAGCAACTGCTCGCAGAGCTCCTCCCGTTCCAGCAGCTGGGCCGAGATGTTCACGCTCATCAGCAGGGCCTCCTCGCCGGTCGCCGTGCTGATCCCGCCGGCCGTGGCGGCGGCGGCCAAGGCTGGCAGGCTGTCGAGCACCTGCCGGATCACCGCCAGATCGAGTTCGCCATTGAGGCCGAGTTGCTGGGCCACCGCCAGGTATTCGCCCGGACCCTCCACCTCACCTTCGGGGGTGCGCCAGCGGGCCAGGGCCTCGAAGCCCCGGGTGCGGCCGCTGACCAGATCGACGATCGGTTGGAAGTGGGGCAGCAGGGCGCCGCGGTTGAGACCCTCGCGGAAGCGGCTCTGGCGGCTGAAGTCGTCCCGAACCTTGCGCCGCAGGCCGGCATCGACCAGGCGGAATCCCCCCCCGGGGCTGGCGGCGGCCAGGCGGCGCGCCACACCCACCTCGGAGAGGGCCGAGCCGAGGCTGGGCTGGCTGCCGTCCAGTAGGGAGGCCCCCACCGCCACCGCCACGGTGAGGGTGTCAGCGCCGATCCGGTAAGGGGCAGCCGACACCTCCGCCACCAACCGTGCCGCCAGGGAACGGAGGCTGGTGAGGTCCAGCACCTGGGGCACCAGCAGCAGGAATTCCTCCTCTGCAAAGCGGCAGAAGCTGGCTTCCGGCGGCAGCACCGAGCGGATCCCCTCCGCCACCGCATCCATCACCACCGCCAGGCCCTCCACGCCCATGGCGGCCACATAACCCTCCACAGCCAGGCATTCCAGCCGCAGCAGGGCGATGCCCTCGGCGGCCCCCACCCGGAACAGGGCCTTGAGACCTTGCAGGCAGACCTCGCGCCGCAGCGGCCAGGGGCCCCCGGGCTCCGTCGCTGGCGGGGCGACGGCATCGCCGCTGCTGCCCGCAGGGCTGCGCCGCATCCGGCGCAGCTGCAGCCCCAGCTCCTGGCGCTCCAGGGACTGGGCCAGGGTGGTGGCCATGGCCTCCAGGGCCGCGATCACCCTTGGCCTGAAGGGCTGGGGGTCGAAGTCGATGGCGCAGAGGCAGCCCAGCACTCTCCCATCGCCGGCCAGGATCGGGATGCCCGCCAGGCGCCGCACCCAGGGGCTGCCGATGACGGCGGGATGGAGCCCGAACAGGGGATCCTCGAGGGCGTCGTCCACGAGCCAGGGGCGGCGATGGAGCAGGGTCTGCAGGGCCAGGCCAGCCGCCCCATGACCTGCGGGTCGCGAGCACACACTCCCCTCGTCTGCCTTCGGATCCTGGCCCCGCAGACTCCAGCTCCAGTCGCCGCGGCCATCAGCCAGGGCCACCAGGGCCATCGCGCAGCCGCTGATCTGCCGGATCCGATCCGCCAGGGCCGGCGCCGATCCGGGGTTGCCTCCGCCATGGTTCGGGGCGGCGGACGTCATCCCCGGCCCGGCCGCGTGGCGCCGGGGGCGCAGGGCCGGAGAGGCAGGGCGGCTGGATAGAGGAGGGGTTCGCCATCGCCGGCCAGCCGCAGCCGCCGCCTCTCCCCCCGCGCCAGCTGGACGCTGAGCGGTTGGCGCACGCGCAGCCTGCCGAGCCGATGCTGAACCAGATACAGCCAGTCGCGTCCCAGAAACTCCCGGCCGATCACCTCCACGTCGTCGTCGCCGCCATCCGCCCGGGGCTCCCCTCTGGGGGCGAAGCTGAGATCGGTGGGACGCAGGAGCACCTCCAGCTCGGCCCCACCGCTGCGCTCCTCTGCAGGGGGCTGCCCGGCTGCAGGTGCCGTCGCCGCACGCTGCGTCGCCGCGGCGGCAGTGGGTTCGAGCCAGCCGAGGGCGGTTTCGATCCGGTCCCCCTGCCAACGGGCCGGCAGGGGCAGGGCCCCCAGCACGAACCGAGCCACGAAGGCGGTGGCGGGCCGTTGCACCAGCTCCAGGGGGGTGGCGCACTGCTGCAGCACCCCCTGGTGGAGCACGGCGACGCGATCGCAGATCGCCAGCGCTTCCTCCGGGTCGTGTGTCACCAGCAGGGCGCTGGTGCCGCAACGGGCCAGAACCTCAGGCAGCTCACTGCGCAGCCGCAGCCGCACCTCCACATCAAGGTTGGAAAAGGGTTCATCGAGCAGCACCACCGCCGGTCCCGGCGCCAGGGCGCGGGCCAGGGCAAGCCGCTGCCGCTGGCCGCCGGAGAGTTCATGGGGATAGCGGTGCTCCAGCCCGCCCAGGCCGAGCAGCTCCAGCAGCCAGGCCGCCCGGTCGCGCTGCTCTTCGGCCAGGGCGCCCCTGGACCGTGGTCCGCCCGGACGGGGGCCTCCGGGCTGGAGACCGTCGGTTCGCAGGCCGAAACAGGTGTTCGCCCAGGCGTCGAGGTGGGGGAACAGGGCGTAGTCCTGAAACACCATTCCCACCCCGCGGCGTTCCGGTGGCAGGACGCGACCGGGCCTGGCCACGGTCCGGCCATCGAGCTCGATGTCGCCGTGATCCGGGTTCTCGAAGCCTGCGATCAGTCGCAGCAGGGTGGTCTTGCCGCAGCCTGAGGGCCCGAGCAGACCCACCAGTTCACCGGGTCCCAGCTCCAGATCCAGACCCTGCAACGTCCAGGCGGTGGCGCCAGCGAAGCGATGCCAGATCTGGCGCAGCGCCACCCGGGCGCTGGGATCCGGCCGCGACTGCAGGCCCGCGGCGGAGGGCACGGTGGCGGCGCCACCCGGGCTTCGATCCAGGGGGCGATCGGTGGGGTGATCCAGGGGGTGATCGGGGGGGTCGGCGAAGGTGATCGGATGGCGCCATACGCTGCATCCCATTCTCGCGACCGACCGCAGACCATGCAGCAGGCGATCCAGACCGAGGCCGCCCCCGCTCCGGTCGGCCCCTACAACCAGGCGGTCGCCGCCGCTGGTCTGCTCTGGTGCTCCGGCCAGATCGCCCTCGATCCCCACAGCGGTGTCCTGGTGGGCGACGGTGATGTGGAGGCGGAGACCCGCCAGGTGCTGGCCAACCTCAAGGCGGTGCTGGCGGCCGCCGGCATCGGGCCGGCCCAGGTGCTGCGCACCACCGTGTACCTCACCGATCTGGCCGATTTCGCCCGCGTCAATGCCCTCTACGCCGAGGTCTTCTCCGGCGGTGTGGCCCCGGCCCGGGCCTGCGTGCAGGTGGCGGCCCTGCCGAAGGGTGCGCGGGTCGAGATCGACGCCGTGGCCCTGCTGCCCTAGGGATTGCGGCTCAGGGGCGCCGGATCCGGCGGAAGGTGAGGTTGAGGCGTTCCTGCCGCAGCCGCAGCCGCGCCGGAAGTCCGTGCTGCCAATGCGCCTGGGTCGGGGCGTCCATCAGCAGCAGATCGCCATCGGCCAGCTCCAGGCCGAAGGGGGCCGCCAGCGCCACAGGCTGCCCCTGGGGAATGGGCCGGGGGCGTGGCCGAAAGCGCAGGGTGCGGCTGGCTCCGAGGCTGAGGGAGGCGATCGGGTGTTCCGGTTCCAGTTCGGGCTCATCGTCGGCA
Organism: Cyanobium sp.; assembly: GCA_044360135.1. Lineage (GTDB taxonomy): Bacteria > Cyanobacteriota > Cyanobacteriia > PCC-6307 > Cyanobiaceae > Cyanobium. Next base: position 151,014 of record JBIKKX010000001.1, read on the forward strand.
TGCCAGCCCATGCGGTCGGAGCCGTCGCGGTAGCGGTTGAGCAGCAGGCTGTTGAAGTCGAGCCCGCACCGCTGGCGCAACCGCTGGCGCAGCGCCGCCAGGGGCGGCGTCCAGGGCCGGGGCTGGTGGAGCAGGCCGCTGTAGCGGTAGGTGCAGCCCGGATCGCCATACCAGGCCACCAGCCGAGGTACCCGATGGAGGCGCCCGTAGACCCGCACCTGCGGCTGCTCCCAGGAGACCGAAGCGAGCAGCTGCTCCCGCAGCTCCAGGCACGCCTCGGTCGCGAGCCAACCGCGCCAGAGCCTCAGGCTGAGCTGGCCCCCCTGGATCATTTCGCACTGATCAGAGGGGTCGGCGGTTGCGCGGGCGGAAGCCGGCTGAAACACCCGACAGCGGCGGTGAACTGTGGCCAGGATCGCGCAACAGCCCGCTGCGCCGCGCACCATTGGGCCAGACCGCCTCGCCCCCGCCGCGGCCGATGGCCCTGAACGACGCGCCCAGAGCGCAGCTTCCGATCAGGTCTGTTCAGCGTCGATCATTCCGATCGCCTCCTGATCGCAGGCGAGCAGGCGGGCCAGGACGTGGTGCAGGTCCTGGGCGGTGAGCTCGCCGTCGGCACCCCACTTCAGGCTGGTGCTTTCCGGCGAATCGATGCCGGCCTGGCAGAGGGGCCGGAACACCGCCGCAGCGCTGGTCGCGCCGCTGGAAGCTCCGCCATCCTGGCCCAGGTCCATCTCCAGGGCCTGGACCAAGGTCGCCGAGAGGTCGAGGCCGGCATCATTCGGCCGGTGCACAGCGCTGAAGCCTTCCAAGGGGACCTCCTGTGTTGATTCCAACACTAACCCGAGATCGGCTACGGGGCCCTGTCTCGCCCGGGGTCTGATCCGTTGGGGTTGGCTGTCGGCTCCGGCTGCGCCAATCTGGCCCCAGGACCATTGGGTCCCCGCCCATCGGTGCCATGCAACCCCTGAACGGCAGCCGCTTCCCCGAGGTCGTGGTGCTCTCCCCCACCCGCTTCGACCAGGGCTCCGAGGCCGTGTTGGCGGTGCAGCAGCAGCGCACGGTGGTGCTCCATCTCGGTGGCATGGATCCCCAAGAGGCGCAGCGCACCATTGATTTCGTCTCCGGTGGCGTGTTCGCCATGGATGGCCAGTCGGAGCGCCTGGGGGAGGCGGTGTTTCTGTTCGCCCCGGCCCTGGTCTCGATCCACCGCGATCGGGAAACCGCCGCCAACAACGCCTGAATGCCGCCGCCACAATCCGGCGATCCCCAGCCCCCATTGCCATGGCCGTGGCGCGCCACCGTCGTTCCCGATCCGGCCTCGCCACCTTCGGCAGCACCGCCCTGCTGCCCCTGATCCCCCTCGCCTTGGCCTGGGGGCAGGAGTGCATCGACCAGCTGCTGTTCGCCGGACGCTGGAATCTGCCAATGGTGCACGGCGGCCCGTTCTGGGGCCTGCTCACCGCACCGTTCAGCCACGCCGGCTTCGGCCATCTGATCAGCAACACCCTCTGGTTCCTGCCCCTCTCCTGGCTGGTGCTGCTGCGCGGCCGCCGCGACTACCTGGCGGTCTGGCTGGCGGTGCTGGCCCTGGAGGTCCCCGTCTGGTTGTTCTGGCCCGCCGCCAGCCACGGCCTCTCCGGCGTCAACTACGGCCTGCTCGGCTACCTGCTCCTGATCGGCTGGCTGGAGAAGCGCCCCCTCTCCCTGCTGCTCTCGATCGGCTCCCTCTTCACCTACGGCGGCCTGCTTCCCACCCTGCTCCCCTTCCTCAGCCCCCCAGGCGTCAGCTGGATCGGCCACATGGCCGGCTTCCTCGCCGGTCTCCTCGCCGCCTTCGCCGTCTTCCGGGAGTAGGCCCCCTCACGGCTAGAGTCTTCATCGGCGGGGCGTGGCGCAGCTTGGTAGCGCGGGTGCTTTGGGAGCACTAGGTCGCAGGTTCGAATCCTGTCGCCCCGATTGATTTCTCAGGGATTGGCCAAGGGGCCTGCAAGAGAAACCCTCCCGCAGCAGCTCCTCCAGGTCCCGCATTTCCTGTGTAAGAGGTTCCCCGGCCAGCCTCCAGAGGCCTCGCGGTGGAGGAAGCCCTTCCGTTCAACGGCGTTCTCTTGCATCTCTTGCACCGTTCGGCTTGAACCTGTCTGGTGGGGCCAAACTGCGATTCATGGCATCCCGTCTGATCGTCTCCGACAACCGCGATGACCCTGGCAATCCGTTGGTGCTGGATGGCGACGCCATTGACGCTGCAGCCAAGGATCCGTTGGCGATCGGCAAGCTCATGGTCGATCAGGTCTGGGCCGAGGGAACAGATCCCACCGGCGGCGGCCTCTACTACGAGCGCAGCAGCAGCCGGCATCGGCGGCTGCAGGCCTTCGAGACGGGCCACGAGGACTTCATGACCGGCGGCTGGGTGCGGGTGCTGGCTACAGCGGAGCAGGTGCAGCGCGAGCGCCCCGGCATGGAGCAGGCCGCCAGGGCGGGCCTGGTGACCATCCACGGAACCCACCGGGGCGTCCTGCTCGTCGAGTTCCTGGACGTTCCCTGGGGCTGAGCAACCGCCGCAGGGCTCCGGTCGTCGTCGGCCGTGAGGAGCGCTTCTGCCAAGCGCAGCGGAGCCCTGCGGCGGTGTCTGCTGCCACACACGGCAACTCCTGCTCAACCCGCTGGCCCACGGAGCCCCCGCCACTGCTGACCGCTCAGAGCAGCCGGGAATCGAAACGGAAGGGTTCGTTCCTGAGGATCCGCACCCTGTTCATCTCTGGATGGCGTGGATTGAGCAGGACATTGCTTTCGACCGGCACCACTGTTGAAGGCACGCGCAGGCCGACGCTGGATTTCCGCAATAGCCAGTCCGTGCCGATGGCCTGCGTGCTTTCCGGTGCCGGCACTCGGCTCCAGTCATCCGGCAGCCCCGCTGGATCAAGGACCTCGATGTTCAGATCGTCCGGCAGGTCCAGCCCAAGCAGGCGCAGATCATCTGGCGCCTGGAGGGGATCCACGTGCACCAACACTTCCAGAGCTGCCAGCGCGGCGGTAGAGGAGGCGTAGAGGATCGGATGCCCGCGGCGATGCCAGCGCCCCGAAACCATCAGCCCGCCAACATCTTCAAGCGTGGTGTCGACATGCGGTTCCCGGGCGATGCGCCACAGAAGCATCAGCTGAACATGCCGTAGCTGAGACGCATCAGAATCTCCTCAACCTGGCGGGCGCCGATGTCGCTATCCAGCATCTGCAAGGGCACCTCACCACCCAGGGCCCGATTGGGAGCCAGTAGCCACAGCCGAGCCTTCGCCAGGGCTCCCAAGACCTCGACGGCCTGAGCAACGGTGCGGGCCAGCCGGAACAGCCGATCGGACTCCTGTGGCGTGAGCTGATCGGTCTTGCGACGTCGCGCAAAGGTTCGAGCCGGGATGCCGAGCAGAACAGCGATCTCGACGCTGGGCAGGTCCAACTGAGCGGCCAGAGCCTCCAGAGCCGCGAAGGGAAGTCCAGCGCGGACGGCAGCCAGCAGCTCTGCTGGAGTGCTCGGCTCGAGGCCCAAGACCTCGGCCGGATCTTGCAGGCGGGATGGAGCCGCAATCGAGGTGGTTGCCATGTGGCTACTCTACTGCTGCCAGCTGGCACAGGCAGCGACTGGACTGCCGCCCATCTCCTTTCGGGAGATGCCATTCCCGGTCCTCTCCGCGCCTCAGGCTGAGGCGGTCGCCTCCTGTCTGCTGCGCAACGCCCAGGACCCTCGGTCGAAGGCCGCGATGGTCCCGGCCGTGCTCGCCCACGGGTAGGAGCGGCAGTGCACCTCGAAGCTGTGCCCCATGGCGTGGGCCATGCTGCCGGCATCGATGCCGCGCTGGTGGCCCCGCAGGCTGTAGCTGTGGCGAGAGCTGTAGATCACGGCCCGCTGGGCGTTGGCCTTCATGGATTCGCGCAGCGAGATCCAGGCTGCTTTGCGAGACAAATCGTTCTTGATGCAGTCGGCAGCGCAGGTGCCCGTGCTCAGCGGCGGCAGCTCGATCAGGCGCGCCTGCCACCGGGCCAGCAGGTTCCACTGCTGCACCTCACCGCTGCTGTCCATCAGGGGCAGCGGAAACAGTCGCCTGGGAGCGGTGATCCCTCCGCCGCTGCGCTTGCGGTAGGTGCACCACCAATAGGGCTCAGAGGAGTTGGCATCGGTGCGCACGCTCAGGTGCTGCAGCTCGATCGGCCGCAACCCCAGTTCCGCCATCAGGCGGATCGCATCCGCCCAGCGCCGGCCGGCCTCGCTGGCGTCCCCTGAGTGGTTGTCGGGGGACTTGCAGCCCCCACTGCCCTTTTGAAGGCAGTGGGGGCTGCGGCTCCCAGCAGTCACAACAACTGGCTGTGAAAGATCCAGTCGATCACTGATGCTTTTCATTCATACCGTTGTGAGCGCTGCCCCGGCACAAGCCACCGTCCTGATCCAATGTGCAGTCCACACCCTGTCGCCGAAGATCTTCCACCAGCAGGTCACAGATTTCCCGATCCACCGGAGGAGTGAGGTGCTTCTCTCCATCAAGGAGGTAGGCCACCTCCCCTGGTAGGCAACCGATCCAGCGTGCCAAACTTTGCTGCGCCTGAAAGCGACGCTCTGGCGAATGTTCCCCCTTAAATTGGATCCGCAATCGGAAGCGTGGGGGCACTGGCTGATCCAATTCGATGCTACGCAGGCTGGCCGCCGTTGCCAGCACCACCAACTGGTCTCCGGCGGCCAGCACCAGCTCCGGAGGCGGCAAAAGAATGGGCTCAAGGTGGCGGGGCCGGCGCAGCGAAACGCCAGTCACGCCATAACCATTCTCCAGCCGGGAGATATTCAGACCGCAAAGATTGTCCTGCTCCTGAAGGCGGTAGCGCACGATCAGCAGGTGGGTGCCCTGCAGTTGCAACACCCCCTCCACCCTCTCCCCAAAGGCGGCCGCCACCACCGCATCGGCGACGAGGTCGACGGTGGAAATCACCGCCAGCCCACCCAGCAGCTCCCCCAGGGGTTCGGCGGCCCCAAAGTCATGGGCCAGCACCGCGACACCAGCCTCGGGCCAGCGTTGTTGCAGCGCCATGGCGGCCTCCAGATTGGCCAGCAGATCGGTGGATAGCAGCCCAACGGCGGAGACGGGACGACCCTCAAGCGCCTGGAGCGCCTCCTCCAGTTGTCCGAATGGAACGATTCCCTTGTCCTGGGAGCCATCGCTGCCCCCTGACTCGACCCTCACCACCAGCTGCTGGTGACGCCGCAGCCGCTGGGCGATGCGCTGGGCTAGCGCGGATCCCTCCACCAACAGCACCGGCGCAGGGGCGCGCCGGGGCAGCCGGATCCGTTCCATGCCCAGGCGCTCCCGCAGCAAACGCTCCAGGATCACGGCCACCAGGGCCGAGGTCAGCAGCGTGCCAACCAGGGAATAGAAGAGCGTTCCACCAATCAGCCAACCGCTGACAGCCTCCAATCCAGTGGTGTCGGCGAGGAGGAGGTTCACAGGGTCGACGTACTCCCCTTTGAGCAGGCCGAGGGTGACAAACAGCCCATGCTTCCATCCCCCCATTTGAGAGAAGATCCGTACGCCGACCAGCACCAGCAGAATCAGCAGGGCGAAGGCCCACCGCTGGAGCCGCGTCCGCGCACGCGGCCAGGCGCGCAGCTTTTGAATTTTGCTCCGCAGCCAGGCCTGGGCGCGATGGCGGCGGGTTTGGCCTGGGGCCAACGGGTCCTGGTGGATGAGCGTTGAACGGGCCGTCAGCCATACCGGCGGGGATCCGGAGGATGACCCGGGAAGCCGGACCTGCTTCTGTTGGCGAAGGTCCTCACCAGGACCCTCCATGACCTCAATGATCTGGCCATCCACCTCCACGCTCGCCCGCATCGAAGCGGGTCTTAGGGCGGTGCTGATCGCATCTGCACAAAGAAGGATCGGATCGACCACCGCTACCCCGGGCAGGCGATGCTCCAGCAGGGCCCCCAGATCGGCGCGACGGCTGGTGGAACGCACCACGATCTCTGCGGTGGGATTAAGGAGCCTTACTTGGAGAGCCGCCTCAAAGTTGATCGTGCTGTCGGCACTAAGAAGCAGAACGGCACAGGCTCGCTCGGCACCGGCCTGGCGCAACACGTGAGCCAGGCGCATGTCTCCGTGCGTGAGGGTTCCCGACAGACGGGACTCCAGCTCGGGATCTCTCCATTTGGGCTGACGCAGATCGAGACCGTGGAGGGGCAGATCAAAGGCCAGGAGGCGCTGAAGACAGGCCTGGCCCAGGGCGCCAAGACCACAGACCAAAACTGGGGCAGGGTTCAGGCGATCGGCGGGCAGTGCACTCAACGTCCGGGGCCGCCAGGCTCAGAGATCATCCTCCACACCGGTCGTGATGGTGCAGTCGCTGGTGGGGTAGCTCACGCAAAGCAGGGCAAAACCCGAGGCGATTTGATCATCGTCGAGGAAGCTTTGATCAGATTGATCGACACCACCGCTCACAATTCTGCCTGCACAGGTGCTACAGGCACCAGCCCTACAGGAGTAGGGGAGGTCAATGCCCTGTTCCTCAGCAGCATCGAGGATGTAGGTGTTAGAAGCACAGGTAAAAGACTGGCCGTCTTCCGTTTTGATGGTGTAAGTGTCAGCCATGGATCCGATCGTTGATTGACCAGATCCATCCAAGGCGAAACCCCAAAAAAGGTCGGTAGGGCAGGACACATGGATTCTGGATCAGTGCGAAAACGCATCTGCGGCAGCGCTCTGCCAGCAGGCCTTGGCGATCACCTGTTCCTCATCGGCCGCAATCACCATCACATCGAAGGGTGTGAGCCAGCTCAGGGCAGACGCCACCTCCTCCCTAAGCGCGTCATCGTGCTCGCCAATGCCGCCGGTGAAGGCAAGCACATCGACGCCGCCGAGGCTGGCTGCCATGGCACCAATCTCCCGCAACAGCCGGTGGCGGAACACGGCGATGGCGAGCTGGGCTCCCCCGTGCCCAGCTCCTGCCGCCGTCCGGAGTTCCTGCATGCTGCCGCTGAGCTCGGAGAGCGCCAGCAAGCCGCTTCGTCCGTTCAGGGCCTGGTCCAGTTCCTCCACCGAAAGGCCCCTGCGAAGCTGATGCAGCAGCAATCCGGGGTCGACAGAGCCGCATCGGGTGGCCATCACTAGCCCCTCCAGTGGGGTGAAACCCATGGTGGTGTCCACGCTTCGTCCCCCCGCGATGGCGCACAGGGAGCAGCCGGCGCCCAGGTGGCAGCTGATCAGCCGCAGGGGGCGCGCCGCTGTGGCCGGGGGGAAGCGCTCGGCCACCACCTCAGCGACATGCTGGTGGCTCAGGCCATGGAACCCGAAGCGCCGCAGGCCCTGGCGGCGCCAGTCGGCGGGGATGGCGTAGGTGGCGGCCTCGGCCGGCAGGGTGGCGTGGAAGGCGGTATCGAAGCAGGCCCACTGCTCCAGCTCCGGCCGATGGGCCGCCAGCCAGCGCATCACCCGAAGGGCCGGGCCATTGTGTAGGGGAGCCAGGGGCACCAGCTCCGCTAACGCCGCCAGGACCATCGGCTCCAGCCGCACGGGGGCGGTGAAGCCTTCGCCGCCATGCACCACCCGGTGCCCGGCCAAGACAATGGCATCGCTCCAGGGAGCCAGGGCCGCCGGCAGCCAGTCATCGAGCACGGCCTCCGGGGCAGCTCCCTCGGCCATGGGGCAATCCCGTTGCCCCTGCCAAAGCCGGCTGCCATTCTGAGTCAGCAGGGAGGCCTTGAGACTGGAACTGCCAGCATTGAGCACCAGGACCAGCCCAGCACCAGGCGCTGCCGTGTTGGTCAGGTCGGTCATCCGTGTTCGGCCATCGGCAGCGACCAGCGCCAGTGGGTGATTTCCGGCGCGTCCATGCCGTGGGTATGGGCATAATCCCGGTGGGAGAGGATCTCCTCCTGCATTTGCTCCTTCACATGGGCGGCGCGGGAGCCGAGGCGGGGCACGCGGTCGATCACATCGATCACCAGGTTGAAGCGGTCGATCTGGTTGTTCATCGCCAGCTCCAAAGGCGTGTTGATGTTGCCCTTCTCCTTGTAACCGCGCACGTGAAAGTTGGCGTGATTGGTGCGGCGGTAGATGAGGCGGTGGATCAGCCAAGGGTAACCGTGGAAGTTGAAGATCACCGGCCGGTCGGTGGTGAACAGGGTGTCGAAATCCCGGTCGCTGAGCCCATGGGGATGTTCCTGGGGTTCGGTGAGGGCAAACAGCTTGACCACGTTGATCACCCGGATCCGTAGGCTGGGGATCTCGCGACGCAGGATCTCGACAGCGGCCAGAGTCTCCTTGGTGGGAATGTCGCCAGCGCAGGCCATCACCACCTCGGGCTCATCCGGTTCGATGCCTTGGTCGTCGTTGCTGGCCCAGCGGACGATGCTGATCCCCTTGGCCACGTGGCGTGTGGCCTGCTCTAGTGAGTAGTACTGCAGGTGCTTCTGTTTGTCGGAAACGATGATGTTGCAGACGTTGGTTTCCTGCAGAGCCTCCTGGGCCACCGCCAGTAGGCAGTTGGCGTCGGCAGGCATATAAACCCGCACCACGTCGCCGCTCTTGTTGCCGGCCAGGTCGATGAAGCCCGGGTCCTGGTGGGTGAAGCCGTTGTGGTCCTGGCGCCACACCGTGGAAGAGATCAGGCAATTCCAGGCACCGATCGGAGCGCGCCAGGGGGCGTGGTGCAGGCAGCTCTCCAGCCACTTGGCGTGCTGGTTGAACATCGAGGCGATCACATGGGCGAAGGCCTCGTAGGTGTGAAAGAAGCCATAGCGACCGGTGAGGAGATAACCCTCCATCATTCCCACGAGGGTGTGCTCGCTGAGCATCTCCACCACCCGGCCGCTGCGGCCCAGTTCACTGCCGTTGAGGTCCTCCGGCAAGAAATCCTCCATCCACACCTTCTTGCTCACTTCGTAGATCGCCTGCAGGCGGTTGGAGGCAGTTTCATCCGGGCCGAACACCCGCATCGATTCGGGATTGCTGCGAATGATGTCGCGCAGCAGCTCACCGAGGGGGTAGGTGTTCTCCTCTTCGGTGGTGCCTGGAGCATCCACCGCGACCGCGTAGTCCGCCAACGGGGGGAACTGAAGCTTGCGGCGCAGCAGGCCACCGTTGGCATGGGGGTTGGAGCCCATGCGGCGCAGTCCGACGGGGGAGAGGGCCTGCAGTTCTGGAATCAGGGTGCCGTCGGCATCAAAGAGCTCCCAGGGGCGGTAGCTCTTCAGCCACTCCTCCAGCAGACCCAGCTGCTCGGGATCGCTGTTCGGCGCAGCCAGGGGCACCTGGTGGGCCCTCCAGAAGCCCTCCAGCTTTTTGCCGTGGAACGCCGCCGGCCCGGTCCAGCCCTTGGGGGAGCGCAGCACGATCATCGGCCAGGCCGGCCGCACCGCTTCACCGCTGGTGCGTCCCTCGGCGCGGATTTCAAGAATGCGGCCGATCGCCCGATCCATGGCGGCGGCCATGGCCTCGTGCATCGCCTTAGGTTCGCTGCCTTCCACGAAGATCGGCTCCCAGCCGTAGCCGCGCATCAGGTTCGCCAGCTCGTCATGCGGGATTCGGGCCAGCAGGGTGGGGTTGGCGATCTTGTAGCCATTGAGGTGCAGCACCGGCAGCACGGCGCCGTCCGTGATCGGGTTGAGGAACTTGTTGATGTGCCACGAGGTGGCCAGGGGGCCGGTTTCGGCCTCCCCATCACCCACGCAGGCCAGGGCGATCAGGTCGGGGTTGTCGAACACCGCGCCGCAGGCGTGGGAGAGCACGTAACCCAGTTCGCCCCCCTCGTGGATCGAGCCGGGGGTTTCCGGGGTGCAGTGGCTGCCGATGTGCCCGGGAAAGGAGAACTGCTTGAAGAAGCGGCGCATCCCCGCGCTGTCCTGGCTCTTGTCGGGGTAGACCTCGCTATAGCTGCCGTCGAGGTAGGTGGGGCCCAGCACCCCCGGGGCGCCATGGCCGGGGCCCGACAGGTAGATCATGTCGAGGTCGTGGCGGCGAATCACCCGGTTGGCGTGGGCCCAGATGAAGGCCTGGCCCGGTGAAGATCCCCAATGGCCCAGCAGCCGCGGCTTGATGTGCTCAAAGCGCAGGGGTTCGGCCAGCAGCGGGTTGTCGCGCAGGTAAATCATCCCCACAGCCAGGTAATTGGCGGCGCGCCACCAGGCGTCGATCCGCTGCAACTCCTGCTCGTGATCAGGGCTGGAGAATGGAGCCTCGTGGGGGGCCATGGAGGAACCGATCATGGCCTTCAGTTGCATGCGAGAGATGTTCGCCATTTTCGCCTGCGGGCGTTAAGGAGCGGCTAAGTCACCTGTCCGTGGGGGCGCAGGTCAGGGATCCAGCATCTTCAGCCAAGGGCTTCAGAGGGGAGCCAGATGCCGCAGCGGGCCAGTAGGCACTGGCTGATGCCCCTACTAGCGCCACTTCCACGGCATGGATCGCATCAGCCGAGGTCCTGATGGGGCCAGAGTAGTAGAGTGAGTTACCGAGAGCTTTTGAAGAGATCGCGGTGGGACCCATGGCTGAAGACAACCGTTGAGATGGATATTGATTTGATGTGTCACGTCTGGCAGCTCCTTTCTTAACCAGACGTTCTCCCTGGTGGAGCAAGGTGGCTTTGTCGGTTGAACTAGGCCATCAGAATCATGGACACCTTTGTTCCGGGTGCATCCAAGCAAGCATCAGCCAACCAGCTGTTCGAGTAGGAGGCGGAATTCCGGAAGGAGACTATCTACTTCATCGTGATCGATCGCTTTTTTAATGGCAACAGAGCCAATGACCGAATTGGCAAGCAGGGTGTCCACGATCCGAGTCTCACCCATTGGGGACATTATTGGGGTGGCGATCTAGAAGGCATCATCGAGAAGGCTGACTACCTCAAGCAGCTTGGCATCACAGCCGTCTTGCTCTCTCCTCTTTTTGAGCAGATCGATGACATTGAGAATGGCCATGGTCCCATGCACGGCTACTGGACTAAGGACTTCAAGCGCGTCAACCCCCATTTCGTCAGCGAGGGTGATTCGACCTCGCTGAAGACCTGCGGCACCCTGCGCAGAATGATCGAGGCCCTGCATGAACGGGACATCAAGATCGTCCTGGATATCGTCTGCAACCATAGCTCTCCTCAGCTGCATGGCCGCAAGGGAGTTGTCACGGATGATGGCCAGCCACTGGCCGACATTCAAGATGATAGCAATGGCTTTTATCATCACTGTCCTGAAATTACCGATTGGGACAATGAATTTCAGTTAGTTCATCATGAAATGCTCGGCCTTGCCACCTTTAATGAGCGAAACATTGATTTCAGGAATTATATCAAAACCGCCATTAAGGCCTGGCTTGGCCTTGGCTTCGATGCCTTGCGCATCGATACCCTGAAGCACATGCCGGTGTGGTTCTGGTAGGAGTTTGTAGCGGACATTCAGGCCAGCAAGCCCGATACGTTCCTGTTCGGAGAGTATGGCTTCGGCTCGCCCTGGGATGGGCGTTATCTGCACTATGCCAATGACACTGGAGTGTCGGTGCTGGACTTCGCTCTTGCCGGGGCGAACCGCTCCGCCTTCAGCGGCCAGGAGCCAGGGGGCTTCCACCTCATTGAGCGGGTGTTGGCGATGGATTCGGTGTATCGGCGCTCCACCGCGCTGGTGACCTTCATCGAGAACCCCGACATGCCCCGCTTTCTCTCCATTGGCTCCAGCCACAGGGATCTTGAGCTGGCCACGGTGCTGCTGCTGACGCTGCGTGGCATTCCCTGTCTGTTCTATGGGAGCGAGCAGTATCTGGTGAACGACACCGATGGCGGCAATGATCCCTACAACCGCCCGATGATGGAGTCCTGGGAGACCGGCTCAAGGTTTTCAGAGATCATCCGCCGACTGGCCTGGCTGCGCGAGGCCAATCGCGCCCTTGCCTACGGACGGCATGGACAGAAGTACATCTCGGAAACGATCTTTGCATACACCCGCCATTACCGCGACAATCGGGTGTTCGTAGCCGTGAATAAAGGTGATAATGCTGCCTGCACCATTGAGCATGCCGAACTTCCCGAAGGGGCCCACACCTGCCCGCTTTCGGGTAACAGCTTCTCGGTGGCTAAAGGGTCAATCCAAGAACTCTCCATTCCAGCAAAAAAGTGCTGTTGTTTTAGCGGTGCAGGGAGAGCCCTTAGGGGCCACCACGGTGGTTAAGTTTCAAATTAATGACGATGTCACCCGTCCCGGCGACGTGATGGCCGTCTGCGGTAATGCCCCTGAACTAGGGACCTGGGATGTGGATCGGTGCCCCCATCTGGAATTAATCAATGGGGACGTCTGGTTCGCCGAAGTGGGTTTTGATCAATCGGCGGGAAGGCCGATTCGTTTCAAGTTCGTGGTGCTGCGCTCTTCTGGTCAGGATCCCGTTTACGAGAATCTGGTTTGTCGCACTTTCCTGTTGCCAGGCAGCGGCTCGGTGAAGCTGGATCTGGACTGGGACCGCTAGTAGGCCGGCCCTGGGGAACCAGGCTCACGCCGCCAGGGGTGCGTTCCAGCACTTCACGGCCGGGATGCCCCTGTAATAGGAAAGGATGGTGAGGGTTGAGGTGTCGAGCAGGAAATGGGCGCCGTGGCTGGGCGACAGCTCGATCCAGCGGGCCACGAACACCCGGAACACATGTCCATGGGCGATGAGTGCCACCCTGCCGCCGTTCTCCCGCACCCGGCGGATCACGCGGTCGACCCGTTCCCCCACCTCGGCGGGGCTTTCCCCTTCTGGACAGCCATCGCGAAACACCAACCAACCGGGGTGCTGCTCGCGAATCGCCGAGGGCTTGAGGCCTTCGTAGCTGCCGTAGTTCCACTCAGCCAGATCAGGATCGATGCTGGCCTGCTCGCCCAGGCCAGCCAGTTCACAGGTGCGGCGGGCTCGCTGCAGGGGGCTGCACAACACCAGGGAAAAGTTGCGGTCCGCCAGCACCGGGGCGAGCCGGCGGGCCACCGCTTCGCCGTGGTCGGTGAGGGGGATGTCGGTGCTGCCGGTGTGCTGACCCGAGAGGCTCCATTCCGTCTCGCCGTGGCGAATCAGAAAGACCTCACCGGTGGGGACATCGCTGTTCTGCATCGTGGTCACACGTTCAGGAGGTGGTCGTGATAGTGGTGGTGATAGTCGTTTAAACGGTGCCGCTGGTGATCGAGAATGTCAGGGGATCAACCTTCCAGATCGAAGTGGCGTAGTCCCGGATGGAGCGGTCGGAGGAGAAATAGCCGCTGCGCGCGGTGTTCAAGAGGGACATCGTCGTCCAGCGTCGGCGATCGAGCCACACGTCGTCAACCCGGCTCTGAGCCTGATCGTAGTCATCGAAATCGGCAAGCACAAAGAATGGATCCTGGCCACGCAGTTGGTCTAGAAGAGGCCGGAACAGATCCTGGTCCCTGCCGCTGAAGTGACCGCGTTCGATCAGGGAGAAGGTCTCCTGCAGGGCGGGAAGGCGCTCCAGCCACTCCCAGGGACGATAGTGGCCGCGGAGGTGACGGATCTCCTCGACTGTTTGGCCGAAGAGGAAGAAGTTGTCGGTCCCAACCTGCTGACGGATCTCGACATTCGCCCCATCCAATGTGCCAATGGTGAGTGCCCCATTCATGGTAAACTTCATGTTACCGGTGCCGGAAGCTTCCAGGCCGGCCGTGGAGATCTGTTCGGAGAGATCGGCGGCTGGGTACACTTTCTCGCCAAGCTTGACATTATAGTCCGGCAAGAAGACCACCTTAAGCAGACCTTTACAATCCTGGTCATTGTTGATGACCGCCGCGATCCCATTGATGAAGCGGATGATCAGCTTGGCCATGGCATAGCCGGGGGCGGCCTTCCCGCCGAAGACAACGGTGCGGGGCACCATTCCCTCGGTGTCGCCCTGCTTGATCCGCAGGTACTGGACGACGAGCCGCAGGGCATTGAGGTGCTGACGCTTGTACTCGTGGATACGTTTCACCTGCACGTCGAAGAGGCTGGTTGGATCCACCAACTGATCGGTGCGCTCCGCAATCAGCGCGGCCAGCCGTCGCTTGGCCTCCAGTTTGCTGGCCTCCCAGCGGGCTAGGAAGGCCGAGTCGGACTGGAGGGCTTCAAGTCTCGGCCACTCCTGCTCCCGGGCGGGCCAGTCCGGGCCGAGCGTCTCCCTCAAGAGTTCGTTCAGCGCAGGGTTAGCCAGGGCCACCGAGCGGCGGGGCGTGACGCCGTTGGTGACATTGGTGAACCGCTCCGGCTGGAGCCGGGCGAAATCTGCCAGCAGATCCGTACCGAGGCCAGTCCGCTCGGGATCCCCGTAGCTGGAGGGGAGGGGCAGGTCAGGAGCGTCGGTGAAGGTGCTGCTCATGGCCTGGGAGCGGAGGCTGGGTTGACTCTGTTGTGCCTGGGTTAAGGGAAAGTCCACTTCTCGCCATCTTGGTGCTCACCATCACCAACTGGCCCAGGATTCGCCAGGCCACTGATCCCATCCAGGCCAAGACGGCCTTGATCGAAACAGGCGGCTACGAGGAACTGCTAATCACCTGAACCATCACTGCTGCAGCAGTCAGCGCAGCAACGACTGGGGAATGATCGGCACGATGCCGGTGTTCCAGATCCGCCTCCCTTCCCTGACGGAACCCAATCGAGCATCGGGCGTAGGCGAAAGAACCGACATGCCCCTGCTATCGAAGGGCTCCCGCGAATTCGCCGTGGTGCCGGTCCCCCTCTCCCGCCTGGAACCCTCCCGCGACGAGGCGATCGAGGACTGGTCCTGGTTTGATCAGGACGTGCTGCGCTCCAGCCGCAGCCGGCAGGTCTGCATGACCTGCCACTTCTTCCGCCACCACCCGGGGCCCAACGGCATCCCTCAGCTGGCCTGCCATCTGCACCAGGGCCTGATCGCCCATGGCGACCACCTCACCCACCGCTGCAGTGGCTGGACGGAGGATCTGCACCGCCAGCGGGGCTGGGCACCGGAAGTGGAGCACCTGGCGGCCCACCCTTTGGGATCGCTGGATCCAGCGGCTCGAGATCACTAGCGGTGAGCTGCTGCCCGATCAGGCCGTGCCGCTGCTGAATCGCCGTTGGACGCTGAGCCGCGTGGAGGCGCTTCGGCTCTGGAGCGAGAAGCGCCGGGAGGGTTGGCAGGTCTGTCCCCCTCAGTGGGCGCTGCCTGCGGAGCGGCAGCCGCGGGATGGCCCCCAGGTCACCAGCATGGGGAGAACTGCCAGGCTGACGTGCTTCTGAACCCCTTCTGCCCGCTCACCACGGCCAAGGTGCTGGCCCTCAAGGCCACCGTCCTGCTGCTGCTGACGCTGCTGATCAAGGCCAGGGTGCAGATCGCGGCTGGCTCAGCCCTGGGGATTGCTCTGCTGCTGCTCCAGATGCTGGTGTTCCTGGCTGTCAGCGGCGGGGTTGTGCTGGCGGCTGGTGGAGCAGCGCTCTACGGCACTCAGCAGCGCCGACCTGCAATGGCCTGAGGCCGATCCAGGTCGTGGAAGGCCCCGGAGAAGGGCGCCTGACAACGGATTCGATTGCCGCGAACCATGAACCCTGAACAGATTCAGAGCCTGGAGGTTCTCCTCCTGGCCATGCTGCCCGTGGCGGTGCTTTGGTGGCTTTGGGTTCGGATGCTGCGATCGTGATCCGTTCTGCGCCGCTCAGAGCAGGGCGAGGATCCTGATGGTCGCGATGCCGCTGGAGCAGCTGCAGCTTCTGGAAGGCCCGGACATGGCGCTGGTCAGCAGGGAGGAATGGCTGGCGGAGTCGATCTGGAGCACCCAGCTCGGCACCGATCGCCCCCGGCTGATGGGCTGCTGGATGTAATGCAGCACGTCCTCACAAAGCAGGCCTAAGCACAACAAAGCCCGGAGCGCTGGCCCCGGGCATTTGTCTGATCAGCCGTGGTGCCTTCCCAGGGGGAACGGGCGCAGCTGTGCGGTGGTTTGCGTTGAAAAAGCCGTGATCGTCAGATCAGGGTGTCTTTGGTTGTGGGGCGGAGCTGCTGGCGTTGGCACCTGGGGCCAGGTGTCGAGTGGGACGTTCCGTTGAGTCCGGGGCACCTGGAACGGTGCAATGGGCGGCGTAGATCTCCTCCAGGAAATGACACGCCAGAAACGTCAGTGATCCGTTGAGAAGTGTTGGAGCAGGGGCCGGATCGTCAGCGCGCTCCTGTCTGCTGCTCAGGGGGGGTGTCTTCCATCAATGGAGCCTCCGAATCCCGTTGAAACCACAATGGGCGCGCCCACCGGTGCCAGCAACGGCTGCAGCACTTTCGACACCGCTCTTCACTGCGGGCAACGGGGCTTCATGAAGGGGGCTTCACGGTGATGGGATCACCAGCAGCAGCAATCGGTTGCCCTCCGGATCCAGCAACCAGGCCTCAGCGCCGAACGGTTCCTGGCGGGGCGGATCTTCTGCGGTGGCACCCAGATCCAGGGCCGTGCTGATCCAGGCCTGGTGCACGGCAAGGGCGCCGGGCCCATCGGCCTGGCGTTGCAGACACAGCGCCAGGCGACCCTGCTGGCGCGGCTGGGGCCGGTTCCGGGATGGGGCGTAGAGCTCCAGCCAGCCGCCGGCCGGCCAGGGGACGCGCCAGTGCGCGGCGCTCAAGCCCGGCTGCGGCGCAACGCCCAGCAGAGCGCCATAGAACTGCGCCAGTGCGGAGGGATCATCGGCGGCCAGCACGATCGATCCTGTGGGGGCTCTGGCTTCTTGCTCGGGCATCCTCAGCTCAACGGCTGAGGGCTGCAGGACGGCCCACCGGCCGGATGCTTCTGACGGCTGCGCTGGGGCCGCGGCGCACGCGCACCCGCACCGTGCAATGGGCCGGCCCCATGTGCTCGATCAGGGCCTCGCGGGCCTCGTGCTGCAGCTCCTCAAGGGTGGGAGCACTGATCTGGATCGGCAGGGTTACTCCTGCGGAGAAGGCTGCGCCTACGGCCCGGGCCTCCAGATGGCCGGGGCGTTCAGCCTCCAGGCGGAACACGACCTCACGCATGCGGGGTATCTCCTGCTTTACCGCTCCATCCTTGGCCTGCTGAGGCGTTCTGGCGGGTGCGCGCGACTACGGGGAACCGGCCCTGCGGGCACCTGCGTTGGCCCTGTCAGGCGAGCCAGCCCCGCCCAGCGGCCAGCCACCCCGCCTCCTGCATGGCCGTGATGCAGCGCTGGGCCCGGCGTTACTGCGTCTCTTCGAGAAGGCTGCGTCGACGCAGACGCCCATGGTGATCAACGGCTGTTCGCGCGGGTGGTGGCGGAGCATGGTTCAGATTGCCCCGATGACGCAGCAGTCTGCAAATCCATCCACCAAGCGCATAGAGCCATCCGCCATCAAGCCCTCAGGGCAGGGGATGACATGCTGCAGGAACCGTTGTGCTGACTGGCTTTCCGGAGGTACGGGAACAGGACCTCCAGCGGGCCTCCGCCGCCTGAAAAAGAGCGTACTTTGAAGTTGAGGGGAGGCCCGGGAGCCAACCCGACCCTCACCCTCCCAAAGAGTCCGGCCAGGGATCACCCGAGCCGGTGCGCACAGCGGAGGTGCGCCAACGATGCGACACACAACAGGTGAACTCGGTGACGCGGCGCGAGCGTCATCCCGTAGCCGCAGAGAGCCATACGCCAGTTCTGTTTCCCGCGTGTTGAAAACCCGGGCTGCATAACCCGAGCCGGGATCACAACCGAGAAGGTCAAGCCCCGAGCATCTCTTCTCCCAGACGTGATCTCCATTCCTTTCCTGCCAGGCACCAGACAGGTCATGCGTGAAACCCAGACACCCGACCGGCACTCCTTGGTGTGAGGAGGTGAGCGCCCCTACCGGTGCTATGGCGCCCCCTACGGGGCGCCTTCCTGTTGGCCATGGGATCCACAACGCTTCAGCGGAGCGACTTCGCAAGCCCATGGCTCAGTGTTGCCGCTTGGAGCCTCCACAGTCCTGCCAGCTGTCGAGCAGACGAGCCAGCTCATCCTTCATGCTCCTGAGTTCAGAGATCCGCTGATCAATCGAAGTCATCTTGGCGGCAACGCTATCTTTGAGCACCGAACAATTGCAGACACCCGAGCGACGCACCTCCAGGATCCTCGCCAACTCAGGAATCGACACATCCATCGCCCTCAGGGCGCGAATGATCGTCAACTCAGCGAGATTCTCCTCATCAAACAAGCGGTAGCCACCGGCGGAGCGATCCTTGGGCTGGAGCAGGCCCTCGTCGCAGTAATAACGGATCGTCTTCACCGGCAGACCGGTGCGCCTGGCCACCTCGCCAATGCGCAGGCTGGGAGCGGGGTCTGCTGATCGGGATCCTTGGCGAGCCAAGGCAAGAACCCTCCACTGGGTAGAAGCTTCACCAGCCTAGGCAGCGCCGGAAAGCGAAGCGGCTTGACCAAGAGTCTCCAGCAGTCGCGCCTTACTAGAGACATTCGCTAGGGTGGGTGTTCAGCAGGCCAACCTGCGCTCGTACCCGTTCCGTGTCGTTCCTTTCAAGTCCGTGGCCAGCCCGGGCGGCAGCCGCGATTGGAGCTCAGCTCCTGTTCTCCGCTGCCTGCCTGGCCGCTCCAGCCGCAGGGTCGGGCGGCGTCCCGGCGATGTACGCCACTCAGGCAGAGGCGGAGAAGGCCGCCAAGCTCCGCTTCAACTGCACCGGCGCCCACAGGATGGGCAACCAGTGGATGCCCTGTGCCCAGCACGGTGGCGCCCAGGGCTCCTCGCACTCCCACTGAGGCCGGGCACTCCCATGGCCCATTGCGGCGACAAGCCCAAGCGGATCGCCTTCGGGGTGGCGCCCCTGGGCATCATCTCGATCGGCATCGTGCCGATGGGGGTGGTGAGCATCGGCGTGGTGCCGATGGGCGTGATCAGCCTCGGTGTGGTGGGGATGGGGGTGCTCAATGCCTGTGTGGTGGGCATGGGCGTGGTGGTGGCCGGTGTCAATGCCATGGGGATCTGGTCGCTGACCCCAGGCGCCGGCCATCCACACCACAGCGGCGGGGCTGCGCAGCAGCAGCCGCTGCTGGCCTACTCGAGCCGCCAAGCGGCCCTCCAGAAAGCGCGTGACTTGGGCTGCGAGGGCGTGCACGCCATGGGCGATCTCTGGATGCCCTGCTCGGATCATCCAGCACAACTCTCCTCACACCAACACTGAATCATGAACGCGATTCGCAACCTCGGACTGGCTCTGGTTCTTGCTCTGCTGGCCTCCACACCGGAAGCCCTGGCCTGCGGCGGGGGTGGCTCCGGCAGCTATCGCAAACCCGCACGACCCGGACAGCACCAGCATCAACACAGCTCAGTGGCGCCATCCCCGGAGAAGGAATCCACAACTCCCATAGTCGCCCCCCAGTAAGAGGGCTTGTGGAGCTGTGGATGTGGCTCTCCGCAGTGGAGCCTGGGACTAGAAGCGGAAGGTTGTCTTCACCAGTCCGCCGAACTGACTGAAGCTCTCGCCAGCTGGCGTCACCTGCCCGAAGGGGCGGCTCAGATAGATTAGTGCTGGTGTGACCGTGATGGTGTCGGTCAGCTGAATCTTGTACCACAACTCCCACACGTAGTTGCCGTCGTTGGGAGTCACGCCATCGGTGAGAGCCGTGGCAAACACGGGCTGGGCCACGGCGAAGCCAAAGTCATTGCCCTTCCTGAAGACATCCGTCCACTGCAGTCCAACCATCCAGGACTGACTGGTGCTGAGACTGCCGAGGGGTTGGGGCGTGCTGTAGGTGGTGCTGTTGATTCCCCATCCCAGGCTGAGGGACGGCAGCCAACCGCTGCGCAGTGGTTGCCAGAACGCGCTCAGGCCCCAGGCACTCGTGGCGGAATCGATGTTGTGGTCGATGCCACTGTGGGTGAACGGGGTGGTTCCTGGAACGAACTGGGTTTCAGGTTGCACGTAAGACCAGATGGCAGCCAGACCCCATTGCTCCTGCTGATAGCCAAGCTGAACACTGCCGGTCGAGCCGGAATTCTTGTTGCCAAGGCCACCGCCACCCTCCTCGACCGAAACACTGGGATTGCCGCTGTCGCCATTGGCGGCCACGTAGTTGGCACTGATGCTGAAGCCGTTGTTCTGCCACCAGAGACCGGCACCTGCGCCAAGATTCTTGCTGTAAGCCGCCGGTGCTCCATTCACCGTCATCACGTTGAGGATGGTGTCAGCCGGGTACACGCTGGGCCACAGCGCCAGCATGTCTTCCTGCCCCACGCGAGCGCCCAGGGTGGCCGTGAAGCCGGCACCGAGGGGCCATTGGTAGAAGAGCTTGTAAAGACCCACAACCTGAGGGCCAGCATCTTCCTCAAAGGCCACTTCCAGGGTGGAGAGCCCCAGAGAATGGGGCTCACCGCCAAACACGCTGCGGCCGAAGTTGCCGGCACGCAGGTTGGTGCGCAGCAGATCCTTGCCGTTGAAGCTGGTGTCGAAGCTCAGTTGCAGGTCGTAATTGAACGTGGTGGCGTTGGGCAGCGGTACGGGTGTCCGTGGACGCCCGGTGAATTCATTCGGTGCCCGATTGACCGTGTTGGCTGCTGTGTTGATCGCCGATCCCGAGAAGCTATTGGCACCCACCACGAAGATGGACTGCCCACTGAGCTTGGTGGTGGTGGAGAACTGATTGGCATCGAGCTCACCCACGCGGGCCTCGAGGCCATCCACGCGACCGCGCAGCACGGCGAGCTCCTTCTGAAACTCCTTGATCAGGCGCTTGAGCTCGTCGGTGGTCTCGGTGACGCGATCGAGGCAGGCGTTGAGCAGAGCAGCGGCCTCGTAACGGGTCATGGCCTGACCGCCCTTGAAGGTGCCATTGGGATAGCCCGCCACACAGCCGTAGCGGTCCACCACGTTGGAGAGGGCCTGGTAGGCCCAGTCGGTGGGCTTGACGTCGGAAAACTGGGAAACGCTGGTGACCTGCTCCTGGCTGGCGTATCGGCTCACAGCCGCCATGTCGAGGTTCGCGGCGTGGGATGCCAGCGGAGCCGACAGACCGAGAACAATGAGCGTGGAACGCAGAGGAAGCATGGACCAGAGTCTCCAGAGCGCCGCCGGGCCGGCGGCTTGCTCGAAATAATCGCCCGTGTCTCCACCAAGTCGCGAGCACTGGAGATTATGGTCATGGTTTGGACACCACAGCCAGGCCGTTGCCGTGGTTCTCCGTGTCGCCCTGCGCTGAGCACCCTCCATCGGGTCATGCCGGTGGTGGAGATCTGCATGACCAGCTCGCTGCTGATGCTGGGCTGGCTGGTCCGCCATCCGCAGTCATGCCCCCGCAGCCATCCAGCTCCACAATGGTGATCACGGTTCCAGCGAGTCACGCCCTGGAGGCAACGAGGAAAGTCCGGTGGGGTGCAGGTTCGTCCTGGGCCGAGTCCGGCGCTGTCCCGCAGCTGTGATGGGGGCCATGGCCCTCTCAGTCAGAACGCTCGCCGTGTTGAGCCCCTTCTTCTCCGGCGCGGACCGGATTCCACCATGACCCTTTCTGCTTCTGCCAGATCTCTGGCCCTGTTTGGCGCGGCCTCAGCACTGGCGTTGCTGCTGGATCAGCCCGCCCAGGCCCATGGCATCGCCCACGGCGGCATCGCCGCCGGCTTCCTCCATCCAATCAGCGGCCCCGACCACCTGCTGCTGCTGGTCGGCATCGGGGCCGCCGCCTCCTGCATTTCTGCGCAGCTGCTGCTCTGGGCTCTGGCTGGGGCTATCGGCGGTGGTGTGTTCGGAGCGATGGGCGGCACCCTGCCGGCCCAGGAGTTCCTCGCAGCCCTGGCGATTACGGCGGTGGCCGTGCTGGTGCTGCGCAGTCTTCGCTCCCAGCAGAGCCCCCAGCTGGGTGCCTGCGCCGCCCTGGTGGCCGCTGCCGTGGCTGTGCACGCCATGCTGCATGGTCTGGAGGCTCCGGCCGGTGGTTCCGCCGCGCTCTGGTGGTTGGGGGCGTTCAGCGGATCTGTGCTGGTCAGCGTCGGCAGTTTCCTGTTGCTGCGGCGCCTGCCTGCGGCGTGGACCCGAGGTGTGGCCGTACTGCTCGCCCTCGGCGGCGGTGTGGCGGCCCTGGGGCCTGCCGGGCAGTTGATCCGCTGATCCGGCCATACGACTCGGCCGACTGGCCCGGGGTGTGGTCGCTGTGCTGCCGATTCGCCGCTCAGGCCCTGCCTGATCTTCCGAAACGGGAGGTTGTGGCCGCTGAGGTCTCGAACCGGCGTCATCGGCCAGCAGACGCGCCCCGTTGTGCGCCGATCCAGCTCAGGCACCAGCTTCTGCCTCCGATTGACCATTGGCATTGTTGGGGTCAGCCATGGGATGGGTGGCGTGGGGGCTTTGGGGCGTCTGTCAGTCGGCTGGTTCGGAGAGCTGCAGCATCAAGGTCGAGGCGCTGAGCGGCGAGGGGCGAAATCCAAGCGAGCGGTAGAACGCAGCCGCCTGTTCCTCGATCGCGTGCACCAGCAATGCTCTGGCGCCGATCAGGCGCCTGGCGGCCAGGCTGCTCCGCAGCGCATCGGCCACCAGGGCGCGGCCGAGCCCCTGGCCTTGATGGCGACGGTCCACCGCCAGCCGGCCCAGCACCACAACAGGAAGCGGGTCAGGCATGTCGCGTCGCAAGGCACCAGGCACTTCTGCCAGCACGATCGCTCCAGCTGACAGGCAGGCGTAGGCGATCACGTTGCTGTCCTCGTCTGGGCACAGCACCACGGTGCGCGACACGCCTTGGCGCTCATTGGCCAGGGCCCGCTGCTGCAGCCAGCGGTTCAACGCGGCGTTGCCGCAGTCGAAGCCTTCCAGCTGATGCTGGGGGCCGAGGGGCTCAGGCGGGCGCATGCCACGGCTGCGGCAGGTCGAGCAGGCGCTCGATGCTGGCCTGATCATGGGCGGCAGCGTCCGAATCCTCCAGATCAGCCAACAGGGCCGTGGTCTGCTCCGGCGTGAGCGAAAACAGTGTGCGATCCAGGAGCACATCGCGCGCCCGTTCCTGGCAGCTGCGCAGGATGAATTCGGTGCGGCTGATCCCTTCCGCTGCAGCGGCCTGATCAATCAGCTGGCGCTGCTCGGCCGAGGCCCGCAGCTGCAGCACCTGATCGCGTGCCATGGCCCATCGCCTTGGTTGTCATGACATTGTAGTGCGCGTCGTCAGGCGGCCTGATGCGCCGCCAGGGCAGTTCCAGCTTCTGACGGTGCTCGTCCCTTAGGGGCCTGGTGAGCTTCGGCTTGGAGGCCGGATCGGCGCAGCAAAGCCTGCTGCGCGATGCCCAGGCGGGCAGCACAGGCAGCCTGACGGCAGCGAATGCGTTCAACGACGATCCACTCACCGGCTGGCGCAGCACCGAGGGCCGGCCGGTGGGCGGCCAGGCGGTGGATAACATTTCGGCGCCCCTGGGCGGCGTGGCCTGGACGCCCACCGCCCGCCGCGATGGCCGCTCGCTGGCGCTCCTGGAGGTGAGTGTCAGCGGCCAGGAGGTGACAGCGCGCTTTGAGGGTGGGGTGTCGCTGGCACTGTGGCAGGTCAGCGGCAGTGCACCGACGCCGGTTCCGGTGCCGCCGCAGGTGGAAGTGCGACGGCTGGCGGGGTACGCCAGCGATCTGGGCTTCTAGTCGGTGGATGGCAGCACCGGCAGCCTCTCGGGGCTGGAGCCCGGTGCCAGTGGTTATCTCGAGCAGGCCCTGGCCCGCAGCAGGGCGGAGGGGCTGCTGCTGACAGCAGAGCAATTGCCCGCCTACGGACAGTCGCTGAGCTATCAAAACCTGCCGCTCGATACCCACAAGCGCTATGGGGTGTTGTTGCTCCCGAACGGCAACACCCAGTCGATGGTCTCATCGTTCGCGGCGGCCAACCCGGGCGGCCTGGCGCAGATGCTGAGCCTGGGCAGCGGTGAAGTGGGGCTGGGAATGGTGATGGGGATCGAGGACATTGCGGTGGGGCTCGCCCAGAGCGATCGCGATTTCAATGATCTGCTGGTGAAGGTGACGGGGGTGTCGGTGCCGATTTTGTGATCAGGCGCTGGGGGGGGGGGTGACCTGCACCCACACCATCACCGCTCGCCCACCGGACCAGTTGTCCCTGGGGAGCTGTCTGTTCATCCCTCAATGCCGCCCAGCCCTTCGCTGGGCCCCGCTGGAAGATCATCCGCAGGCAGCCGAAGCAGTCTCGGGCACGAGCCTGTCGTCGCTCGGGGGGCTGATCGCCAGGCAGTGGGCGGCCTTGTCGCTGGGTTTTTAGCCAGGGCCTGCCAGGTGGTGACGGCCTCGCTGAGGGGCACCCGGTCGCGGAAGTCGTGGAGGTCGCGGCTCTCGACAATGTCTTCGACGAAATCGGCGAAGCCGCCCATGAACGACCTGTCGTTGTGGTCGTAGCAGGCGGAGAAATGGAAGCGGCCGCCAGTCTCGATGGCTCCCGCGGGGCAGGACACCAGGCAGAGCTTGCGGTTGATGCAGGGGGTGTAGCCCAGGCGAGCCAGGGCCTCATGCACCTCGGCATCCCTGAACATGGTGGCCAGCAGCACGAACGAACCAACGTGCTGGTGGATCCGGATTGCCATCACTGCCTGATCCACCCGTTGGCCTCGCAGGTCCGCTTCTCTGTGCGTCAGATGGACGGGGGCACGGACGATCTCCGACGCCGTCCCAGCGGCTCGATCCAGTCGTTCAGCATCTGACGGTGCCGGAGCCAGTGGGGAGCGACCCGGCACCCCAGCTGGATCTGCCCTTGATCGAGGAGGCGACCAAGCCGCTGCATCGCGGCCTGCTCGGCTCTGGAGAAGCGACCTTGCTGGCTGAGCAGCCAGTCGATCTCGGCCTGAGTGATCACCCCGGAGCTGAGGCTCTCGAGGAACAGCTCGCCAGCAGTCATCGCTCTGTAACGAAGTCGTTACATCCTGACGGTTCGACGGGGTTGTCGTGAGCTCTCCGGCCCCGATCTACCGACTGGATGGCCTGCTGCGACTGGGATGGCCCCGACCTTGCCGGCGCTTCACGTTCCTTCCTGAGGCTGGCCCTGGTGTCGCAGGCGCGCCCTCTCTGATGTCCGCGTCCACCCTGCTTGAGGTGTCTTCCGCCGCACCCGGGAGCCCATGGCGCTGGCTGGCGGATGGCCTGTTGGTGCGCCCCCATTCCAGAGCCAGCTCAGCCTGTAACTCACCAGCACGGCGCCTCGGACTGGAGCCTGGCTGCTTTTAAGCCGCAGTCGTGGAGAGGAACAGCACGGACCGGGCGAACCGCGGCCACGTTCAACATTTCTTCACACTAGGCTGGTGAAAAGAATCTAACGACCTTCTGGCTGCTGTTTACCTGATCTGCTTCGCGTTGATCGCCGGTGGCGCTTTCGCCTTGATGAGCCACGGCCTGCGCGGCTCGGCTTCGCTCGCTTCTGCCCAGAGAAATGGCTCCAGGACCAAGCGCCATCCCGAGGCTCCCGAGCCCGGCGATGAAGTGCTTTACGTCGACCTCAGCCGGGAGCGGCTGGAGGAGCTTTATCAACGGGCGACGTAACTTGTCTCCACGCCTCCGATCACAAGGCCTCAAACCTTGCGCCGGGCATCGATTCAGGCCTGCAAGCTTTGCCAACCCCCCAGGCGCAGTTCCTGATGCAGTGCCTCCAGAAGCTCCAGCAGTCGCTGGCAATCGGCCGGCAACGGCGTGGGATCAGTGTCGTAGCGGGCCAGCACGGCGACGTCATCGAGTTCCAGGAGTTCTGGAGCTACGGCCGGAGTTTCGCCATCGCTGGCGAGCTCCGGCAGCAGGCGTTGAAGCGAATGGCTGGGGGAAGGTTCGTCGCCATGGATCACCAGCATCGCTTTGAGTAGCTTCTCCAGGGTCTGTTGGGCCAGAAAACCCTAGTCCTTATCGGCAAATGTGAAGGATGCTGGGTTCCCCTCAGGCTGCCCAGGTGCCTCTCCGTTAGCGGCAGCAACCGCAGCGCGTCCTCAGCCGGCGACATCAAGCTCCTTTCCCTCGCGCAGGGCGCGCCACCACATGCCAGCGGGAGCCGGCCAGGCGCTGGACATCCCCTTCTCCAACTACCACCAGATCCACGGCCAGCGATAACGGCAGGGGCGCAGCGCCGCCCGCAGCGATTGCAACGCTTGTTGCCTTTCCTGCGGGGTGAGCGTGGCCTGGGGCATGACCACCAGCAGATCGATGTCGGAATCGGGCCGTGCATCACCCCGAGCCCGGGATCCGAACAGCAGCACACGCCCTGGCCTGGTTGCAACCCCGCCAGGGCAGCTGTCATCGCCTCCAGGCGGCGTCGATCGCGGGGGCTTGGATCGCCAGGGCTTCAGGGTCAGACGATCCTTGTGGTCAGAGCGCAGGGGGGATTCGCCATCAGCAAGCCTTTGACCTCCCAGCAGGCACCTCTGTTCCGCCACCGCGCCGCCGGCGACCCGCCCGTTGATCCCGACTTGCGGAACGACATCCTGCTGATCACGATCCTGCTGGCCTTCTTGGAGGGCGCTGCCCAGAAGCTCTCCCCCCAGACTCCAAGGGTGGTGATGGGGTTCGCTGGGATCGTTGCGATGCATCAGCAGACCGATGACCACCTCTGACCCCTTACCTCCCTGGCGAGCGCTGCTGCGCGGGGCCCGCGAACGGGAGGGACGTGCCCCTCAAGCCCGCTGGTTGCAGCTGGCGAGCGTGGCCGCCGATGGCACGCCACGGGTCCGCACCCTGGTGTTCCGCGGTTGGGCTGGAGCTGCGGCCCTGGATCTGCTCACCGATCGCCGCAGCGCCAAGCCAGCCGAGCTGGCTCTGCAACCAGCTGTGGAACTCTGTTGGCTGCTGCCCAGGGCCCGCTCACAGTTCCGCCTGAGAGGTCAGCTGCAGGAGTTGCCAGCTGGGCTGGAGATCCAGGAACGCCAACGGCACTGGCAGGCGCTCACCCCTGGCGGCCGTGCCGTGTGGGGCTGGCCCTCCCCGGGCGAGCCCCTGGATCCTGAGGCCCCATTCCCGAGCGAATGTCCCGATGGGGTGCCGCTGCCGGAGCACTTCCAGCTGCTGCGAATCACCCTGTCGCAGGTGGAGCTGCTGGAACTCACGGGCCACCCCCATCGCCGTCGCCGCTGGCGGCTGGAGACGCAGTGGCTGGAGGAGCCGCTCAACCCGTGAGCCACAGCGGGACGGCGACTCGAGCCCAGCCCTGCTGACGCTCCTTGGCCCAACGGCAGGCGTCTCGGTTGCCAGCTCCGGAATGACTCCCTGCTGCAGCACCCGGCGCAACCCATGGGGTGGCTCGCCAGAGTGGAGGTCCGCAGCAGCCGGTCATGACGCCAACACGTGAGCAGATCCTTGCCGCCTCCGCCGGTTGGGTGGCGGTGGTGCTGAACGTGATCCCCGGCCTGGGGGCTGGCTACCTGTACCAGCGGCGCTGGAAGGCTTACTGGATCACCTCGGCCCTGGCCACCGCCTGGTTCGTGGCGGGCGCGGTGCTGGGCCAGAACGCCGATGCCGCTGCCGAAACCCAGAACCAGCTGGTGGGCCTGATCGGCCTGCTGGTCCTGGCGGCCGTCACCGCCACCGAGGCTGGCCTCGCCGTGAAATGGGCTGCGCAAGCCCTCGCAGCTGATGGTCGATAAACGATTCATCGTGCTGCTTGAAGCGGTGGGGTCGGCGGTGGGCCAACCCGAGCCCCAGGCCTTGATCGAACTGGATCTGGCCCAGCGGGGATGGCAGGAGCTGGCGTGAGCGCAGCCGATCCATCGCCTGGCCGCACGATCGGCTCCACGCCAGGCAACCCCGCCGCCCAACCCACCGACGTGCTGGCCGGCTCGATCGAGCGTGTCACCTTCCACAACGCCGAGAACGGCTTCTGCGTGCTGCGCATCAAGGCCCGCGGCCATCGTGATCTGGTCACGGTGGTGGGTCATGCCGCCGAGATCAGCGCCGGCGAATGGGTCACCGTCAGTGGCACCTGGGTGAACAGCAGGGAGCACGGCCAGCAGTTCAAGGCCGCCTTCCTGCGCTCCTCGCCCCCCACCACAGCCGAGGGGATCGAGAAATACCTGGGCTCGGGGATGATCCGCGGCATCGGCCCCGTTTACGCCAGCAAGTTGGTGGCCGCCTTTGGCGCCGAGGTGTTTGAGGTGATCGAGCAGGCCCCTGCGCGCCTTCGCGAAGTGCCCGGCATCGGCCAGGTGCGCGCCGGCCGGATCGCCCAGGCCTGGGCCGATCAGAAGGTGGTGCGCGAGATCATGGTGTTCCTGCACAGCCATGGCGTCGGCACCGCCAGGGCCGTGCGGATCTTCAAGACGTACGGCAATGGCGCTGTGCAGGTGATGGCGGAGAACCCCTATCGCCTGGCCCGCGACATCCGCGGCATCGGCTTCCGTACTGCCGATGCGATTGCAGCCCGGCTGGGTATCGAACCCACGGCGATGATCCGCCTGCGGGCAGGCATCAACTACGCCCTGCTGGAGGCCAGCGGCGATGGGCACTGCGGTCTCCCCACCGCTGAGCTGCTCAAGCTGGCCGGTGATCTGCTGGCGGTGGAGCGGCCCGTGGATGAGCAGGACGCTGCCACCAGCGGCAGCCGCCGCGAGCCCCTCGAACCCGCCCTGATCCAGACCGCTCTGGACCTGGAACTGAGCGAGGGCACGGTGGTGGCTGACAGCCTCGCGGGTGAACCGGCGATCGTCCTGAGCCATCTGCACCGCGACGAGCGGCGTATCGCCGAATCGCTGCAGGAGCTGGCGGATGGGGGCCCGCCCTGGGGCGCCATTGATGCGGGCAAGGCCATCGGCTGGGTGGAGCAACGCCTCGGCCTTGAGCTCGCCGCTAGCCAGAAGGCCGCGGTGGCGCTGGCCCTGGCCAGCAAGCTGCTGGTGATCACCGGCGGGCCTGGGGTGGGCAAGACCACCCTGATCAACGCGATCCTGCGCATCCTGGCGGCCAAGAAGCTACGCATCCAGCTCTGTGCGCCCACCGGCCGGGCTGCCAAGCGCATGGCTGAGGCCACCGGGCTGGAGGCCAAGACGATCCATCGGCTGCTGGAGTTCGATCCGGCCAGCTACGGCTTCCGGCGCAACGGCGAGCTGCCGCTGGAGTGCGACCTGCTGGTTGTGGATGAAACCTCGATGGTGGATGTGCCGCTGATGGCTTCCCTGCTGGCGGCGATCCCGCCGGAGGCGGCCCTGCTGCTGGTCGGTGATGTGGACCAGCTGCCCTCTGTAGGCCCCGGCCAGGTGCTGGCCGATGCGATCGCCAGCGGAGCCCTGGCGGTGGCGCGGCTCACCGAGGTGTTCCGCCAAGCGGCAACCAGCCGCATCATCACCACCGCCCATGCCATCAACGCCGGCACGATCCCCGATCTGCGCACCCCACCCGAAGGCGAGAGCAGCGACTTCTACTTCCTGCCAGCCGAGACGCCCGAGCAAGCGGTGAGCTTGATCCTCAAGGTGGTGGGGGAGCGCATCCCTGCCCGGTTCGGCTTCGATCCGGTGGCCGAGGTGCAGGTGCTCTGCCCGATGGCCCGCGGCGGCTGCGGCTCGCGCTCACTCAACCTCGAGCTGCAGAAGCTGCTCAACCGGGACCCGGCCGAACAGGTGGAGCGTTTCGGGTGGCGGTTTGCGCCGGGCGACAAGGTGATGCAGATCGCCAACGATTACGAGAAGGAGGTGTTCAACGGTGATGTGGGCACCATCGACGCCATCGACGCTGACAACAGTGAGCTGAGCGTGCTTTTTCCCACCTGCGAGGCAGGCTCTGCTGGCAGCAGAGCGGTGATCTATGGCTGGGGCGAGCTTGATCATCTGGTGCCCGCCTACGCCTGCACGATCCACAAGAGCCAGGGCAGCGAATACCCCGCGGTGGTGATCCCGCTGCTCACCCAGCACTACGCGATGCTGCAACGAAATCTGGTGTACACAGGCCTGACCCGTGGCAAGCGGTTGGTGGTGCTGGTGGGCCAGAAGAAAGCCCTGGCCATGGCCGCGAAGAACCACCTGGGCCGCAGGCGCTACACCAAACTGGCGGAGTGGCTGGCATCTGGGCAGGGTCCACCGGATATGGATCGCAACCCCGGCAGTTGATACGCCGGTAAGCTTGGCAAGAAGAGGCTGTCGATCCACCCAACTCCCGCATCATCCTGGACGCAATGGAGCGGGGGGGGGGGGAGAGGCGTTGGGCCAAGGGTGGATTTATCGATGGCAGGGCGGCGATCAGGATGATGGCAGCAGGCCCGCAAGCCTGGCCTGGATCTCGGATTCGCTGAGGCCGAGGTCTTGGAGCAGGAGGATGTCATTCATCAAACCAGCCTCCAGGTTGGGATCTTGAAAGTCCTGCTGCGCACAGCCAATCAAGATCGCCAGCGCTCGCGGATACAGGGGCTCCGCCTTTGCCAGGCGGGCCGTTCGCTCGCACTTCCCCACTGATCACCGGGCTGATCCCCGAGGGGCAGATCATCGAGGAGCAGCAACATCGGCTCGGGCGAGCCGTCTCCGGCTGGCCAGTGGCTCCAGCAGAGGGAGAGCAGTTCCTCTGGTGGGGCTCTCTCCGGCAACAGCCCCGGAAACGCGCCGCGCACAAACACGATCAGCCCCGGTAGTGCTCCAGGCTGGCGTGGGCATGGTGCAGGGCCAGTTCGCTCTTGCCCACACCGGCCATGCCCCTGATCAACACACGGCTGGATGGCATGGGCAGCAACGTGGTGAGGGGTTGGAGCTGCCTCTGCCGGCCGATGAAGTTGGCGGGGGGGTGGAGAGATCGGGGAGGTTGTGGCTGGCGAGGAGGCTGGGCTTGGCACCGACCGGGAAATGGTTGTGGTGATGAACATCCTGCTGGCCCACCACGTGGATATCGCCTCCTGCTTGGATAGCGGAGAGGGTTGTGTTTTCAGAGCCGTTCACCTGCACCGATCCAGGGACCGCCAGCGGGGATGGTTACTGAGCTGGTGGCGGTAGCGGTGGCGCAGGGCTGGGGGGCTTTTTGCCCCTGATCAGTTCCGGCCAGGCCTTGGTGTTCTCCTGGATCGTCTTGCCGTTGGTGAACACAACCCAGGCCAGCGCCGAGGCAGCGATCACCCCAGCTGGGATGCCGATGCCACGGGCCCAGCCCTCCAGGGGATTGGCCTCCTTGGCGGGTGCTGCGGTTGAGGCAGCATTGCAATCCAGCCCAGAAGCAACAGCAGCCGCTCCACTCCCACGGCCCTTGGCCGCAGCCTGGCTGGGGTCCGTGCCACGTGCAGCCGATGCCCCAAGCCAACCAGCAGGTGCTTGGTTGCAAGCTAGTCGGGCGCGACCAAGACGTCCAGAAACACCTGGGCTCTCATTCGCCTATAACCGTTTCATCGGTATAGGATCAAGGACAAGATCTGTTCACCAGGCCCAGCCTCTTGAGGGCCCAGCAGATGAACTCCTGACCTGAGGCGGGTCTCCTGAGCGATCAGCAGGATCGCGACGATGGAGGTGGTGCCCGCGAGTGGGCTGCCGATGGAGGCCAGGTTCCGCCCGCCTCGCCTTAACCGAGCAGTTCGAGGCCCCGGCACTAGCCAGGAGCTCTTGATTGGGCTCTGCTCCGGCCCGACCCATGGTCGAGAGGCGCCTCAAGGGTGACACGAGCCCACCGGTGTGGACGTTGGCTCCGCTGTGTTCCGCATTGGCGTGGGGACGGGCCCTTGACTCGCCCCCCGCCGGCTGAGGGGTCCTACGAGGAGCCCTCCGATGGCTTCTCTGTTCTGCAAGGCCCAGCTGCAGCAGTTCTCCAGGCAGCTGCTGGAGGATCTGGCCACTGCCAACGTAGCCGACATGGCGTCATTTTCAGGAGGTGGTGGGTTGATCCAGACCATCTCAGGTTGTCGCCAACAACGGGTGCTGCGGCTCCATCGCCGCGGGTGCTGTCGGCGCGCCCGCTCATAGACAGCAGCCCGTTGACGGGCGATGGCGATCGCCTGGCCGCTATGCCGCTGACTGGGCGTCACGAATCGGATGCCACTGTGGCGGTGTTGGTGGTTGTACCAGTCCACGAACGCCATCACCCAGCCGCAGGCCTCCTCCTGGCTGCAGAAGGGGCGCCTGGGATAGTCCGGCCGGTATTTCACCGTCCGGAACAGCGACTCTGAGAAGGGGTTGTCATTGCTGACTCTGGGCCTGGAGAAGGATCTGAGCACCCCCAGCTCCTCCAGGCGACTCTCCAGCGTGGCGGCCCGCATGGCGTTGCCGTTATCGGCATGGAGGATCAGCGGCTGGGGCCGGCCTTTACTGATCCGTTCCCGCAAGCAGGCTCGGCTGACGAGATCAGCGGCGATCTGAGCGTCTTCCCGCTCGGCGACATCCCACGCCACGACCTTGCGGCTCCAGACGCATCCCCTCGGCACCCAACCAGGGGGACGCTTGATCTGCCCGCTGTTGCCGCCGGCGCGCCGCCAACCTGAGCACAAAAAAACCGCCCCGAAGGGCGGTTGTGTCGCGCTTTGGCGTTCAGGGCCTCGGCGCTGCCTCAGGGGCTGGGGTCACCAGCGCTGGCCGCCGCCACCGCCGCCACCACCACCGCCACTGCGGGGCTCGGCCTTGTTGACGCGGATGCTGCGACCCATCCACTCGACGCCCTGCAGATCATCGATGGCCTTGGTTTCCTCCTGGGCCGAGGACATGTCGATGAAGGCAAAACCACGCTTGCGACCGGTGTCGCGGTCGAGGGGGAGGCTGCACTTGCTGACGGAGCCGTACTCCTGAAACAGGTGCTTGAGATCTTCCACTTCGGCGTCGAAGGAAAGATTGCCGACGTAAATGGTCATGAAAAAAGAGGGTATGGACAGATTCGTCGAAATCCCTGGAGAAAGTTGCTGGCCTTGGGGAGAAATCTTTTCGAGCTCGCCGCTCTGGTTTGAAACCCCTGAAGAGTGTTCGTTGAATCGCAATCACCCTACAGCAGCCAGGACAGCACAGCGACCGGCCCTTCCCCGGCGGATCACCGATCCCTCCCGACCGCGCCCCGTTGCCGCGTCGCCGCTGGGATCGGCAGCAGTTCTGCGCCATCGCCATGGAATTCGCTGCTGGCGTTTGCACGATCGGGGGGAGGGTCGGTTGTGGCAAGCCCGGATCAGCTGCGATGAACACGCCACCGCCACCACCACCCCAGCCCTCGGCGCCGCCGCCGGGGCCATCGCCCCCGCCCCACCCGCCAGCCACCGATCCCGAGATCCGAGCCCGGGCGCTGCTCGCCCAGCTGACCCTGGCCGAAAAGCTCGGCCTGCTCGACGGCGACACGCCCTTCTGGTCCGGCATGGCCGCCATCGCCCTGACCGATGCCTCCCACCGCCACCCCTGGCCCGCCGGCCAGCTGCCGCGCCTCGGGCTGCCGGGACTGCACTTCGTCGATGGTCCCCGCGGGGTGGTGTTGGCGGGCGGGGCCACCACCTTCCCGGTGCCGATCGCCCGGGGCGCCAGCTGGAATCCGGAGCTGGAGGAACGCATCGGCGAGGCGATCGCCCGGGAGGCGCGGACCTTTGGCGCCAACTGGGTGGCGGCGGTGTGCGTCAACCTGCTGCGCCATCCGGGCTGGGGCCGGGCCCAGGAGACCTACGGCGAGGACCCCCTGCATGTGGGCCTGATGGGGGCGGCGCTGACCCGCGGCCTCGAACGCCACGCCATCGCCTGCGTCAAGCACTTCGCCCTCAACTCGATCGACAGCTCCCGCTTCCTGGTGGATGTGCAGGCCAGCCCGCGGGTGTTGCATGAGCTCTACCTGCCCCAGTTCCGCGCCTGCGTGGAGGCCGGCGCCGGCTCGGTGATGAGCGCCTACAACCGCGTCAATGGCCAGTGGTGCAGCCAGAACGCCGCGCTGCTGGATGGGATCCTCAAGCGCCGCTGGGGTTTCCAGGGCCTGGTGGTGAGCGACTTCATCTTCGGGTTGCGCGATGGCGTGGCCGCCCTGCGGGCCGGCCTCGACCTGGAGATGCCCTTCCCGATGATCCTCCAGGCCTGCCTGCCCGGCGCCCTGGCCGCCGGCCAGCTGCCGCTGGCGCGGATCGACGACGCCGTGCTGCGCCAGCTGCGCCTGCAGCTGCGCCTTCCCCCCGGCCCCTATCCCGCCACCCTGCGGCGCTGCCCCGAGCACCTCGCCCTGGCCCGCGACGCGGCGCGCCAGGGGATCGTGCTGCTGCGCAACCAACCCCTGGACCAGGGCCAGCCCCTGCTGCCGCTGACGGAACTGCCCTCCCTGGCGGTGATCGGTCCCCTGGCCGATCGGGTGGTCCTCGGCGATCGCGGCTCCTCCGACACCCGCCCGCCGGCGGGGGTTGCGGTCACACCGCTGCAGGGCCTGCGCCAGGCCAGGCCCGATCTGGCCATCGCCCACACCGAGGGCCACCAGCCCAGGGAAGCGGCGGAGCTGGCCCGCCGCTGCGCGGCGGCGGTGGTGGTGGTGGGCCTCGACTGGCGCCTGGAGGGTGAGCACATCCACCCGGGCGACATCGCCCCGATCCTCGAGCAACTCCCCCCTCCCGAGCGGTTGCGGCAGGCGACCGCCTGGCCCCTGCTGCGCCAGCCCTGGCGGCGCTTCGCCCGACTGGTGGCCGGAGTCACCAGCCTCGCCTCCGCCCGCCCCGGGGGTGACTTCGCCGCCGGCGATCGCACCGATCTGCGCCTGCCCGCCGATCAGGTGGCGCTGATCCGCGCCGTGGCCACCGCCAATCCGCGCACCGTGGTGGTGCTGATCGGCGGCGGCGCCATCCTCTGCGGCGACTGGGACCAGCAGGTGCCGGCCCTGCTGCTGCTCTGGTACCCCGGGGAGCAGGGCGGCCATGCCCTGGCGGAGGTGCTGTTCGGCCGGGTCGCGCCCAGCGGCCGCCTGCCCTTCGCCATCCCCCGCAGCGCCCGGGAGCTGCCGCCGTTCCAGCCGCGGGCGGAACGGGTGCACTACGACCTCTGGCATGGCTACCGCCGCCTGCAGCGCCAGGGGGCAACGGCGGCCTATCCCTTCGGGTTCGGCCTCTCCTATGGCCCCTTCGCCCATCGGCAGCTGACGGCGGTGCTGCGGACCGGCCCCGGCGACCCTTCCAGCGATCCGATCATCGATCCGGGCTGGGTGGATCTGGCCGTGTGGGTGGGCAACGGCGGCGCCATGGCCGCCGCCGAGGTGGTGCAGGTGTATCTGGAAGCGCCGGGGCGACGGCTGGAGCGGCCCCGGCGCTGCCTGGTGGCTTTCCAGCGGCTGCTGCTGCAGCCCGGGGCCTGGCAGCGGCTCAGCCTGCCGATTCCGCTGCGGCGCCTGGCCTGCTTCGATCCCGACCGCGATGCCTTCGTGCTCGAGGACGGCCCCCATCGGCTGGTGGTGGCCCGCCACGCCGATGACCCCGGCCAGGCGGTGACGGTGGTGCTCCAGGCGGCGGTGCTGGGACCCTGAACCGGCGCGGTGCCGGGCTCAGGTCTCGATCCGCGCCAGGCAGCGCCGCAGGCGGACCCTGTTGTAGCGCTGCAGCAACACGCAGGGCAGGTTGAACAGCAGCGCGAACAGCCCGTTCACCACCACCCCCGCCGGCGGCAGCCACAGGGCGGTGAGCAGGCCAGCCGGCAGCAGGGCCCAGTGCACCAGCTCGGCGCGGCGGGTTTCCAGCAGCAGCCGCTCCAGGGTCAGCGGATCGCGCCGCACCAGGCTCGCCTTCGGCACCCCGCCGGGCAGGGCGCCACCGGCATCGGGAATCCAGCGCTTCCAGCGACGGACCGCCAGGGGGCCGTGGGCTGGGGCGGCCAGCCACCGGGGCACCGTCCAGCGGCTGGTGGCCCCGGCCTGGCCCCGCAGCCAGGCCAGCGGCAGCCGATTGGCCAGCAGGCCCACCAGCAGGGAGGCCAGCAGCCAGAAGGCGGCCGACCCCAGCACCGGTCGCAGCAGCGCCGCTGCCATCGCTCCGCTCAGCGGGTGCTGAAGCGCCGGCCCTTCCACATCACCTGCCCCCGTTCCAGATTGAAGATCGCCAGCAGAAACACCACCAGAAAGAAGAGCACGGGGATCGGAACCAGCAGGCAGATCCAGCTGTATTGCCCCACCCGACGGCTGAGCAGCAGCAACTGCAGGGCGAAGGCCCCGTAGATCACACCGTTCAGATCGAGCGCCGCGCTTCCCACCATGGGCCAGCCCAGCAGCGCCGCCGGCAGGCACCAGGCCGCCCAGAACAGCCCCGAAAGCCAGAGCAGCACCGCCAGCATCCAGGGCCAGCGCACCTCGCCGGCGGCGGTGGCGAAGTTCTTGTCAAAGCCGCTGACCATCTCGCCAAGCCCGCCGGGATACATGCGATAGGCGAGCAGGCTTGCGCCGATCCAGGCGCTCACCGGCAGGCCGGCCTGCACATAACGATGGGCCAGAAACCAGTCCTCCACCACCTTGCCCGCCACCGCCGCATGGCCGCCGCTGCGCCCGTAATCGGCGCGGCTGCTGACCATCGCCGGCCCGAAGGCCACGCCGCAGCCCTCCCCCAGCGGCACCGCCAGCAGCCCCACCAGGTTGAACAGCACCGACAGCTGCTCATAGGCCTGCTCGGTGCGGTGATAAGGCTGCACCGACACCAGCCCCCCCAGCCGCTGGTGCTGGGCCAGCAGCCGCTCCAGAAACTCCGGGGCCGGTTCGGTGTCGGCATCGAGGAACACCAGCACCTCGCCGCTGCTGGCCTGCACCCCGTGATGCAGGGCCCAGGTCTTGCCGCACCAGCCCGCTGGCAGGGGCGGGGGCTGCAGCACCTGGATCGGCAGGCCGGCGCCGGCTTGCCAGGCGATGGCGGCGGTGTCATCGCTGGAGTGGTCATCGACCACGATCACCTCATCGGGCCGGAGTCGCTGCCTGGCGAGGGCGGTGAGCAGGTGGGGCAGGGTGCGGGCCTCGTTGCGGGCCGGGATCAGCACCGAAAGCCGCTGGCTGCGGCTGGGGGTGGCCGCCGGCAGGGGCTGCAGATGGGCCGCCAGTGCCCAGCCCACGCACCAACGCACCAGCAGCGACACCTCCAGCCAACCCATGGACAAGCGGCCTGAGGGCGGATGGTTTCAGGCTACGGAGGGTTTCGGATGCCGAAGCCGGCGCCCTGCGGCAGATCAGGGCCGCAGCAGTTCCATGGCCAGGGGCCGAATCGCCGCCCGATCCCGCAGCAGCTGCGGGTGGGTCAGCACCGGCAGCATGGTGCGCCGTCCCAGCGGCAGCACGGCTTTCCAGCCGGGCAGCACCACCAGATCGATGGCCGAATAAAAGCTGTGGCAATCGATCGGGCGCAGGGGGGCCAGATTGGTGTTCAGCTCTCGCAACAGGCTGCTGTTGTGCTTGAGGTCGGCGATGCCCTGGAACAGCCAGCCCGGCCAGGGCTGGGCGGTGAGGGTGCCCTGCTGGGGACTGCCGACGCTCAGAAAGCGGCGGGTGCGCCGGTGGCCGCCTTGCAACTGAATCCAGCAGCGGCCGATCACTCCGCCCATCGAAAACCCGAGCAGATCAATCGGCTCCTGGGCGCCGAAGGCCGCCTCGATCTGATGCCCCAGCAGGGTGGCACTCCGTTCGATCGAGGTGCGCCCCAGGCGCAGGGGCAGGTGGGGGATCAGCAGCGGCTGGCGGCGTCCGGCCAGCTCCCGGATCAGGGCGTTGAACACCGCTGGCGTATCCAGCAGTCCGTGCACCAGGACCAGAGGAGGGATGGGGAAACGGCGCGATCTGGCCCGATCCTGCCCCGCTCCCACCGGGCCCCGATCCCAACAGCGCAGGGGTGCTGGCGTTTTGGGGCGTTCCGGGCCTAAGCAGCGGGCGGGCGATCGCCGGCGGCCCGGGCCTGCCGCAACAGGGCCGATGGCTTGACGTGAAAGCGCTGCTGGAACTCGATGCTGAACAGGCTCATCGAGCGGTAGCCGCAGGCCTGGGCAATGCTGGCGACGCTATCGGTGGCGGCCGGATGGCGCAGCAGGCGATGGGCCCGATCCAGCCGCCTGGTGCGGATCCACTGGGTGGCGGTGCAGCCGAGCTGGCGCTGAAAGGCGTATTGCAACGCCCGCTTGGAGGCATGGAGTTGGGTCTGGAGCAGGGTCAGGTTGAGGGGTTGATCGAGATGGCCATCGATGTAGGTGAGCAACAGCTGGAACTGGGCCAGGATCGAGGCATCACCCCCCCCGGCCGGCGACGCCCCGGCGAGCCCGGAACCGGAATCGGTGGGCCCCAGCCCGGGATCGCTCCCCAGGCCTGGATCGAGCAGCAGCAGCAACAGGCGGCACAGGCTCTCCTCCAGGCCCAGGGGGACGATCAGTTGGCGCTGGCCCGCCAGGCAGTCGGCCAGGGTCTGGAGGTTACGGGCGAGGGACCGCAGCAGCAGGGGGCTGACGCCGTCGGCGTCGGCTGGGATGCAGCACCGCCTACTGGACGCCTGCGGCGGCGGTGCTGCCGGCCGTGAGCCTGCGGCCCGCTCAGCCCCCGGCCTGATCCAGCCACGGCAGAGGTCGAGCTGGGCTGTCGACACCAGCAGACACACCACGCTGAAGGCCGAGCTGCGCCAGTGGCCGGGTCCCGCCGCCACCACCAGACAGCCCCCCGGCGGGGCGCGCCGGCACGCCCCCTGCTGCTCCACGCTCACCTCACCGGCCACCACATAAAGCAGCGCGATTCCGTCGTCGGGAGGGGGTGGCGTGGCCGCGGCCGTAGCCGGGCCGCTGAGGGCGATCACATCCACCTGGACCTGGCTGCAGGCATGGACGAACAGGGCCGCACCCGCGCCGGCCATCCCCTGCGACGCCAGGGCCGCCAGCGGCAGGGGCGCCGCGAGGGCGATGGCGGGGATGGCCTGCGGCGAGAGGGGCCGCAGCAGCTGGCGAAAGGGTTGGGCCGGCATCCGGTGGGCCTGGGGGCCTGGAATGGCCGCGCCCCCGCCTGGGCTCACTGGGGGAAACGGGTGGCGTTGAGGGCTGCCTCAAGCAGGAAGGCAGCGAGATTCGACATCGAGCGACCCTGCTCGACGCTCATCGTTTCGAGCGCGGCAAAGGAGGAATAGGACAGGGTGATCGTGATCCGCACCGGTTTACGGAACGGCCGAAGTTGCGGTGGTCGGGAGATGGACATGGGGGGGCAACGGCGAGGTTCAGGTGAGCTGTTGCTTGATCGGCTGGTGGAATCGTTGTTGGATTGGGGGCTAGATGGTGGTGCTGATCGTGTGGTGGGATCGTTCGGCTTGGCCGGTATCCGGATTGAGAGGGTGATTCGTTCGCTCAGGTTTTCCATGAAGCAGGCTAAACAGGCACTAGCGAATATGACCCCAACCTGCAGCGCCTCTGCACCTCTCTCCTAAGTCTGCATCATCCTAATAAACCCTCGCCTTGCCCGGCCAGCTAGCCTGCGCTTGGCGAAACCGATCGCGACCGACCATGTCTGCGCTGCTGTAAACGCCCCAACCCCCTTCGCTGAGGTTTCATGGCAAGCAGCGCGGCCGTCCTCGACCATGTCGTTGTGATCGGGGCTTCAGCGGGGGGATTGGCCGCCATCGAAGAGCTGCTCCGCCAGCTGCCTACCGCCAGCCGTGCCGCCTATGTGGTGGCGCAACATCTTTCGCCCCACCATCCCAGCCAGCTGGCCGAGCTGCTGAAGCGAGCCACGGGCCTGGCGGTGGTCGAAGCCTGCGATCCGATGCCCTTGATGCCGGGTCAGGTGATCGTGATTCCCCCTGGCCACGATGCGATCCTGAGCTCTGAGGCCCTGCGGCTGGAGCCCCCGGAACCCCGCTTCGGGCCCAGCCCCTCGATCGATCGCCTGCTGGAATCCCTCGCCGCCCAGTGGGGCGAACGGGGCGTGGCGGTGGTGCTGTCGGGCACGGGCTCCGATGGGGCCTGCGGCCTGCGCTCCGTGGCCGCCGCCGGGGGCCTCACCCTGGTGCAATCCCCGGACAGCGCCCGCTTCGGGGCCATGCCCCAGGCCGCCATCGCCCTGGGGCGGGTGGATCTGGTGGCCGAACCGGCCGTGCTGGGGGCCCAGCTCCATGGTTGGTTCCGGGCCCAGGGCCCCGCCGGCCGCCCCGTCGACGCCGAGGCCCCGCCACGGTTGCTGGCCGGAGTGGCCGCGCAGCTGAAACAGAGCACAGGCGTCGATTTCTCCCAGTACAAGGAATCCACCCTGCGCCGGCAGGTGCAACGCCGCATGGCCCTGCGGGCGATCCCGGGTCTGGAGGATTACATCGCCCTGCTCAGCAGCGACTCCGCCGAGGCCGAGGCACTGCAGCAGAGCCTCCTGGTGACGGTGACCTCCTTCTTCCGCGATCCGGAAAGTTTCGCCGCCCTCGGCCGCCAACTCGAACGGCTGCTGGCCCGCAGGCCCGACGGCGAACGCCTGCGGGTGTGGGTGCCGGCCTGCGCCACCGGTGAAGAAGCCTATTCGTTGGGGATGCTGATCAGTGAGTTGCTCGGCCATCCCGATAACCTCAGCCAGCACCTCAAGATCTTCGCCACCGATCTGGATGAGCAGAGCCTCGCCATCGGGCGGCGTGGTCTGTATCCGCTATCGGCGGCCAGGGGGGTGCCGCAACCCCTGTTTGAACGGTTTGCGATCACGACTGGCGATGGCTTTGCAATCAGCAAAGACCTGCGCAGTTGCCTTGTCTTTGCCCGTCATAATATCTGTGAAGATCCGCCCTTTCCCCATCTCGATCTGATCTCCTGTCGCAATGCCCTGATCTACTTCACAGCGCCCTTGCAAGCGCGGGTGATCGATTGCTTCGGCTTTTCCCTTGATCCCGGCGGCCTGCTCTTTCTCGGCAGCTCCGAATCCCTGGGCAAGACATCCGGATTCAGCGTCCTCAACCCCCTGCATCGCCTTTACGAGCGCAGCCAGCAGCTCGGCGGCCGCCAGCGCATGATGCTCGGCCGGCCGATCCCGGCGGCGCCCCATCCCCAGCGGCCCGCCCATGCCCCCGGCCTGGCCAGGGACGGGGTCCCCGAGCAGCATGTGCGCCTGCTGGAAGCACTGATCCGCACCCTGGCAAGCCCCTGTCTGGTGGTGGACGATCACCACGATCTGGTGGAAGTGATCGGCGAT
This sequence comes from Cyanobium sp., assembly GCA_044360135.1. Classification (GTDB taxonomy): domain Bacteria; phylum Cyanobacteriota; class Cyanobacteriia; order PCC-6307; family Cyanobiaceae; genus Cyanobium. The sequence goes on from JBIKKX010000001.1 coordinate 191,920, forward strand.
GTATCGCCCTTTTGCAAGCTGCCCCAGGGGCGTCTGCCCGCAGCGGCCGGCGCCTTCCTGCGCGAGGAGCTGCAGGCCGAGGCACGGGCCCTGTTCCTGCTGGTGCGTGCCGATCGCTCCGCGGCCAGCAGCGGCCCGCTGCGGCTGGCCGGCCTGGAGGCGACGATCCGCTTGCAGGCGGCACCGCTGCCGGTGGGGGATCGGCTGCTGACGGTGCTCTCCTTCATCAGCGAAGCTCCGGACGCCGAGGGAACGGCCGCGGGCCCGGCCGGCGCCGATCGCGATGCCGCATTTTCGAGCGTGATTGAACGGTTGGAGAGGGAATTGCTGTCCAGTCAGGATTCCTTGCGGCGCTCCATGGCCGATCTGGAGCAGGTGAATGAGGAGCTTGAGGCCTCCTCGGAGGAACTCCAGGCCTCCTCGGAAGAGCTGCAATCCTCCAATGAGGAGCTGGAGGCCTCCAACGAGGAGCTGCAGGCCACCAATCAGGAGCTGGCCGAGCTGAACCAGCAGTTGCGACGCCGCAGTGATGAGCTGGAGCGACTCAACAACGAGCTCGAAAATATCCAGAATTCTCTAAGCCAGGGCATGGTGATCGTCGATCGCCAGTTGCGCATCAGCCGCTTTTCTCCCCTGGCGGTGCGGGTGTTTGGACTGGTGGAGGGCGATATCGGCCAACCCCTGATCGGCGTGCCCACCACCGTGCCCCTGCCCGGCCTGCGCGAGGCGCTGCTGGCGGTGGTCGATGGCGAGGGCCGCCGCAATCTGGAAGCGAGCAGTGAAGATGTCGCTTACTTGGCACAGATCATGCCCTATCGCGATCGCGACGCCGCCAATCTCGGGGCGATCATTACCCTCACCGATGTCTCCGAACTGGTGGCCCTGCGCCGCGCCGCCGAGGCCTCCCTCAGCGAGTTCACAGCCCTGGCCGATGCCCTCGACCAGGTGGTCTGGAAGCGGGACCACCGGATGGAGCGCTTCCTCTACATCAGCCGCCGCATCCAGGGACTGGCCGGCTGGACCCCGCCCCAGGTCTGTGACGATCCCCTGCTGATTGAGGGCGCCATCCACGCCGACGACCGGGCGGCGGTGGACGCCGCCCGACGTCACGGCATCTCCGGGTGGCGGGTGAGCTACCGCCTGGCCACCCGCAGCCGCGGCGAACGCAGGGTGGAGGAGATCGGCACGGTGCTGGAGGACGGCCACGACAATGGCTTTGTCGGCACCCTCAGCGACATCACCGATCAGGACCGGGTTGAGCACGATCACCGGCTGCTCGCCGCCGGCTTCCAGAGCCTCTGCGCCGCCGACGGCAGGGCCGTGGTCGTGGTCGACGCCACCCTGCGGGTGCTGTTCAGCAATCCGGCCTTCGCCGCGCTGCTCGGCTGGCAGGAATCCAGCCTGCCCGACCCGCTGCTGGCCCGGGTCAGCCTTCAACCCACTGCGGGCGCCGCCGCAGCCCCGGGGGGCTCGCTGCGGGACAGGCTGGAGCAGGTGCTCCACAGCAGCCAGCCGGAGGCGGTGGCATCGGCCCGCCTGGCACTGGATGGTCGAGACCTGGGCCGTGTGGTGCTGGAGCTGATCCCCAGCATCGATCGGGGCACCACCCTCGGGGCGATCGCCCTGCTGCGCCCCGAGCCGTCCGAAGCGGATCGGTCGGCGAACGGGGAGCCGGCAAAGGGCTGACGGGGGCAGCGCCCATGGCCCTCCCTGCTGCTTCTACGACTGGAAACGCTTAGACCAATTCGACGGAACGCTGGTCCGGGCCCCCGCGGCTGGAACGGATGTCCAACGCTGTCAGGGACTCCCATCGTCGTCACCGGCTCCCTATCGGCGCCGCGGACTCCCGATCAGCGCCACAGCCCCCTTAAATTGCAGTTCACCGCCGGTCAACCGTAGTTACGGCGTTTCCAGGCCCACGCCCTCCCCATGCCCCCTCCCGTTGCCACAGTGACCCTGGCGGAAGCCTGCCGCTTCTGGTTCCAGCTCGGGTGGGTGAGCTTCGGTGGGCCGGCCGGCCAGATCGCCCTGCTGCATCGCGAACTGGTGGAACGCCGCCGCTGGCTCTCGGAGCGCCGCTTCCTGCATGCCCTCAATTACTGCATGCTCCTGCCCGGGCCGGAGGCGATGCAGCTGGCCACCTATCTGGGCTGGTTGATGCACGGGGTGCCCGGGGGGCTGATCGCCGGTGGCCTGTTCGTGATGCCCTCCCTGCTGGTGCTCACGGCGCTATCGAGCGTCTATGCGCTCTGGGGTCAGCTGCCGCTGCTGGCGGCCCTGTTCGCGGTGCTCAAGCCGGTGGTGCTGGCGATCGTGGTGGTGGCCGCCTGGCGGATCGGGCGCCGCACCCTGCGCACGCCGCTGCAACTGGCTCTGGCGGTGGCAGGGTTCCTGGGCCTCACGGTGATCCGCCTGCCCTACCCGCTGTTGGTCAGCGGCGCCGCCCTGATCGGCCTGGTGGCGGCCCGCTGGCGGCCCGGCCTGCTGGCGGCGCCCGGGTCCTCGGGCCATGGAGCTTCGGGCCGTAGCGCCCCCGGCCACGGGCCGTCGGTCGGCCGATCCGGGCTCCCCGCCCTCCACGACGACCACTCCGCCAGCCCCAGCCACGCCCGCTTCTCCCGCCGCCGTCTGGCGGCCACCCTGCTGCTCTGGAGCCTGGCCCTGCTGCTGCCCCTGGCGGGCCTGGTCGCCGCCGGCGGCTGGAACAGCACCCTGGCCCTGATGGCCCGCTTCTTCTGCCGGGTGGCCCTGCTCAGCTTCGGGGGGGCCTATGCGGTGCTCCCCTATGTGGCCCAGGGGGCGGTGGAACAGTTCGGCTGGCTCTCGGCCGGACAGATGCTCGATGGTCTGGCCCTGGGGGAGACCACTCCGGGGCCGCTGATCATGGTGGTCGCCTTCGTGGCCTTCCTCGGCGGCTGGAACCAGGCCCTGGCGGCCGGCGATGCCCCCTGGCCCCTGGCCCTGGCCGCGGTGCTGGTCACGGTGTGGTTCACCTTCCTGCCGTCCTTCGGCTTCATCCTGGCCGGCGGGCCCCTGGTGGAAGCCAGCCGTGGCGATCTGCGCTATGGCGCCCCCCTCAGCGCGATCTCGGCGGTGGTGGTGGGGGTGATCGCCAGCCTGGCCCTGTTCTTCGCCACTCCGGTGCTCTGGCCGGCGGGATCCTTCAGCCCGGCGGCGGCCCTGCTGGTGGTGGCAGCCCTGATCGTGCAGCTGCGGCTGGGCTGGAGCGTGCTGCAGCTGATCGGTGCCGCCGCGGCGATCGGCGTGGTCAGGGCAGGCCTGACGGCGCTGTTGCGCTGAGGGTTCGGGGCTGCCGCCGGGCGGCCCAGCCGGCCTTACGGATCGAGGGCCGCCCAGGCTCCCCCGCCAGGGGGCCCAACTCCCCTCAGACCCCGGCGGCCCCGACCCGTTCCGCAGGGGCGGTCCAGCCCCGTTCGAGGCGGTCCAGCTGCTGCACCAGCAGGCTGAGAACAGGCCCACATCGGTAACCACCCCCCACCGATTCCAGGGAGCCGCGGTCGCTGAGCTTGGTGACCACCGCCGGATTGATAGCGACGCAGACGAGCTTGACCCCGGCGCTGCACGCAGGCATGGAAGATGCCCTGCTGCAGCACCCCCTGCGCCGCCGCCAGCCCGCCGCAGCGGCGGATCCTGTTGATCGCCTGGAGGTGATGGCGGTGGCCGCCATGGACCGAGACCCCCTGCTGGAGATCCACCCCCAGGGAGGTGCCCATCAGGGCCTACTCCACCGGACGGTGCGGCTCAGGTCAGGGGTGGGGGAGGCGGCAGCTTCGGCGGCCTGCGGTCGAGTTCATCGAGCCGCAGGGTGAGGCATTTGGCGGCGCCGCCGGCCTTGAGAAATTCGCCCAGGGGCGTTTCCAGCACGGTGAAGCCCCGCCCCTCCAGCTGCTGGCGCAGGCTGGCGCTGGCCTGGTTGAGCAGAACCGCATCGCCCAGATTGACGGCATTGCAGGCAAAGGCCAGGGCATCGGCCTCGCTGACCACCAGCCTCTTGTCGGCGGCGAGGCGCGATTCGATCAGGCGGTTGGAATAGAAGTCGAAGGCTGGCGGGTAATAGAGGAGGGTGCCATCGCTGAGGGGGCACAAACAGGTATCAAGGTGATAGAAGCGCTCATCGATCAGCCGCAGCGACAACACCTCCACCCCCAGGCTTCGGGCCAGCAGCGGATGGGCCGCGAGCTCGGAGCGGAAGCCATAGCCCGCCCACAGCCAGCCACCAGCGCGGTCGAGCAGGGCGTCGCCGGCCCCTTCGAAGGGCAGGTCCGGCGGTAGCTGCACCACGTCAAAGCCCTGGCTCTCGAACCAACGGCCAAACCAGGGCTCCTCCCCCTGCCGTTCCGGATGGAAGAAGCGGGCCAGCACGGCGGTGTTCCCCACCACCACGGCGGCATTGGCGGTGAAGACCAGATCGGGCAATACCGGCTGCGGTTCGAGCAGCTCGACCCGCCCCCGCTGCTGGAGCAGCCCACACAACCGCTGCCATTGGTCCTGCGCCAGCGCCTTGGAGGAGCGATGCAGATTCCCCTCCATCCAGGGGTTGATCACATAGTCCACGTCGTAGTGGCTGGGCGCGCACATCAGAATCCGGGGCTCAGCCATCGACGCCATCCGCGAAGGGAGGCCCGATCGTCACCCGGATCCTGGAGTGGTGGGGTTCAGGGCGCACCGGTCGCTGGATCATCGCGGCGATTCGGCAGCGAAGGCCACCGCGGAGCGGCCACGGGAGGGTTGCGCGGATCGATCGCCGCTGCAGAACCACCACTGCACTCCACTGCGATCATGGCCATGGCCATCCTGAAGATTCTGTTGCGGATGCCGCCTGCTGCGCCGCCGGCGCAATCGCCGGGCGGAGGGCGTGCCCGACGCCCTGGATCAGGGGCTTGTTGAAGGCCTGGCCAGAGGACAAGGAGAGGACAAGGATCGGCGTTTGATGCCACCCCGGGCCTCCCGATCGGGGAACCCAGGCAGAGATCTTGCGCCGCACAGGCCTGTGCGGCCGGAGCACTTGCCAGGCCTGGGATCGGCCCTGAGCCGCATCATTGCCGCCGCTCGATCCCGAGCTGCTGTGATCATCAAGCCCTGCCCCTGTGGGGGCTCGAGGGCGGAACCGGCCAGCGGGGGAAGGAGCCTGGATCACCGCCGCCGGCAACGACCATCTTCGCCGGCGCAGCAACGATGCTGCAGGCTGCTGCGTCAACTCCTGGTCACCGCTTCGGCGCCCAGCCCGCTGCTCAGTCAGGGCTGCCATTCGGCCGGTCCGCCCTGCCGCTGCTGACCCGGAGGCTACCGCCCCATCCCTACCGATCAATCGGCATTGGCGGCGCCGCTAAGGGCCAGGAAGGCGGGGCCGCTGTTGCCCAACGGCGTAGAAACGAGCAGAATCGGACGCCCTGGCGGTTGCGTTGCAAAAATCTGCGCTGGATCAACAGCTTGATCCCCCAACATGCCCCGTTGCCGATGGCGTATGATGAGCACATCCATCGTCTTGGGGACTACGGATGTCTGAACAAACCATGCTGACCGGCGCCGAGCTGCTCAGCCGCGTCAAGGAGTTGGGTGATGCGCCCAAGTCCGAGTTGGTGCGGCAGTGCGGTTACGTGAGCACCAAAAAGGACGGCAGCGATCGTCTCAACTTCACCGCCTTCTACGAGGCCTTGCTGGAAGCCAAGGGCATGCAGCTCGGCGAAAGCTCCCGTGCTCCCAAGCGCCGCGGCCGCGAGCCCAGCTTCCAGACCCGCGTCCAGTTCAATGGCAACCTGATGGTGGGCAGCACCTACACCAGCCAGCTGGGCCTCAAGCCAGGCGATACGTTCGAGATTCGCCTTGGCCGCAAGAACATCCAGCTGATTCCCGTTGGCGAAAACGCCGCTGATCTGCAGCCGGTCTCCTGAGCCTCAGTCTCCGGCGGCGGCCCTGGCTTCGCCCAGGGCCGCCGCCATCCGCACCACCTGCACGATCGGGCCCACGTCGTGGACCCGTAACACCGCAGCCCCGGCCAACACCGCCTGGACGCAGACCGCCGCGGTGCCCCATAGCCGTGCCCGGGGCCGCTGTTCCGCCAACACCGCGCCGATGAAGCGCTTGCGGGATGGCCCCACCAACAGCGGGATTCCCTCGCCGGCCAGCTCCGGCAAGCGGGCCAGCAGCGTCAGATTTTGTGAGGTGGTCTTGGCGAAGCCCAGCCCGGGATCCCAGATCAACCGCTCGGGCCGCACCCCTGCCGCCAAGGCCCGATCGCTGGCCTGGCGCAGCTCCTGGCGCACCTCCGCCACCACGTCGTCATAGACGGCGAGCTGGTCCATGCTGCGGCTGTCACCACGGCTGTGCATCAGCACGTAGGGGCAATTCGCCGCCGCCACCACCCGCAACAGCTCCGGATCACGGCGGCCGCCGCTGACGTCGTTGATCCAGTCAGCACCGGCCGCCAGTGCCGCTTCCGCCACCGAGGCCCAGTAGGTATCCACCGAAAGGATCACCGCAGGGTGGGCCTGGCGGATCGCCCGCAGCGCCGGCAGCAGCCGCGCCAGCTCGGCCGCCTCACCCACCTCCACCGCCCCGGGGCGGGTGCTCTGTCCCCCCAGATCCAGCACCGCCGCACCCTCAGCCACCATCCGCGTGGCGGCCCGCAGGGCCTGCTGGGGGTCTGCAAGGCGGCCGCCATCGCTGAAGGAATCGGGGGTGAGGTTGAGGATGCCCATCACCCGGGGGTCACGCACCCCCGGCTCAGCCTGGGGCCGATCACCCGGCAGGATGCCAAACCACTGCGCCAGCGAGGCCGGGCGTGCCACCCGACTCTCAGGCCGCCGCCGCCACCGGCACCTCGTAGTTGGCGATGCGGGCGAAGCCCTCCGGACTGAGCGAGGCCCCACCCACCAGGACGCCATCGATGTCCGACTGGGCCATCAATTCATCGATGGTGCTGCCGTTCACCGAGCCCCCGTACTGCACCACCACATCGGGGTTGCCCACCCAGCCGCGGATCAGGCCGCAGATCCGATTCGCCTCGACCGAAGCGCAGGTCTTGCCGGTGCCGATCGCCCAGATCGGCTCATAGGCCACGATCAGCCTCAACGGATCGATGCCTTCCAGGCCCTGCTCCACCTGGCGGTGGATCACCCGCTCGGTCTCACGGGCTTCGCGCTGGTCGAGGCTCTCGCCCACGCAGAGAATGGGGATCAGCCCATGGTCCTGGGCGGAGCGGGCGCGCAGGTTGATCTGCTCGTCGGTTTCGCTGTAGTACTTGCGCGGTTCGCTGTGGCCGACGATCGCGTGGGTCACGCCATGCTCCAGCAGCATCGGGGCCGAAATCATGCCGGTGTAAGCGCCCTTGTCCTCCCAGTGGACGTTCTGGGCGGCGATGCAGACGCCGGTGCCCTGCAGGGCTGCGGCCACGGTGGGGATCGCGGTGAAGGGCGGCGCCACCAGCACCTGTCGGTCCCGGGGCAGGTCGGCCACCAGGGGACGGAAGGCCTCGGCGTAGGCCTGCGCTTCCGCGCAGGTCATGTGCATCTTCCAGTTCCCGGCGATCACGGTCCTACGCACCGGCGGCCCCTCTCGAACGAATGTGTGGAAAGGCTAAAACCCCGGCGGCCCCCTCCCCCGCCCGGGTTGACCCTGGCTAAGTGGCAGTCCTGTCGCGGGGCTGCACGATCCGCTCGACCCCGTCGATCTCCACCGCATCCCCCACCGCCAGCTGGCGACCGCGGCGGGTCTCGATCGCGCCATTGACCTTCACATCCCCCCGCTGGATGCGCTGCTTGGCTTCGCCGCCGGTGCCGGCCAGACCGTGCCATTTGAGGTATTGATCCAGCTTGATCGTCATGGAGGTCGTGGCGGCTTGCCGGCGGGCCCCGCAGAGCCCGGGAACTACGCTGGGCCGATGCTCGCACCCTCGCCGGCCGGGTTTCGCCGTCTCTGGCCGCTGCTGCAACCCCACCGGCCCCGGCTGCTGGCCGGTGGGCTGTGCATGCTGGTGTTCGTGGCCTGCTGGCCCCTGCTGGCATCCCTGGCCGGCCGGCTGATCCCGGCCATCGGCCAGGGGGATCTGCCGGCCGTACTGCGCAGCATCGCGGCGGCCCTGGCGGTGTTCCTTGTGCAGAAGGCCGCCCAGTTCGGCCAGGACACCCTGCTGGCCGGCCCCGCCCTGGCCGTGAGCCAGGACCTGCGCCGCCAGCTCTTCGCCCGCCTGCAGCGCCTCGACTTCGGCGCCCTGGAGAAACTCTCGGCCGGCGATCTCACCTACCGCCTCACCGAGGACGCCGACCGGGTCGGCGAGGTGATCTACAAGACCCTTCAGGACAGCACCCCCAGCGCCCTGCAGCTGCTGGCGGTGCTGGGCTACATGCTCTGGCTCGACTGGCCCCTGGCCCTGGCCACGCTGCTGCTGGCACCGGTGGTGGCGGTGCTGGTCAGCCTGTTCGGAGCGCGGGTGATGGGGGCTGCGGAACGCAGTCAGAAACAGGTGAGCGAACTGGCGTCCCTGCTGGGGGAGGCGATCGGCGGCCTGCCGCTGGTGCGGGCCTTTGCCGCCGAACCCTGGTTGCAGCAGCGCTTCGATGCTGAGGTCGACCTGCATCGCCGGGCCCGCTACCGCACCCTGCGGCTGCTGGCCCTGCAGCACCCGGTGGTGGGCTTCATCGAGGCCGCCGGCATCCTGGCGGTGCTGCTGATCGGCGCCGCCCGCATCCAGAGCGGTGGGCTAAGCGGCGCGGGATTCAGCAGCTTCGTGGCGGCCCTGCTGATGCTGATCGATCCGATCGCCCACCTCACCACCAACTACAACGAATTCCAGCAGGGCCAGGCCTCGCTGCGGCGGCTGCGGGCGATCGAGGCCGAGCCGGTGGAACCCCCCGACCGGCCAGGAGCCAGGCCCCTCGGGACGGTGCGGGGTGAGCTGGTCCTGGAGGGGGTGAGCTTTGCCTATACCCCCGCCAAGCCTGTTCTCCACGACCTCTCGCTGCAGATCGCCCCCGGCCAGGTGGTGGCGCTGGTGGGCCCCTCCGGCGCCGGCAAGAGCACCCTGTTTTCGCTGCTGCTGCGCTTCAACACCGCCCAGCGGGGCAGGGTGCTGCTCGATGGTCAGGATCTGGCCGATCTCCAGGCCCGCCAGCTGCGCCGCGCCATCGCCCTGGTGCCCCAGCAGAGCAGGGTGTTCTCCGGCACGATCGCCGAGGCGATCGCCTTCGGCCGCCCCGCCAGCGCCGCCCAGATCCGCGAAGCGGCGCGCCTGGCCAATGCCGATGGCTTCATCGACGCCATCCCCGGCGGCTTCGAGGCCCGCCTTGAGGAGGGCGGCAGCAACCTCTCCGGCGGCCAGCTGCAACGCCTGGCGATCGCCCGGGCCGTGCTCGGCAATCCGGCGGTGCTGCTGCTTGATGAGGCCACCAGCGCCCTTGATGCCGAGGCCGAAGAGGCGGTGCAGCGGGGGCTGGATCAGGCCATGGCCGGGCGCACCGTGCTGGTGATCGCCCACCGGCTCAGCACCGTGCAGGAGGCGGACCGGATCCTGCTGTTGGAGGCGGGCCGGATCGTGGAGGACGGGAGCCATGACAGCCTGATGGCCCGCGGCGGCCGTTATCGCGACCTCTGCCAGCGGCAGCTGATCCGGATCGATGGTTGAGTGGGGGGCGCCATCGTGGTGCCCTCAACGGCTTGGCCCCTGTGAGCACGTGGCCACGCCTGCAGCGATGGGGGATTGCTGATTAGGGGTGTCAGCCATCTCTACAGTGATCGAGACCTTTTTGGCTTGATCGTGGAGACTCCCGCCCAGCAGACCCCGGTGCTCACCTTCGAGGGCAAGCGCTACGACCTCAACGCCCTGCCCGATGACGTCAAGGAACTGGTGCGCGGCATGCAGGTGGCCGACGCCCAGCTGCGCATGCATGAAGACACCCTGAAAGTGTTGGCCGTCGGTCGCCAATCGATGGCGATGCAGCTCAACGAAAGGCTGCAGTCGATCGAGCCCCTGCCTGATGAGCAATGAATGAGCTGGTGGGGATCAGCCCGTGGGATCGGCGGCAGAGCAACGCCTTGCCTGCTCGCCTCCCACCCGATTCCTGAGGCTATGCCGGTCCTGATCACCCATCACGGCCGGTGCCTGTGTCAAGCGCGTGGGCCTGCTCACCATGGTGATCTGGTGGGCAGGCCTGCTGGTTAGGCGATCCTTCAGCCTTCTGAGTCTTCGGCTCAGCCTGCGGCCGGCAGCGGGCTGAGGTCCTCGAAACGGAACACCCGCCGGCTCGAGGGTTCGGTCTCGACGATCCGCTCCACCAACACCCAGGGTCCGCCCTCCTGCAGCGGAGCAAAGCTGTCGGTGTAATGGCTGGCGCCACCGCGGGGCGCGCCGCTCTGGGGATCGCTATAGCGGCTGCTGTAGGTGTGGCTGAGATAGCCGGCGCCAGTGTGGGTCACGCTTTCGGTGAAGATCGTGACCACCGTGCCGTGGATGTGGCGGTGCACCATCGTCACAACATCATCCTTGATCCGATAGCGATCGCCGGCATTCTTGCCACCCACGATCACTTCGGTGCCCACTTCATCACTGTCGCCAGCCGTGAACGTGTTCTCCCCGTGGGTCTGCTGGAAGCTGCGTCGCACCCTGTGAATCGCCACCTCCCAGAGCTGGCCGGCGATCTCCTTGTGCACGGCCTCATCCTCAATCCCCTCCACCTGGGCCTTGAGGTCGGCACCCACCTGGAAACGCCCCTCCAGCCGGCGCTCACCGTCCTCCCAGACGCAGCGGCCCTGGTAACCGCCGAAGCCGGGATCCCAGGTGTACCGGTTTTCATAGGCCGCCTGGAAGGCTGAGCGGCAGTCGCTGCCGGGGGCGATCGGGGCCAGGGCGGGGGTGATGGTCATGGCTGCGTGCGAGGGGGGACGCTGTCGACTCCATCTAAAGGCTTGGCGGGTCTTGATGGAGACCGCCGCGTCAGCAGGCAGGCGCAGCGCTGACGCTCACCCCCCCCAGGGCGCATGGATGTCCTGCAGGGCGATCACCTCCAGCTCCGGCTCCCGATGCAGGGAGGCGATCGCCTCCACCGCCGCCCGGGCCCCCGCCAAGGTGGTGACGGTGGGCACGGCGTAGTCGAGGGCGGCACGGCGCAGGTAGCGGTCGTCGTGGGCGGCCTGGCGGCCGATCGGGGTGTTGATCAGCAGCTGGATCCGGCCCGAGCGGATTGCATCCTCAATGTTGGGGCGGCCCTCATGGATCTTCAGCACCGGCTCCACGGCCAGTCCGGCCTCGGCCAGGAAGCGGGCGGTGCCCGCCGTGGCGGTGAGCGCGAAGCCCTCCTCCACCAGGCGCCGGGCCACCGGCAGCAGGGCCGGCTTGTCGCGGTCGTGGGTGGAGAGAAACACGGTGCCGCCGGTGGGCAGGGCCTCGCCGGCCGCCAGTTCGGCCTTGGCGTAGGCCAGCCCGAAGCCGCGGGCAATCCCCATCACCTCGCCGGTGGAGCGCATCTCCGGGCCGAGCAGCGTGTCGGCGCCCGGGAAGCGCTTGAACGGCAGCACCGCCTCCTTGACACTCTGCAGCGGCGGCCGGGGCTCCTGGTTCAGACCCAGCTCGGCCAGGGTGCGGCCGGCCATCAGCTGGCTGGCGATCTTGGCCAGGGGCACGCCCGTGGCTTTGGCCACAAAGGGCACGGTGCGGGAGGCGCGGGGATTGGCCTCGATGATGAACACCGTCTCCTCGCCCGCCGGATCCCGCTGGATCGCGAACTGCAGGTTGATCAGGCCGCAGACCTCCAGAGCCAGGGCCAGATCGCGACTCCACTGCCGGATCGTGGCCAGGGCCTCGGGCCCCAGGGAGACCGAGGGCAGAGCGCAGGCCGAATCACCGGAATGGACCCCCGCCGGCTCGATGTGTTCCATCAACCCGCCGATCAGCACCGCGCCGCTGCGATCGGCGAGGGCATCGACATCGACCTCGATCGCATTCTCCAGGTATTGATCGATCAGCACCGGGTGGTCTGGCTCCACCTGCACCGCTTCGACCATGTAACGGTTGAGCTCCTCCTCGTCGTAGACGACCTCCATCGCCCGGCCGCCGAGCACGTAGCTGGGGCGCACCACCACCGGATAGCCCACCGTGGCGGCCACGGCCCGGGCTTCCGCCTCCGTGCGGGCCAGGCCATTGCGGGGCTGGCGGATCTGCAGCTTGCGCAGGATCGCCTCGAACTGTTCACGGTCCTCGGCCCTGTCGATCGATTCGGGCGACGTGCCCCAGAGGCGGGTGCCGGTCGCCTGGCCCGCCGGGGTGGCCAGCCAGCGCAGCAGGGGGATCGCCAGCTTCAGCGGCGTCTGGCCGCCGAACTGGACGATCACTCCATCGGGCCGCTCAACCTCGATCACATTGAGCACGTCCTCGAGGGTGAGGGGTTCGAAGTAAAGGCGGTCGCTGGTGTCGTAATCGGTCGAGACCGTTTCGGGATTGCTGTTGACCATCACCGTGGCGAAGCCGGCATCGCGCAGGGCGAAGGAGGCGTGGCAACAGCAGTAGTCGAATTCGATCCCCTGGCCGATCCGGTTGGGACCACCACCCAGGATCATCACCTTGCGGCGGCTCTCCGGCTGCACCTCACTGGCGGCCGGCTCCAGCGTCAGCTGCCCGGTGTCGCTGAGGCGCTCCAGGGGCCGTTCGTAGGTGGCGTAGTGGTAGGGGGTGTGAGAGGCGAATTCGGCGGCGCAGGTGTCGACGGTCTTGAACACCGCGCTGATGCCGAGACCCTGGCGATGGTTGCGCACCTCCAGTTCGCCGCGGCCGGTGGCCCAGCCGATCTGGCGATCGGAGAAGCCCAGCTGCTTGAGCTCCAGCAGGGCGTCGGCGCCGAGCTCCTCGAGGTGGCGACCCCGCAGCAGCTGCTGCTCGGCGCTGATCAGGCCGCGCAGCTTGGCCAGGAACCAGGGATCGATGGCGCTGAGCCGATGCAGTTCGTCGTCGCCGTAGCCGTTGACCATCGCCGCCCGCACCGCCAGGATCCGATCGGGTGAGGGGGTGCGCACCCGCCGCTCCAGCTCCGAGCGCTCCTCTGTCCCCGTGACGCTTTCGTCGTCGCGGTCGCAGCCCCAGCCGGCCAGGCCGGTCTCGAGGGAGCGCAAAGCCTTCTGAAAGGACTCCTCGAAACAGCGCCCGATCGCCATCGCCTCGCCCACCGATTTCATCGCGGTGGTGAGAATGGCCGGGCTGCCGCGGAACTTCTCGAAGGCGAAGCGGGGAATCTTGGTGACGACGTAATCGATCGTCGGCTCAAAGCAGGCGGGGGTGGCGCCGGTGATGTCGTTGATGATCTCATCAAGGGTATATCCCACCGCCAGGCGGGCGGCGATCTTGGCGATCGGAAAACCCGTGGCTTTCGAGGCCAGCGCCGAGGAGCGGGAGACGCGGGGGTTCATCTCGATCACCACCACATCGCCATTGGCGGGATTGATCGCAAATTGGATGTTGCTGCCGCCGGTGTCGACACCGATTTCGCGGATGATGGCGATCGACTGATCGCGAAGCCGCTGGTATTCGCGATCGGTGAGGGTCTGGGCGGGGGCCACGGTGATCGAGTCGCCGGTGTGCACCCCCATCGGGTCGAGATTCTCGATGCTGCACACGATCACCACGTTGTCAGCGGTGTCGCGCATCACCTCCAGCTCAAATTCCTTCCAGCCGAGCAGCGACTGCTCGATCAGGATCTGGCGCACCGGGCTGGCCTCCAGCCCGCTCTTGCAGATCGCCTGGTACTCCTCGGGGTTATAGGCGATGCCACCGCCGCTGCCCCCCAGGGTGAACGCCGGCCGAATGATGCGCGGGTAGCCGCCGATCGCCTCCCCCACCGTGGCGGCCTCCTCCAGGCTGCAGGCGATCCCGGAGGGGCAGACCGCCACGCCGATGCGGCCCATCGCCTCCTTGAACAGCTGGCGGTCCTCGGCCTTGCGGATCGCCTCGAGATTGGCCCCGATCAGTTCAACGCCATAGCGTTCCAGGGTGCCGTTCTCGGCCAGGGCGACCGCCAGGTTGAGGGCGGTCTGGCCGCCCATGGTGGGGAGGAGCGCATCGGGCCGCTCCCGTTCGATCACCCGGGTCACCACCTCGGGGGTGAGCGGTTCGATGTAGGTCCGATCCGCCAGATCCGGATCGGTCATGATCGAGGCGGGATTGCTGTTGACCAGCACCACCTCAAAACCCTCGGCCCGCAACGCCTTGCAGGCCTGGGTGCCGGAATAGTCGAACTCGCAGGCCTGGCCGATCACGATCGGCCCCGACCCCAGCAGCAGGATGCGCCTGAGATCCGTGCGGCGGGGCATGGGCTGCTGTCTGGGCAAACCTGCCCAGCCTCTCACGGGTGGTGCCCGGGCCCCTAGGGCCAGGGCCTCGTCCGGGGGGGTATTCGGCGATCACCACCTGAGGGGCCAGCCCGGAGCGGCGGCGTTGCCCCCTGAGATCGCTAGTCTGAACCCCACCAGTCGGATTCCGCCGTCGATGAGCGAACTCCAGCGCCTGAAGGGGTTGCTGCCCCCGGAGATGCAGAGCTGGGTGTTCGTGGAAGCCTCTGCCTCCGTCGATCCCCCTTTGATCACAATTGAGGAGATCGGCCGTGATGAGATCGAGATCCAGGTCGATCTCGAAACCTGGGATGGCCTGGCCCTCGACCACCGCAACCTGCTCTTTTGGCACGAGGTCGGCCGCATCCAGAACGACAGCGTTCCCCGTGACGGCTGGGAGATGGCGGCTCTGGCGATCGGCATGGGCGGCGCCATCGGAGAGCTGTGGGTGCAGGACGGCCTGCTGCTGGTGATGGCGCTCGGCCTTTCTGGCTTCGCCGGCTACCGCCTGTATCTCAAGAACAATTCCGAGAAGCGTCTGCAGGACGCGATCCAGGCCGACGAACGGGCGATCGACCTGGCCTGCCGCTTCGGCTACAGCCTCCCCAATGCCTACAAGAGCCTGGGCGGCGCCCTCAAGGAGCTGGTGGAGCAGACCCGCAAGAAGAAGCGCCGCGCCTTCTACGAAGACAGGCTGGAGGCCCTGCGCAAGAGCGCCGGCAAGGCCAGGGCTGAAATGGCTCAGCAGCAGGGTTCCCGCCAATCGGTCACCAGCGAGAACGTCTATGGCTGACCTGCGCGGCGACAGTGAGGTGCTGGCCAGAAGTGCTGCCGAGGCCTGCGACGACCGCAAGGCGGTGGACATCCGCCTGATCCGGGTGGAGGAGATCTCCTCCCTGGCCGATTGGTTCGTGATCTGCAGCGGCCTCACCGATGTGCAGGTGCGGGCCATCGCCCGTTCTGTGGAGGACAGCCTTGAGGAGGGCGCCGGCCGTCTGCCCCTGCGCCGCGAAGGCCTGAGCGAGGGGCGTTGGGTTGTGCTCGATTACGGCGAGCTGATCGTGCATGTGCTCACTCCCCAGGAGCGGGCCTACTACGACCTCGAGGCCTTCTGGGGCCATGGCGGCCAAGAGCGCTACATCAGTCCCCTGGCCGCCGCCGCCACGGCCGGCGCCCCCCCCGCCTCCTGAGGCTCGATGGACATCGCCCCCTCAGGCCTGCCAGTCCAAGATTCCGCCTGCCCGGTCCCCCCGGAGCAGCGCCCGCTGGAGGAATACCGGCAGCTGCAGCGCTCCTGGTTCTTCGCCTGGGCCGATGGCGGCGGTCCGGCCCTGGCCCGGGCTCTGGTCCTCAGCTGGCTGCTGGCGCTGCCTCCCTGCCTGCTGGTGGCAAGCGGCAGCTACACCCTGCGCCACGATCCGCCACGGCTGGTGCTGGCCGGCTGCACGGCTGCCCTGCTCCTGCCCCTGCTGCTGCTGGCCCGCCAGGGGCTGGGCTGGACCTATGTCAGCCGCCGGCTGCGGGCCGAACGGGTGGAGTATGAGGAGTCGGGCTGGTACGACGGCCAAGTGTGGGAGAAGCCGATCAGCTGGCGCCAGCAGGATCTGCTGGTGGCCCGCCTGCAGGTGGAACCGGTGCTGCAGCGGCTGCGGCGGGGTGCCGCCCTGGCGGCCCTGCTGCTTCTGGCCGGAGCCGGCCTCTGTCAGGCTCTCTGAACAGCCGCCAGCCCGGCGCGGCGCCCCCCACCCCCATGAGCCTTCCCTCCAGCCTCTCCGGAGCCCTGCGGCCGGGCGTGCCACCGCTGGAGGTCCGGCTGCTGCGCAACGGCATTCCGGAGTCCTGCCACCGGGTGCATGCGGTGGTCTGCGATCGTCGTGGGCGGGTGCTGATGCGCGCCGGCGATCCCCAGCAGCTCAGCTTCATCCGCTCAGCCCTCAAACCCTTCCAGGCCACCACGTTTGTGGCCAGCGGCGCCGCTGAGCGCAACGGCTGCGGCGACCGTGGTCTGGCGATTGCCTGCTCCTCCCATGCCGGCACCGCCGCCCATGCCCGTGAGGCCTTCCGGCTGCTCTGGGGAGCAGATCTGGAGACCACCCGGCTGCAGTGCCCAGTGCCCGCCGGCGCCACCAGCCCACTGGAGCACAACTGCTCCGGCAAACACGCCGCCTTCCTGGCCAGCTGCCGCCAGATGCACTGGCCGCTGGAGAGCTATCTGCAACCCGACCATCCCTTGCAGCGGGAGGTGGTGAAGCGGGTGGGGGAGCTGCTCGGACTCCCCGGCGCCGAGCTGGTGCAGGCGCGTGACGACTGTGGGGCCCCCACCCTGCAGTTGCAGCTGGCCCAGATGGCCCTGCTGTTCGCCCACCTCGGAGCCGGTGAACACCCGGATCTGGAGCGGCTGGGCCGTTCGATGCTGGCCCATCCGGAGCTGGTGGCCGGCGAGGGGCGCTTCGACACAGAGCTGATGCGGCTTGGCCACGGCCAGGTGATCAGCAAGGGGGGCGCCGAGGGGATCCAGTGCGTCAGCCGGGTCGGCGAGGGGCTGGCGGTGGCGGTGAAGGTGGAGGACGGCTCCTCCCGGGCCAAGCACGCCGTGACCCTGCATGTGTTGGAGCAGCTGGGCTGGCTCACGCCCTCCACGATCGAGGATCTCGCCGGCCGTTTCCTGCGTCCGGCGGAGCACCTGCGCCTAGGGGTGGAGGGAGAGCTGCGTTTCGATTGACGCCGGCGCTGGTGGGGGGGCATGGGCTGGTAAGATTTCAAGGTCGACAACGGACGACACGCCGGTCCTGCTTCTCCTCCTGAGAACGGGACACTGACGCGGGGTAGAGCAGTCTGGTAGCTCGTCGGGCTCATAACCCGAAGGTCGCGAGTTCAAATCTCGCCCCCGCCACCACTTTCACGCGGTGCGCGCTTCGCACCGGCCCCATGCCCCCGCTCCAGCGGGGGCTTTTTTGTTGCGGTTGATGGTTGCTCGCCACCAGGACGGACGAGCTCGCTTGCGATGCCATCCGGTGCTGAGCATCGCAAGGCTCAGCATCGGACCAGCGAGGTGCGCAGGCGCCGCGGCGATGGTGGCAGCTGATCAAACAGGTGATCAGCCTGGGGCAGAGGGCGTACTCGATGGTCTGCACCTTGAATCTCTCAAAAGCTCAGACCAGGTATCCCTGGCTTGAATGCTTTGCAAGCAGCGAGCTCCGCAGCACCCTTGCGACTGTGTCCGTCAGGCACCAGCTTGTTCATCGTGTGCACCCGCAGCACCAGATCCCCCTGTCCTCGAGTCGGACTCATCAAACGGCACTCGGCTGGTGGGCCTGGGCTGGCCCGGCCGCTTCACCCCCAAGCAGCGCCAACCCTGGAACTCACAGACGCAGCAGCCTTCGGCGGTGCAGGTGCGGCCCAATCGTCTGAGGCCGACGGTTCAAGAATCAGCCAGCCGGATTGCTGGCATGGCGGGGAATCTCAGCCACCCATGGTGTGGGCCGAGGCTGTCACAAATCAGAACAGGGAGGGCTGTTCACTGGAGCGATCAGAAGCTGATCCAGTGCCTCGCTGTGAAGACGCAAGCGCACCGGCTGACTGAAGCTCCGCCCTGCTGATCAGCTTGGCCTTGCCGATCCGCGTGAGAAGATCGTGTTGCTGCGGTTCAAGATCCACCAGCAGCTGAAGGATATTCAGCAGGTTGATCAGCTCGCTTGTGTATTCGGCTAGCCAGTGATCGGGTTGAATGAATGCCAGCAGCGATGGTGGCCGCCGATCCCCGATCAGAGGCCTGTCGCGATTTTTTTTGCGATAGCTGAACCAGTGCAGGATCACCTGCTTGCCGGAAACGTTGTAATTCCAAACGGCAGGTTCCACCCTCTCCACAAAGCCAGCTCCGATGTGGAGGCGGCGGCTGCCGCTGTCGTAGTGGATGGCATCGGGCATGTGCTCGGGATCATCGGGGATCGCACCGTCTTTGGGGATCGTTGGTCGTCTGGCATCGTCCAGGCGGGGAGGCTGGGCTGGGCGGCCCTGGCTCGGATCAGCCATCCGCTCTCCAAAGCTGTGCAGCCAGATCACGCGACGGCCCAGGGCCACGGCTTCCGCGAACAGCTCGGGATCGGCCGTGAGAGGAATCCTCAGGCCAGGTGTGGAAAGATCCTCCTGGAAGCGGGCGGTAAAGCCCGGATGGGCTGCAACTGCGGCGATGTAGGCCATCACATCTTCGGGTGAGATGGGATCGCCTAAGGCCTCCGCCAGATAAAAGATCAGCCCTGGCGTTATGTTGGGAACGGTGGCTTCAGCATTGCTCCAGAGCGGGAAGACACGACCACCGAAGGAGCCTTTGTAGTGATCTAGGTCGGGTACGAGTCCGGTGAAAGTGAGAGCGGGGCCGGAAGATGGCGATGTTCTTGAAAGGGCAGTTAGGTAGACCTGATTCTGTGACCAGGATGTCCAGAGTGCTGCATTTGGCTGTGTAATGACCCTTGCGTCTGGAATGATCCACTGTCGGTTGAAAGACCGAAATCCGTACATCACGGGTTCATTGCATGGCCTGGCTTCGCGCGCCAGGGGTGTCAGATTCGTGCCGAAGCCAGCCAATCCCTGTCGTACGACTGAATCGATATGCCGGTCAGCGGGTACCCCGTTGCGCAGGGTTGGATGGAAGAGCGCTTGCTTGGCTTCCAGCGGAGCATGAATCAGTTGGTGCCAACGTTCCTTGAGAGATTCGGTATCAGGTGCGATTACCCATACACGCTTGGGCTGTACTCCTGCACCATTGTAAATAAAGAGATCGTCCAGATATGGGAAAGCAGCCCAAGCCCCTGCAGAGTTCGGTAGAAATGGAGCCCGCTCATCCCGTGGGCACTCCAACCAGTCTGACGACGCTAAGCGCAGATTTTTCAGTGCACCAAACTTTTCGTTTCTGTTTCCCTCGGGCAAGGCCCGGTACTTAACCTCAGCAGCTGCTGCATGCTTTGCGCGGCTGCCACGGGAAGCCATCACGATGCAGACCGGCTGTTGAACCCCTTGAAAAATGCGGGTGTTCACGGCTGGTTGGTGCCCTTCCGGTGAGCAATCAATCACCCAGATCTGATCACAGGTCCGGCGGAGATACGCGCGCATGGCTTGAAACCCTGGACCGTTCAGGAATCCGGCCACGGTGATGAAACTCACAATTCCAGAAGAGCTGGTGGGATTGTGATCGAAGACCTTCCAGGTGGCCCAACGCCAGAAATACACATAGAGATTTCGCAGATGTTTGGCGTGGGCACCAATTCCCCAATCTCTCGGCGGAAACCAGATAGAAAGGGGTGATGGGTCATCTGTTGCTGTACTTCCACTCTCGATCCAGCCTCCACCGCCTTTGGCTTTCTCTTTGTAAGGCGGATTGCCAATTACCACCGTGATCGTTTCTTCCCGCTTGATGCGATTGGATTGCTTCCTGGATTCCGCAATTGGTGCCAACATCCCAGGAATCCAGCCCTGATCATCCTCAGGGTTGGAGAGCGTATCGGTCACGAACATCCTCAGTGGCTCTTTGGGCGGTACCCCGGTGATGGCCAGAACTTCAGCCAAGAGTCGCAATTGAGCCACAGCAAAGGGCCCCAGCTGCATCTCGAAGGCAATCAAGCGTTTCAACGCCGCATTGATGGCCTGGGCGACCGCTCCTTCGCCCTGATCGCGGCTCACGGTGTCGGCAATCTTGCGCAGCACGCCCAACATGTACGTGCCGGTGCCCGTGGCGGGATCCACCAGCGTCACACTGGGGGAAGCCAGGCCAGCAGGTTGCCTGAAGGCTGGACTGGTGAGGAGCTCGTCGACCAGCTGCACCATCGCTTCGACGACTTCCACCGGTGTGTAGTAGGAGCCAGTCAGTTTGCGGAGCTCGTTGTCGTACTCCTCCAGGAAATCTTCGTAGAAATATAGCCACGCTTCAGGATTGCCTTTGCTGATCGTTGCCCAGTCCACAGCATCAAGGACCCTGCTCAAGGAGCCCAGCGATGTTTTGAGGGTGGCCTGATTATCGGCGTTGTCCGTGAGCAGGCGCAGGGCAGCACCGATCAACGTGCTGGCATGACTGAGATCCCTGGCCACCTGCTCAAAGCCCTCGGAGAGCTGGATCCCATTGGCGCGGGCCATCAACAACCCGAAGGTCACCGCCTGGGCATAGCCATCGGCAAAACGCTTGTCGTTGGCATCGGGAAAGAGCAGTTTGCGCCAGTCCTCGGCCAGCTCTGTCAAGGCCTTGCTGCCCAAGGCCATCTGTTCGGAGACTTCGTCCCGCAACAGGCGACAGAGCCTGGCACTGATTACGGCCAGTTCCTTGGCGTTGCGAGGGGAAATGGGCTGCCAGAGGAAGAACTGCTCAAACAGGTTCAGCAGTTCCGGTGGTGCAGCAAAGGCCTTGCCAGCTGTGTCCAGATCGCCGTGGCATTGAACGATCTGGCCAGACAGCTCGCCATCGCGCCAGAGGCTGAAACTCTGCCCATCGGTGTAGATCAGGTTGGGCAGGGCCTTCAGGCGTTCCCATTGCTGCCTGTCGTGTTGATCCCTGAAGCGTCGTGGATCAGCTCCTTTGCCAGGTGCCTTCAGTTCGATGAAGCCCACCAGGGTGCTGCGCACGGTGATCGAGTAATCCGGCCGTGTCTTCAGGTCGCTGATCGATGATTCACCCACCGCGGTCACCGTCCCGGCAGGCTGCAGACAAAGGACGGCCAGGTCTGCGAGAAGCTGCTCGAAGGGGGCTCGCAGCTGCTCCTCCGGTTGGCCCCTAGTCGCTGGATTGGCGAGCTTGGCTTTCACCGCAGCGCCAAAGGCCGCCATGGCGTCGTCGAGCGTCATCGCTTCAGGGTCATTGGTCGGTGGTTGGGGCCAAGCCCATGGCCGGGGTGATAACGTTCCAAGTCGATCACGTCGGAGTGCTGGTCAGGAACTCCAGGCAACGACTGGAGAAGATCGGCGCGTCGCGACTCAGGATCCGCAGGAGGACCTCCAGCGTGCGTTTCGGACTTCTCTGTTGCAGGGCCATTTATCTCAGACAGCCGTGGATTGCCGCATCCGCCAGGTCGAGCAGGTTGCAGAGGAACTGATCCGGCGTGAGGGCCTGGATCCCCAGGGGGGCCGTGGACTCGGGCGGAAAGTGGCGGATGTTGTGGGTCACGATCACCTCGGCCTTGGCCGTCACGGCCGCGGCGAGCACATGGCGATCGCCAGGATCGCAGCTCAGGCCGATGTCCAGCTCCGGCGGTGGATCGACCCGTGCTTCCGGGAACGCTGCGGCCATCACGCTGCAGAGCCGTGTTGCCTTGCTTGGATCGATCCTGCCGTCCTCCACCAGGTTGCGCACGGTGTCGTCGAGGATTTTCTGCGACCAGTGCACCCGGTAGATCCCTTCCTGAGCGGCCTCCAGCAACAGGCAGCGAAGTTCGTAGGGGTAGAGGACACAGCTATCGAGGATGGCGGGGAACACCGCCGGACCAAGCCACAAGGTCACACCGGCTCCACCTGCAGATCCTGCCCCAGCCCGCTGAGTTCGTCGAGCCTGCGGCGCCGCTTCTGGGAGCGCTGCTCGCGAAGACTGAGCACGTCCTGAACCCGTAGCCGCCGGTGGCTGCCGACAGCAATGGCAGCGATCTCACCCTGATCGATCAGGCGATAGAGGTAAGGCCTGGAGATGTTGAGCAGCTGGGCCGCCTGCTGCGTTGTGAGCAGGGTGTCCTGGGGAATCAGCGTGACGGGTTCGCCACGCTTGAGGCTGTCGAGAAGGTCGCGCAGCAGGCCATAGAGGGGGGCCGGCACTGGGTGGATTTCTCCGCCTGGCCCCACCAGCCGCGCCTCGCCAGCGTGGAAGAGCGCCACCAGCTCATCGAGTTGGGCCGGTTGCAGCGCATCCGGAAACAGGGTGCTCGGCACCGGGGTTGTCACCTTTGAGCCCTCCTGGGCATCGAACCCCTTCAACTGTAATAAGCGTAACCCCTTGCGGGGCGCGCTCAGCACTCCATTCAGGCGATCAATCCGAAACGGACCTGCCGATCCTTTTGGACCACCCGTGTTGCCAGTCCATGGCTGATCTGGATGCGCCTGCCGCTGAGCCTGGCCGTGATCCGCCAGAGCGTGCCTGTTGTGAGGACGCTGGCCGGGCATGCAGGCTTGCTGGTCAAGCGTCACCGCCTGTCCTGGCGGAAACGAGAGCAGCCTCCACGACCCCCGCGACCTGGCGACGCGGTGGGGCCGAGCGGATTGGGCGGCGCCCGGCAGGGCGAAGATGGCAGCGCCTGCCCAGCTCTCCGCCTGATGGTCGCGTCCCCGCCCCTTGGGCCCGTGAGCGGGCCGCCCGCCGCCGCAGCGGCCGCGGGGGGCCGATGAGCGCCGCCTGCGAGGTTGATGCCCTGGTGGTGGGCTCCGGCGCCACCGGCGGGGTGGCCGCGATGGTGCTGGCCGAGGCGGGCCTGCGGGTGCTGGTGCTCGAGGCGGGCCCCGAACTGGCGCCGGAGCGGGCCATGGGGAGCGAACCGCTCAACAGCCTGCGGCGGGCCTGCAGCCTCAGCAGCGGTCGCCAGCGGCTGCAGGCCCAGCATCCGGGCTACTGGAAACAGAACCCGGACCTGTTCATCGATGAGATCGACCACCCCTGGAGCTTCCCGGACGGGCAGCCCTTCCTCTGGACCCGGGGGCGGCAGGTGGGCGGCCGCAGCCTCACCTGGGGCGGCATCACCCTGCGGCTTTCGGACCATGAATTCAGGGCCGGCGAGCGCGATGGCCATGGCCCCGCCTGGCCGCTCGGCAGCGACGACCTCGCGCCCTACTACAGCCGCCTGGAGCGTCTGCTCGGGGTGCATGGCCACGGCGATGGGCTGCCGCAGCTGCCCGATGGCGACTTCCGGCCGCCGCTGCCCCTCACCCCGGGAGAGGAGCACCTGAGGCAGGCGATCGGCCGCGAGCTGGGGCTGCCGCTGATCCACTCGCGTGGCTTCCGCCTGCACCGGCCCCGGCCGGAAGCACCCTGGTCGCCGGCGAGCTCACCGGGCAGCACCCTGGCCCGGGCCCTGGCCACCGGCAGGGTCCGGCTGCGGAGCGGCACCACCGTGAGCCATCTGGCCATCGACCACGGCCGGCAGCGGGCCGATGGGGTGGTGGTGGTGGGGAAGGGGGGCAGCCGGGAGCTGCTGCAGGCGCCGCTGGTGGTGCTGTGCGCCTCCACGATCGAGACGCTGCGGATCCTGCTCCACTCCCTCGAAGGCAGCGGCGAGGGGGCCTTCAGCGATCCCTCCGGGACCCTGGGGCTGCACCTGATGGATCACATCTCCACCAGCCGCTTCTTCTCCCTGCCCGGCGTGCCGGAACCCGCCGAAGTGGCCGAGCTGTCGGGCGCCGGCAGCTGCTTCATCCCTAATACGGTCAATCTCAACGGCGACGAGGGCCTCGGCTTCCGCCGCGGCTACGGCCTCTGGACCGCGATCCAGCGCTTCGATCCGCCCCGCCTGCTTCGGCGCCGGCCCGGCGAGGCGGTGGGCTTCCTGATCGGCCATGGCGAGGTGCTCAGCGATCCCGAGAACCGGGTGAGCCTCGATGGCAGCCGCCTCGACCACCTCGGGTTGCCCACCGCCCACATCCGCTGCCGCTGGGGCGCCAACGAGCTGGCCATGGTGGCCCACATGCACGCCCGCATGGCCGCAGTGGTGGCGGCGGCGGGAGGCACGATCCGCCCGATCGAGGAGCTGTTCCGGCTGCCGCTGCTCGAGCCCTGGATCCGCGCCGGCGTGGCGGTGGCGGAAGGGCCGGCGCCACCGGGCTACTACATCCACGAGCTGGGCGGTGCCCGCCTTTCGGCCACGCCGAGCGAGGGGGTGCTCGATCCCTGGAACCGCTGCTGGGGTGCCCCGAACGTGCTGGTGACCGATGGCGCCTGCTGGCCCAGTTCCGCCTGGCAGAGCCCCACCCTCACCTCGATGGCCCTGACCTGGCGGGCCTGTGAGGCGGCGGCGGCACGGCTGCGGCGGGGCGAAGCCTGAGCGTGCCCGATCAGCCCCCGGGGTCGGGGTGGGGTGGCTGTCAGGGCCTGCCCATCCGATTCC
Organism: Cyanobium sp.; assembly: GCA_044360135.1. Lineage (GTDB taxonomy): Bacteria > Cyanobacteriota > Cyanobacteriia > PCC-6307 > Cyanobiaceae > Cyanobium. Next base: position 216,309 of record JBIKKX010000001.1, read on the forward strand.
TGATCGGTGTCGGACACCACAGTTCGGGCCGGGGGCTCCTCGCACAATGCACAGGCGACCTTTAACAGGGTCGGGCAAGGGAGAAAACACAGGAGCGGGGGGTCGCACCTCCGCTCTTTTTTTGTGATCAGGTGACCCTTCGGCGGCCCCTGGCGCGCCCTCACCCTCCCTCGAATCGCTGCTGGGCTGGATCTCTCCCATCGAAGGGGGCAGCGGTCCGCTGGCTTGGGGGCCTCAGCCTTGGCGCAGGAACAGGCCGTCGAGATAGTGCTGGGTCACGCTGCTGTCCCCGCAGCCGTTCTGGAAGAGGAAGCCCGCCAGGGCTGAGGTGATCACGGTGTATTGGTCCCAGTGGGGATGGCTGCTCAGGAAATGGCGCATGCCTTCAAACAGCACCTCAGGCACCTCTGCCTCCAGGCTCACCCGGGCCGCCGGGGGGAGGCTGGCGGCCGCGGCGGGTTGACCCTCAGGGAAGCCGTCGTTCGTCATCGGGGACCCGAGCGTCGCAGTGGATGAGGTCAGTAGGCCACAGGGCCATGGCTGCCGTCAAAGCCCCACCGCCAGCTCAGAATCACCTCGCCACACCCTGAGACAGCCCCGGAGACGGCGGTTTCGGCGGATTGCAGCAGGCAATGGCTGCGGCAGGAGGCCCGGCGCCGGATCTGTCAACCGCAGCGGCGGCGGGGCTGCGTTTTCCCCAGCCGTGGGACGCAGGGGTCGGCTGCGCGACTCTCCTGGGGAAAAACCCCGCGTTTTCGGTGGAAAACGGGGGCAAAATGGGGAAATCCCAGGCGATCAGCACTGCTGATCAACAGCGGTCCAATGGGACCCAGATCGAGACGAGACGGGCGAGGCGCAGCATCCTCACCCCTTTCGCTCGCTATTGCGTTGCGATTCAATACATTGATTCCTGCTGGCCGGTTGTCGGGTTCGGGCCGCCGGCTCTTGGCAAGGGCTCTGTCGGTTCTCTGATCCCTGATCGACGGGCGACGGGCGCCAAGAGCCAGCAAGCACGCTGCACGGTGCCCGCTGGTGCCCGCTCCGTGAGCCACGGGCTTCGGGCTTCGGGCTACGCCCTGGCCGCGGTCGGATGGCTGCGGTGCTGCGGCCCGGCCCCAGGCACTGGCCCCTCCCCAGGCGCAGGTGGCGCCCCTGGACCGGCTCGGTCCGGCCGCGGCGGGCTGTCCCCCCGGCGGACCCGAACCCTGAAACGGGCTTCAGCCCCTGTCAGCCGCCGGGTCACCGCCGCCATCACCGCTGCCGCCGGCACCGCCAGCGCCGCCGCCGCCGCCGCCGCCGCGCAGGGTGCGGGGACCCAGGGGGTGATCGGCGTGGGGATAGGGGGGATGGTGGTGGCCCGAAGCGCTGCCGGCAGGGGGCTGGGCGGCCGCGGCGGCCCCGGCCTCTAGGCCATGGGGGTGGCCATGGCTGGGGTGCCCGTGCTCATGGCTGGGATGGTGGGACTGCCCGTGGTCATGGGAATGGCCGCGATCATGGGAATGGCCGTGATCATGGGGAGCGCCATGGTCGTGGGAGTGCCCGTGGCCATGGGAATGCCCGTGGTCGTGGGAATGGCTGCGGCCAGCGCCGGCTGCTCCCCCATCACCGACCGCCGCTGCGGTCCCCACCGGCAGCGGCACACCGTCGGGCTGGCAGGCGCCGGTGCACTCCCGCTCACAGAGGCTGCAGCTCTCCACCAGCCCCTCGACATGGTGGTGATGGCTGTGCTGGGGGCTGCCCACCTCCGTCTCGAAGCCCAGCACCTGGGCCCTGTATTTGCAGAGCGAGCAGTTCATCGCCGTCTCGCCCCGCAGCACATCCAGCACCCGCTCCTCGAAGGTGGCGAGCACCTGCGGGTGGGCCCCCAGATAAGAGGCATGGAGAATCTCGACCCCGCCGTTGTCAGCGGCCACCCGCTGGCTGTGCTGAACGATCCGACTGACCAGGACGCCGGAGAAGAGGAAATAGGGAAACACCACGATCCGCCGGTAGCCCAGCTTCATCAGCTGCCGCAGCCCCGGCTCCACCAGCGGGAAGGTGACGCCGGAGTAGAGCGTCTCCCCCCAGCCGAAGCCGAACCCCTCCACCAGCATCCGCGTCACCTTGGCCACGTTGCTGTTGGCATCCGGATCGGAGGCACCCCGCCCGACCACCACCAGCAGGGTGTCGTGGCGGGCCAGCAGGGGCCGGCCGGCCTCCAGGTCCTGGCGGTCGGCGCTGTCGAGGCAGGCCTGGATGCGGGCGCCGGCCGCCTGGATCATGCCCCGATCGACGCCGAGCTCCCGGCCGTAGTCGATCCGCAGACCGGTCTCGGCGGCGTAGGTGTTGAGCACCGAGGGAATGTCGTTCTTGACATGCCCGGCGGCGAACAGCATCGCCGGGATCGCCAGCACATGGCGCACGCCCCGCTGGCGCAGCGCCTCCAGGCCATCGCGCAGGATCGGCCGGGCGAACTCCAGATAGCCGAACTCCACCGGCGTCCCGGCCAGCCGCAGGCGCAGCTGCCGGACCAGATCGGCGAATTCCTCCACCGCCAGCCGGTTGCGGCTGCCGTGGCCGCAGACCAGCACCCCGATCGGGCCATGGGGACCCACCGGCACCTGGCCCGCCTCCAGGGCGGCGGCGGCGGCGCCGTAGGCCCCGAAGGCGGCGGCGGTGGCATCGGTCGCGATCGTCATGGCCCATGGCGCCTGACCCTGACCCTATTCGGCCAGCTCCGGCGCCGTTCGAGCGCGAGGATGGTCGTCTGCGCCGTGTCGCCATGAGCCTGCGCCTTCCGCCCTTCCAGCCCCTGCCTTCCCCCGGCGGCAAGAGCACCTTCCTGGAGGTGGCTGTGGCCGACCTGCAACCCACCCAGCTCTGCGTTGGCCTGGCCGAGGTGCGCAGCCGCCAGGTGGATTTCTCCCAGGAAAGCGGTGAGGAGCGGCGCCGCTATCTCGGTGGCAAACCCGTGCCGCTGGTGCGCAATCGCCAGGGGAAGCTGTGGATGGTGGATCGCCACCACCGGCTGCGGGCCCTGGTGGAGATCGATCCCGAGGCCGTTGCCTACGGCTATGTGGTGCTGGATTCGGAGGCCGTCGATCGCGCCGGGGTGCTGCTGGAGCTGCAGGGGCGCGGCTGGCTCTACCTCTATGACGGTCGCGGCCAGGGTCCGCTGCCCCCCACCGCCCTGCCGGAGCGGCTGACCGAGCTGCAGGATGACCCGTACCGCAGCCTGGTCTGGAAACTCAAGAAGGAGGGTCTGGTCGAGGCCGCCCCCCTGATTCCCTTTCATGAGTTCCGCTGGGGGGCCTGGTTGCGCACCCGCTCCCTGCCCCCCTTCTCCTCCTCCCAGCTGGAGCCGGCCCTGCCGGCCGCCCGCGCCCTGGTGCGCTCCGGCGCCGCGGCCGGCCTGGCGGGCTGGAAGGGTCGGGACTGAACCGCAGCTCCGCACCCCTCGGGCTCCGGGGTCGGTCAGTCGCGGTTGCGCGGCGGCCGACCATCCCCCGCCAGCAGCTGCCGCTCCCAGCGTCGCAGCTGGCTGCCCAGGGCGATGCCGAGGACCGCCACGGTCAGGCCGATGGCGATGCCCGCCGGGCGGGGCAGGAGGATCAGCAACAGCAGGCCGAGCCAGGGCAGCTGGGCCAACGGTGGCTGCCAGCGCCGAATCGCTACCAGAGCCCCGCGGCAGGCGCGGCAGTGCTCAGTGTGGCTGTGGTAACGGTCCAGCAGGGCGGGGCGCTGCTGGCGGGCCGGCAGGGGCTGGCCGGGGAAGGGTTCACCGCCATGGCGGTTGACCCAGTCGTGCAGGGCTTTGACGTAGCGGTCAGCGGGGGTGGCCAGGAAGAAGGCGCGCCCGGCCTCGGCGCTGCCGCCGCGCCGCTCCAGCTGCAATTCCTGGGCGTGCAGGAAGATCTGATCGTCCTCGAGCACGGTGTGGTTGCCGAGATGCTGCAGCCACTCGGGGCGCAACCGCAGCAGCAGGGCCGGCAGCTTCGACTGGAAGCGGAAGGGGAAACGGGCGATCAGCCGGCAGGAGCCGCGGCGGATCGGCACCGCGTAGACGACCGTCAGGAAGCGGGCGAAGCCGGGGGCGGTGAGGTCATGCCAGAGCAGCCCGGGTGCCAGGAAGGTGGTGTGCTGGCTGCCGAGCTTGCCCCGCCGCGGCCCTTCCCGCCAGAGCAGGGTGAAGCCCTCGGGGCCGAAGCTGGTGCGCTCGGCTTCAACCGGGGCGGCGTTTTCCCGCCGGCCGACGGTGCGGTGATGGGTGAAGGGCACGTGGCTCACATCGAGCACGTTCTCCAGCAGGGTGAGGGCATCCATCGGCAGATCCCGGAAGGTGTCCTGCACCAGCCAGGCGCCCGGCTCCTCCTCCAGGGCCGGCACCAGCGGCAGGGGCACGGCGGCGGCGGCGGCCGGATCGCCGGCGAACACGAACAACAGCCCCTGGGCCTCAGCGGTGGCGTGGCGGCGGCAAGCGGACCGCCGCGGCGTCGGCGTCGCCCCGGCCGCGGCCTGGGGGATGGCGGTGCAGCGCCCGGAGCCGTCGAAGGTCCAGCCGTGGTAGGGACATTCCAGCTCGCCGTCGGCATTCAGACGGCCTTCGGAGAGGGGCACCAGCCGGTGGGGGCAGACATCGGTGAAGGCCTGCCAGCAGCCGGCGGTCCGGTCCCACCAGAGCACCAGCTCCTCATCGAGCAGGGTGAAGGGGGTGGGCCTGGCCCGATCGAGGTCGCGCAGGAAGGCCACCGGGTACCAGCTGTCGCGCCAGGCCGGCGGCACTGGCGGCGGGGCAGCGGCGGACGCCTCGGCCGCCGCGAGGGGGGTGGGCGGCGGGGTGGCCGTCGGTGCCGGGGAGGCGGAGGGGATGAGCATCGGGCGATTCTGGCGAGCGCCGCTGCCGCCGCGGCCCTAGACAGAGAGAAAACCGCCGGTGTCGACCGTGCCCTATCGCCATCTGCTCGTGCCCTGCGATGGGTCCGAACGGTCCCAGCGGGCCGTGACCCAGGCCGTGGCGCTGGCGCTGGCCCTGGGATCCCGCCTCACCGTGCTGCATGTGCAGCGGGCCCCGACCCTGCCGATGCCCGGCATGGGCGAGCGGCTCGATCCCGCCACGCTCCAGGCCCTGACCAGGGCCGCCCGGGAGGAGGCGGAGCGGATCCTGGCTCGGGCCCTGGCCACGGCAGGGGATGCGGGCGTGCCGGCGGAGGCCGAACGGATCGAGGCCGAATCACCCCATCGCGCCATCCTGGAGAGCGCCGCACGGCTGGGCTGCGATCTGATCGTGATGGCCTCCCACGGCCGACGCGGCCTGCGCGGCGTGTTGCTGGGCAGCGAGACGCAGCGGGTGCTGGTGGAGGCACGGGTGCCGGTGCTGGTGGTGCGCTGAGCCAGGTCGGTGCGCCGTATCTTGGCGACAGCGGATGGATGGGAGAAACTGATCGGGATTCCCCTGGCGGTTCCCGCCCATGACCCGCGAACGCGACCCCTTCCGGATCCCAAGGGCCGGCGTTGAGGCAGCGCCGCTGGCGGGTCTGGCCAGCGTCGATTTGGGCCCACCCGGCAGCGCCGGTGGCGCCGAGTTTGTGGCCGAATCCACCCTCGGGGCCGTGGTGGTTTACACCCTCTACCAAGCCCTGCTCAGCACCCTGCGCACCGAGGCGATGGTGCGGCGCGGGGAGCTCAACCGCCAGCAGCAGCTGCAGCTGGTGATCGCCACGATCTGGCGTTCGGTGCAGCAGGGGGCGGCGGTGGGCCTGGTGCTCGGCCTGCTGCTGCTGGTCTTCCCCTGGCTGAGCCTGCCCCTGACCGTGCTTGGGGCGGTGGGGGCCGGCAAGGCCTCCCTCGACCTGTTCCATGCCTTCTGGGATGGCCTCAGCCCCGAGCAGCAGGCGGATCTGCTCGACGCCGCCCACCGGGCCGGGGTCAACCTGGGCCGGCTGGTCCGGGGTTCCAGCCAGGCCTTGCTGGGATCCTGAGGCTGCGGAGGCCCACCTCGGCTGCAGCGATCAGCCCAGCGGTTGGAAGAAGCCCCGGGACCCGAGCCAGAACAGGAGCAGACCGATCGGCAGGAACACCGCCGCCAGGATCTGGAGTTTCACCACCCGGTCGGCTCCCAGACCACCGCGACCACCGTTCGCCATGGGGTCAGGATGCAAGGGTCTGATCCACCGTAGCCGCCCTGCCTGCCCCGGGGATGGAGACGGTGGTTGCGGCTGCCACCAACGCTGCGGAGGCTGCGGTCTGGCGGGTCCGCTGGCGGTGGGTGGGAAACAACTGGGGTCCGGCCAGGGGGCGGGCCGGGGCCAGCGCCAGCCCCTGGGCGAGAGAACGGGCGTCGCTCAGGTCCGCCCCGGTGATGCCGAAGCCGAGGCGGCGGGCCACCAGCACCAGCTCCGCGGCGCAGCGGCAGTGACCCAGCGCCCTGGCCATGGCCGGATCGCTCTCCGCCGTTTCTACGAGGCGTTCCAGTTCACTCCAGCTCATCGGGCCTCCGTTGCCAGGAGAAAGGTTGGTGGGGGCGGGGGACAGCGGCGGCCGTCAGACCCGGCCCGAGCCGTGGCCCCGGGCGGCAGGCCGCAGCCTCCGCAGGGGCCCCACCATCCCCAGGCGGGTGCCCCGAAACCGCCGTACCACCCGACATTCCAGGGCCTGGCATAGCCCCAGCCGGGACGCGCCCAACCGGGGGAGACATTGATGGTGTTGACGTTGACGTCCCGATTCCAGCTGCTGCTCACCGTCGCGGTGCGGTTGGCGCCGCGATCCGCCCAGGATCCGGCGGCGGAGCCTGAACGTTGCCAACCGCCATCGAGGCTCGGCGCCGGAGCCCGGTCGTCGACCGAGTTGGCCCAGCCGCCGCTCGGCCTGGCGGCGCCGCGGTTGAAACCGCCGTCCCCGCCGCCGTCCTGCAGGCCCGAGCGGCCGGCGCCAAAACCACCGCCGCGGGCGAGCAAGCCCGACTCCAGGGGTGCGGGTGCAAGGGCAGCGCCCGCGGCCAGGGCCGGAAGCTGGGCCAACGGCACCAGGGTCGCCAGCGGCAGCAGCCCGGCGCGGCCAGGGTCGAGGAGGTGGCTCATCGGAAGGTCACCCCGCATCCGGCGATGCCAGGGGGTGCAAGGCAGCCAGGAGCAGGGCTCCGAGCAGGAAGCGACGGGCCGGCTTGGGCGGCATGGCGGGGCGGCGAAAGGGCGTGATGCGGTGCTGGGGCGCGGGGGTTGGCGCAGCGCCTCTGGTGCAGGCGGGCGACGGTTTCGTTCTAGCCCCAGGGTTCATGGTGGACAACATCAGGCGGCCGGGCTTGGTGTTGCAACAGCGCCGCTGGCGGATCAGACGCGGATCAAAATGAGACTGTGCGCAACTGATGGTGGATGGCTTGAGTCCTGCGCCGGGGCTGTCTAGGTTGCGGAAATGTTCCCTGGCGTTGCCATGGCCGTGCTTAACCGCTGCGCCGTCGCTGTGGCGGCGAAGCCGCCGATGCGGGAGTGGAGCCGAGCGTTCTGGACTCGGGAAGACATGGAGAGCGTGGTGGAGGAAGAGAGCCTGTACCTGATCCCCGCCTACGACGATGAACCGGAGGCCTTGGTGATTCTCCGCGCCCACTACAACGGCATCTTCCAGAGCGAACTGGAGCTTTGGAGTCGCGATCCCTCCCACTGGCCGGCAGCACGCACCTTCGATCTGTTCGCCTCATGGTTCGCGGTGCGCTTCTTTCCTCTGATCGAGGATCTGGCCCACGAGCCGCTGCGCAGTTACGGCATCGAAAACGACTTTGACGCCAGCCTGCATCAGGCCTTGAACTGAACCGGCCATGCGCTTTCGCATCCAGCACACCCTGAGCTACGCCTATGAACGGCCGGTCTTTCTCGAACCCCACACGCTGCGCTTGACCCCCAGACAGGATCCGGGGCAACGGCTGCTCAGCCTGCAGCTGGGTGTCGAGCCTGCGGCCAGCGGCCACAGCGCCAGCCTCGATGCCGATGGCAACAGCAGCATGGTGCTCTGGTTCGACGAACTGCGCAGCGATCTTGAGCTGTCGGTGGTGATGGAGGTGGAGACGCTGCGCCACAACCCGTTTGACTGGATCATCACCGAACCCTCGGCGCGCCGGCTGCCGCTGCGCTATAGCCCTGAGACGGCCCGCTCCCTGGAGCCCTTTCTCAGCAGTGCTGAGCCCCCCGAAGGGGCGGTGGCGGCCTGGGCGGCCGAGCAGGCGGCAGCGGTGAACCAGGACACCGCCGCCTTCCTGATCGCCCTGGCTGACACCATTCACCACGGCTTTCACCATGTCGGCCGGCCTGAGGGGGATCCCCTGGAACCGGAGCAGACCCTGGCGGGCCGCAGCGGCGCCTGTCGCGACACGGCGATGCTCTATGTGGCGGCCTGCCGCAGCCTCGGTCTGGCGGCCCGCTTCGTGAGCGGCTACTCGATGCACCATCCACCCGAGGTGAGCGAGCACGAGCTCCATGCCTGGGCCGAGGTCTACGTTCCCGGCGGCGGCTGGCGGGCCTATGACCCCAGCCTCGGCCTGGCGGTGGCCGATGGCCATGTGGTGCTGGCCACGGCGCCGGACCATCGGCTGGCGGCGCCGGTGAGCGGCACTTACCGGGGCACTGGCGTGGCCTCCCGCCTGGAGTACCGGGTGGTGCTGAAGGCGGAGGCCGCCTGAGCTTTCGCGCCCTGGCGCGGAGCTGACGGGCCGCCCTGAGGCTGCAGGTCCTGGGGCGCGCGGCCCGTGGGCCCACGGCCCTCGGGCCCACGGGCCTTGGGTCCACGGGCCTCGGACGGGAAGCCCTGGCTCGGGACTCCCTGGTCTGAGCCTGCTGCCGACCGGCTGGTCTGGGCAGGGCTGGCCGCCAGCGGGCTCCCCGGAGGCGGGCCGCCCTGGGGGTCGAGCATCGGCATCACCCTGCGGCGCAGCTTGTGGAACGCCTGCCGTTCCAGCCGTTGCACCTTTTCCTTGGTGAGTCCGAGGCATTCGGCCGTGCGGGCCAGGGAGAGGGGGTCGTCCTGGCGGAAGCGGAGCTGCAGCACCTGTTGTTCGATCGGTTGGAGCTGGCTCAGCTCGCCGTGCAACCAGCCGTAGTCCTCCTGGTAGGGCAGGGCGGAGGGCATCGGGATCAGGTCCCCCAGGCAGGCGTCGGTTTCCTCCCCACCCATCGGCTGATCGAGGGAGACGGCATGGGCCTCGTGGGTGACCCGGAGCACGAAGGCCAGCCGCTTCTCGCTCTCCCCCAGGCGGGCGGCCAGTTCGGCGAGGCGCAGGTTGCGGGCCTCGGCGGCCTGCAGGAAGCGGGCCTTCATCGCCAGAGCGGTGACCTGGGCGGGCAGGCGGATGGCGCCGCTCTGCTCCTGAAGGTAGCGATTCACGGCCTGACGGATCCACCAATAAGCATAGGTTGAAAACCGATAACCACGGCTTGGAGAATAGCGTTCGACCGCACGTATCAGGCCGAGGGTTCCGGCCTGGATCACATCCAGGGGATCAATCTGCAGATGGCGAATCCTGGTTTGATAGTGGCGTGTCACCGACACCACAAGCCGCAGGTTGGCGGTCACCATGCGGTCCATCGCCCGGCGACCGCGACGCTCCAAGGAGCTTGCGGGAGTTGGGTTGGTGAGCCATTCTTGCACCACGGTTCCGAGGTGAAGTTCCTCGGCAGGAGTGAGCAAGGGTAGCCGGCCGATGCGGTGCAGATAATCACCGAATGCATCCGACATCGAGATTCGTTGGGGCGACACCTGCCGATCTTCCGATGACAACGAGCCCCCGAACTTCGCGGCTGCGCTTGTGCGGCACATCCGCGCCCGCCTGCCGCAGCGGATGCCATGAACTCCCCACAGCGCCGCGCTGAGCAGCAGCCGCCTGGGCTGGTTCAGCCGTGCTCGCGCCCAGCGCCGGAGCCGTTGCTGCCGAGCAGGCCGCAGGTGGCCATCAGCTGGGCCTCCACCTCCCGCAGGTGCTGGCGCTCGGGGATCTCGCTGTTGAGGCGGGCCACCCGCAGGGCCATGCTCATCAGGAAGCGGGCGGTGTCGTGGTCCTGGAAGCCGTAAAGCCGGCACGTCTCCTGCAGAGCCTGGGTCATGCAGTCGAGGGCGGGATCCACCGGCTGGAGATACTCCTCGGGGATCGCGCCGTTCGCGAGGCGGTAGGCCGCGGCGATCAGCGCCTGTTCAATCGGGCCCATGGCAGGGCATGTCGTGCTGCGATTCCCAAACCGTATGCAGCGAGAGCGGGCGCGTCAGCCCCGCACCAGGAAAGGCACAGCAAGCAGCAGCCCCGCGATCAGCAGCAGGGGAATCATTCCGCTCACCAGCAGCGGCACCGCCATCAGCAGCACCCCGCAGAGGCTGGCCACGGGATGGGCGTTGCGCCGCCCATAGAGGAGATACCCCGACCCCAGCGAGCTGATCAGCAGGGTCAGCAGCAGGGAAGCGGTGGAGGGCATGGCGGCGGCGGCAGGACGTCATCTGGCTGCTGCGTTGTACCGCGGGCTGCCCAGGGCCTGCAGCGCCGTCGCCATGGCCTCCTGGCCGGCCCGCGGTGGCCGTCCCGCCCCGGGCTGCAGCACCGCCGTCGCTGGGAACGCCCAGCACAATGAATCCCCCCTTGCCCGCCCAGCCGATGCACGATCGCTTCGAGAGGTTCTTCCATGACCTGATCACCAGGTTTGAGCGCAACCTCTCCAGGGTCCTGGCCACCTTGCTGGCCCTGGTGCTGATCGCCAGCACCGTGCAGCTGATCGTGGTCGTCGCCCAGCTGCTGCTCCAGCCGCAGCAGGATTGGCTGGGAGGACAGTTGATCAGCCTGCTCGATCGGCTGCTGCTGCTGCTGATCGGCCTGGAGGTGCTGCAGAGTCTCACCTCCTACCTGCGCGACCGTCGCTTCCAGACCGAACTGGTGGTGCTGACCGCCCTGACGGCGGTGGCCCGAAAGGTGATCGTGCTGCCCCCGGGGGAGGAGAAGGATCCCCTCAGCCTGATCGGGGTGGGGGTGATCATCCTCTGCCTGGCCGGCGCCTACCAGCTGCTGCACGGCCGCGACCGGAGTGAGTGAGCCCGGGGCAGACCCCGAGGACAGTGGGTGAGGGTGGACGGTGGACGGTGAACGGCGACCTGCGGGCTGGACGATCGCTAGGGTCGGTGCCTGGATGAGGCGCAGCCCATGGCCCCGGAGCTTGGCCCAGGCCAGCAGCCTTCGGCCGATCCCCAGCCGGCTGCTGGCGAAACGGCACCCAGTCCGGCGCTGGGCGACCAGCCGCCTGATCTGCCCTATTTCGATCTGCTGCTGCAGCGCCTGCAGCAGGGGGATCCGGCCTTCAGCGGCGCCTTCGCTCGCCACGTGCACTGGGGCAGCTGGGACGATCCGCAACGGGCCGATGGCAGCGTGGCTGATTTCGCCGCCGCCGCCGAAAGGCTGACGGAGCGGCTGATCGATCAGGCGGCGATCGCATCGGGGCAGCGGATCCTCGATGCCGGCTGCGGTTTCGGCGGCACCCTGGCCCGGCTCAACGAGGGCGGCGACGCCCTCGATCTCACCGGCCTGAACATCGATCCCCGCCAACTGCAGCGGGCGGCGGCCAGCGTCGAGCCGAGCCCCGGCAACCGCCTGACCTGGGTGGTCGGCGATGCCTGCGCCATGCCATTCGCCGCCGCCAGCTTCGAGCGGGTGCTGGCGGTGGAGTGCATCTTCCATTTCCCCAGCCGTGGAGCTTTCTTCCGCGAGGCAGCGCGGGTGCTGAGGCCCGGCGGTCGGCTGACCCTGTGCGATTTCGTGCCCAGCCCGACGCTGCTGCTGCTGCAGCGCGTCCGTGGTGGCATCGATCGCGAGATGCGGGCCACCTACGGGCCGGTCGACTGCGGCTGCGGCCTGGCCGAATACCGGCGACTGGGGGAGCGCCAGGGCCTGCGCCTGGCCTGCGACGCCGACATCACCCGCTCCACCCTGCCCACCTATCCGGTGGTGGCCGGGCTGTTCGCGGCGGCCGGCTGGCCAGAGGCGGAGGCGGCGACCCGGCGGATCGGCCTGGTCAGCCGCCTGGGCCTGCTCCGCTACCGCATCCTCAGCTTCGATCGGGCGTAGCAGGGGGGGTCAGCCACCGGGCCGCTGCGGCGGCGCTTCAGACCTGAAACACGGTGATCGCCGCCAGTTCGTTGTAGGTGGCCTCGGCGCTGGAATCGACCCGGAAGGCGGTCCAGGTGGCGAAGGGCTCGGGCTGGCTGGCCCGCACCGTCCATTCAATCCTCCGACCCCGGTAGGTGAGACCCACGCAGGTCAGGGCGAGGTCGTCGGCCATCAACGACCAGAGCACATGCAGATCGGCCCGCTGGAAGGCCACCGGTTCGGTTTGCAGCGGCCGCTCCGGCAGGAAGCCGGGCAGGGTCTCAACCCGCCGCTGGTTTTCCCAGGCCAGATAGGTGTCGTCGTCGGTGGGATAGAACCAGCAGGTCTCGTTGTCGGCCTCCCGCAGTGGGAAGCGATCCAGGCAGCGCAGGCCCTGCACCGCCAGGCTGCGGCACGGGTGGATGGGCGCCACGGCGGCAGGGGCCGGGGCGGTGCCGGCCGCTCCGGGGCCGGTCGTCTGGGCCTGGCGCACCCCCGTCAGGACATAGACCCCCACCCATTGGCTGCGGGCCTCCAGCTGGGGGATCACGGCATCGCAGATCAGTCGCCGCCGCTCCGGGGCCGGACGAGGATCAGCGGTGGGGGTCGGTTCCGCGGCGAAGGGGTCCTGGCCGAGGCCGTCGGCGCGGCCATCGCCCACCAGATCATCGAGGCTGCCCGTCCAGCCGGCGGGAGCGCGGAACATCCGCAGGGCCAGGGCACTGCGGATGCCGATTCGCTGGGCCTGCTCCAGTTGTTCCAGGTCGGTGGGTTCGCTGGGCAGGGAGGCCTCGGGGGCCACCACGAACAACAGTGCCTCGACCACCCCATCGGCACTGGATGGGCTGGCTTCGGCGGGCCGGGCCGGATCGGCCGGCTCCGGGGAGGGCGGTGCTGGCTGGGCGAACTGGGGCATGACGAGACGGCAACCCCTGAACCGCTGCGCCGCCGAACCGCCGCGCCGCCAGGATCTGAAGAAATAATAAAGGGACTGGCGCCCGGCCGTGGCCGTCGCTGCGGATTGCGCTGGGGTGATCCCGCTGGCTTCGTCCACGGGGCCGCCGGTCGCCGTCGCTTGCTCCTGCCGCTGCCAGGATGCCGGCGTTGCTGGAGGTGGGGCGTGGCAGGCGGCGATGGCTCGGCCCCGGGGCGGGGGCTCAACGATCCCGAGCTGTGGGCGGTGGTGGAGGCTTTCGCCCTGCCGGCGCCGGTCGTGGCGATCGAACCCCTGGGCAACGGCAATGTCAACGCCACCTACCGGGTGCGGCTGGCGGACCGAGCGGCAGGGGATGGGGTGCTGCAGCGGCTCAACACCGCGGTGTTCCAGCAGCCGGCGCTGGTGATGGCCAACATCGCCGCCGTGGCGGAGCACGTGGAGCGGCGGCTGGCCCAGGGCAACCCCGATCCGGAGGCGCGCCCCTGGCGGATGCCGGCCCTGGTGCCCAGCCGCAGCGGTGAGCCCTGGCTGGAGCGGGGCGGCTGCTTCTGGCGGATGCTCACCTTCCTGGAGGGAACCCGCAGCGTTGACACGATCGAGAGCCCGGAGCAGGCCCGGGAGATCGGCGCCGGCCTGGGACTGTTCCATGCCCTGATCCACGACCTGCCCGCCGAGCAGCTCGCCGACACCCTCGAGGGCTTCCACATCACCCCCCGCTATCTGGAGCAGTTCAAGGCGGTGCTGGCCAGCAGCGAGCGGCCCCGCTGCGACCGCTGCCAGGAGGCGATCGCCTTTGTGGCGGCGCGGGAGGCAGGGGCCGGCGTGCTGGAGGAGGCCCGGGCCGCTGGCCGGCTGCAGCTGCGACCGATCCACGGTGACCCCAAGATCAACAATCTGCTGCTCTGCCGCAACAGCGGCCGGGCAGTGGCCCTGATCGATCTCGACACCGTCAAACCGGGGCTGGTGCACTACGACATCGGCGACTGCCTGCGCTCCGCCTGCAATCCCCTCGGCGAGGAGACCGACGCCCTCGAGGCCGTGCAGTTCGACCTGGGCCTGGCCGAGCGGCTGCTGGAGGGCTACCTCAGCGTGGCCCGCGGCTTCCTCAGCGATGCCGACCTCGACGCCATCCCCGATGCGATCGCCCTGCTGCCGTTCGAGCTGGGGCTGCGCTTCCTCACCGATCACCTGGGGGGCGACACCTATTTCACAATCGCCCGCCCCGGCCACAACCTCGATCGGGCCCTGGTGCAGTTCCGCCTGGCCGAGAGCGTCGAGCGGCAGGGGGCCCAAATCCGGGCGCTGGTGGAGGGGTTGCGATGAGTGCCGTCACCGGGGAGCCCGGCCAGGGGGGCTGGCAGTGGCGGCAGCTGCGCTGCTTCACGCAGCCGCCGCGCGGCCTGCGGCTGGACTGTGCGGTGCGGCGCCAGGGCGATCGGCTCTGGCTGCGCTATCGCCTTGAAGATCCGGCCGGGCTGGTGCTGCTGCCGCCGATCAGCACGGCGCCCCAACGCCGCGATGGCCTCTGGGAGCACACCTGCCTGGAGTGTTTCCTGGCCCGGCCCGCGGCCGCCGCCCCCTACGCCGAACTGAATGCCAGCCCCAGCGGCGACTGGGCCCTCTACCGGTTCAGCGGCTACCGCCAGGGGCTCACCCCGGTGGGCGGAGCCGAGGATCTGGAGCTGACGATCGCGCCGGTGGCGCCCGGCGGCGTTCTTGAGCTGGGGGCCAGCCTGGCGCCGGCGGCCCTGCTGGGGGATGGCCCGGCGGCGGCTGAGGCCCCCCTGGAGCTGGCGATCACCGCCGTGCTCGAACTGCGCGATGGCGCCCTCCTCTACTGGGCCCTGGCCCACGGCGGTGCCGAACCCGATTTCCATCGCCGCGCCGATTTCCAGCTGCGGGTCTGAAGCCGATCAGAGGGCGGCGGTCGCGGCCTAGCTGGGAGGATCGGATCCGTAGGGTCCGATTGCAAGGGGTGCCATGGGTCCGCTGGTGACGGCGCTGGACGGCTGGTTGCTCTGGGCGGCGCTGGCGGCGCTGTTCGCCGCGATCACCAGCCTGCTGGCGAAGCTGGGGGTGGAGGGGATCAGCAGCAACCTGGCCACCCTGCTGCGCACCCTGGTGGTGGTGCCGCTGCTGCTGGCGGTGGTTCTGGCCAACGGGGAGCTACGCAGCTGGCCGGAGCTGCCCCGCCGCAGCCTGCTGTTTCTGGGGCTCTCCGGCCTGGCGACCGGCATCTCCTGGCTGTGCTGGTTCCGGGCGATCCAGCTGGGGCCGGTGTCGCGGGTGGCGCCGATCGACAAGTTGAGCGTGGTGCTGGTGGCGGTGCTGGGGGTGGCGCTGCTGGGCGAAAGCCTCGATCCACGCCAGTGGCTCGGAGTGGCGCTGATGGGCGCCGGCGCGGTGTTGCTCTCGCTCTGAAGCTCTGGTGGGGGCCTGCCGGCCCGCCCCCTCGCGGACCGGCGGGGCCGGGCCGATCGATCTGGGATGGCGACCGGGCGCCGCAGCGCTCAGCCCACGAAGCGGCCGTAGAGCCAGCGCACGAAGCCTCCCAGCAGCGGCACCGGCCCGAAGGTGGGGCCCACGAAGTCGAAGTAGTCGCGGTGGTCGCAGATCCGGCCCTCGCTGTTGAGCCGCAGCCGCGAGGTGCCCGGATAGACAAACTCGATCCCCTTGATCTTCAGCCCCATTTCCCATTCCACGAACGCGGTGTTTCCCTCGATCGCGACCGCAGCCGGGGTGAGATAGACGTCGTCGCAGCGCTTCAGCAGCCCCTCCTGGGCGGCGATGTAGGCCCCGATCCCCTGCCGCTCCTGGGTGGGGTCGCTGAAGTGCACGTCATCGGTGTAAAGCGCGCGCCACTGGGCCTCGCTCGGGCCCGGGGCGCCATAGGGCTTGGTGAACAGGGCGCGCAGCTGGGCGGTGTCCATCGCGGCAGGCATCGGGGGGTGCGGCCACGATGGCGCAGGAGACGTTCGCAAGGGGAGCTGGCCGCCGCGCCCGTCAGGGCATGGTGCTCACCGGCGAGCTGCGCAAGCGGAACGGCGAGCGATCGAGCAGGAGAGCCTGCAGGGGATCGAGGGGCTGGAGGTGATGCTGCGATGCGTCAGGAGGCGATCCAGCCCATGGAGGTCAGTCAGCCTGCGCCGCACCGTGACCGTGGTCACGGGAATGGCCGGGGCCAGAGCAAAGAAGCCGCTAACGCCAATAGCGCTGGGAGCCATGCCCGCGCAGGCTCGTGTAGCCATTGAAGAAGCGCTTGAGCCCTGTCTTGGTGATAACGCAGGGAGGCGATTGCGCCCCTGAAGGACGTGTGCCGTACACCCCCTCGCTTGGCCTCTGGCGCTTGAGCGGCACGGCCTCTGGGCCAGGATCAGGGGAGCTGGGCCAGGGATGGCGATGACGCGGACGGCAACGGGGTGGAGCAGTGGCGGCCAGGGCCGGTTCCTGGTCCGGTGGCTGTCGCCCCTCACCCTGGGGCTGGCCGCGCTGCTCGGGGCTGGCCCGCTCCAGGCCTCCAGCCCGGAAGCCTGGAACCGCTACGACCGCCAGGTGCGCAGCGCCTGCGTCGCCGCCAGCGGCCTGGCGGCGGTTCGGATCCGTGGCTCCCGGGTCGACTTGCCCAGCCTGGGGTTGAGCAGCCTGCTGCTGGAGGGCCGCTATCCCCAGGCCCACATGGCCGGTCGCCGCGGCCTGGAGCTGTGTGTGTTCGAGCAGCGCAGCGGCCGGGCCGCAGTGGCGGAGGCCGACCCGCTGCTGGCGGCGCCAGGAACGGCGCCAGCAGCAGCGCCGCGCTGAGATCCCGCCCGCACCCCACGCTCACGCCCCAGCCGGCCGGCCGCCGCCGGGGCGGTTCCGCCAGGCTGCGGCGGCGATCGCCAGCGCCAGCGGGATCCGCCCCGCCAGGGAGGCCTGCAGCCGCTTGTGCAGCGTGTCGACCACCAGCACCAGCAGCGGCGCCAGGGCCATCCAGCCCAGCCAGGCCACCGGGAAGGGGGCGGTGGCGAACACCCCGGCCAGCGGCGGCAGCAGCACCACCAGCGAGGCCAGGGCCGGTTCGCTGAAGAACCCCCACCACAGCCAGGGATTGGGCAGGGCCAGGGTGGTCCAGAAGGGCCTGTGTTCGCTGCGGCAGGCCAGCAGGGCGCCCATCTGGGCGGCCACGATCAGCCCGAACGCCACGCTGGAGGCCTGCCGCCCCACCGTTTCCAGGGCCGCCGGTGCCTGGTGATGCAGCAGCAGCGGCGCCAGCTCCCGCAGCTCCGACCAGCCCACCCCCCGCTGGCGCCAGACGAGCAGATAGCCCCCCATCGCCAGCAGGGCCTCGGTCACCCCCAGCACCCCGTAGGCCCGCAGCATCACGGCGCCATTGAGCAGCGCCCTGCCCCGGGGCCTGGGCGGCAGCCGCAGCACCCCGGGCTCCGGCGGCTCGGCCCCCAGGCCCAGGGCCGGCAGCAGGTCGGTGCCGAGATCCACCGCCAGGATCTGGAGCACGGTGAGGGCCGCCGGGATCCGCAGGGCCACCATCGCCAGGAACGGCACCACCTCCGGCACGTTGGAGGCGAGCACATAGGTGAGGAAACGGCCGATGTTGGCCACCACGGCGCGGCCGTGGCGGATCGCCTCGATGATCGTGGCGAAGTTGTCGTCGAGCAGCACGATGTCGGCAGCCTCGCGGGCCACATCGGTGCCGCTGCGGCCCATCGCCAGGCCCACATCCGCCGCCCGCAGCGCCGGGGCGTCGTTGACGCCATCGCCGGTGACGGCTACCACCTCGCCGAGGGCGCGGTAGGCCAGCACCAACCGCAGCTTCTGCTCCGGCGTCATCCGGGCGAACACCAGGCGATGGCGGTACTTGAGCAGCTGACGCAGCTGCAGATCGCTGATCGTGCCCAGGGTGGCCCCCTCGATCACCCGCACCGGATCGGCGCGCCCCGCACGCCCTGCCTCAGCCGCCCCGGCCCGATGGCCATCGGATCCGGCCAGGGGCAGAGCCCCACCAGCTGCCGCTGCCCCCGACGGCGCGGCCGCCAGGGGTGGATCGAGCAAGCCGATCTGGCGGGCGATCGCCTCGGCGGTGAGTCCGTAGTCGCCGGTCACCATGGTCACCCGGATGCCCGCCTCGCGGCAGCGGCGCAGCGCCTCGGGCACCTCCAGCCGGGGCGGATCCACCAGGCCCACCAGGGCCACGAACACCAGCTCCCGCTCCAGCGCCAGCGCCGCCGCGGCCGGAGGAGCCAGGGGCTCTTCCGGCCCGACGGGCCGCAGAGCCACCGCCAGCACCCGCTGGCCCCGCCGGGCCATGGCGTCGTTGGCCGCCACCACCGCGGACCGGGCGGCGGTGGTGAGGGGTTCGGCCCCCGCCGGCCCGAGCTGGCGGCGGCAGCGCTCCAGCAGCTCCAGCGGTGATCCTTTGGTGAGCAGCAGCCGCTGGGGCGCAACAGCCCCGGGCGGCGCAGCAGCGCCAGCCGGCACCGCAACACCCCTGCGGCTCGCCCCCGCGATCAGCCCCGCCGGCAGCGGCCCTTCCCAGGCCACCACCACACTCATCCGGCGGCGGATCGAATCGAAGGGCAGTTCCGCCAGGCGCCGATGGCGACGGCGCTCCAGCAGGGGATCGAGGCCGCTGTCCCGGGCCGCCTCCAGCAGGGCCAGCTCGGTGGCATCGCCACCGGCGGCAGCGGCATCGCTCTGGGCATTGCAGCAGAGGCTGGCGGCCAGCAGCGGCAGGCTGGCATCGGCGAGGCTGGCATCGCTGATGCTGGCCTCGGCGATGCTGCCTTCAGAGAGGCTGCCCTCAGGGAGGCTGCCCTCAGGGAGGCTGCCCCCGGGTCGCCAGATCTGGGCCACCGCCATCCGGCCCTGGGTGAGGGTGCCGGTCTTGTCGCAGCAGATCACGCTCACCGACCCCAGGGTCTCGACGGCGGAAAGGCGCCGCACCAGGGCGCGGCTGCGGGCCATCCGCTGCACCCCCAGGGCCAGGCAGAGGGTGACCGTGGGCAGCAGGCCCTCGGGCACGTTGGCCACGATGATCCCCACGGCGAAGACCAGGCTCTCCAGCGGCCCGAGGCCCACGAACAGCACACTCAGGGCAAAGGCGAGCACCCCCATCGACACCGCGACGGTGCTGATCGTGTGCACAATCCGGTCGACCTGCTGCTCCAGGGTGCTGGCGCTGCGGCGGGTCCCGGCGGTGAGGTGGGCCACCTGGCCGAATTCGGTCTCGGCGCCGGTGGCGTAGACAAAGGCCTCGGCCCGCCCTGAGGCCACGGTGGTGCCGGCCAGCAGCAGGTTGGTGGATTCGGCCGCCGCCAGCCGCGGCGATCCCGGCCGCCAGGGGATCGGCTCCGCCTGGCGCGGCACCGGTTGGGATTCGCCGGTGAGCGAGGACTGGTCAACCGCCAGGCCGAGGGCGAGGGTGAGGCGACAGTCGGCCGGCACCCGCTCGCCTTCCGCCAGCACCACCCGGTCGCCGACCACCAGCTCATCGGCCGCCAGCCAGCGGGGCTGGCCATCGCGCCAGACCCGCACCTGCCGGGGCAGGGAGCGGCTCAGGGCCTCCAGGGCCCGCTCCGCCTGGAACTCCTGGAGGAAGGAGAAGAGGCCATTGATCACCACCACGGCCCAGATCGCCCAGCCCAGCTGGGGGGTGCCGGCGGCGAAGGCCAGGCCGCCGCCGATCCAGAGCAGCAGGGCCATGAAGTGCCCCATCTGGTCGAGCAGCCGCAACAGCAGGGGCCGGCGGTGCAACGGGGGCAGCCGGTTGGGGCCGAAGCGCGCCAGTCGCTCGGCGGCCTCCTGCTGCTCCAGACCGGCCTCGCTGCTGGCCAGGGCGAGCAGCAGCTCGGTGGTGCTGAGGCTGCCGATCGGCGGGGCGACGGCCATTGGCGGGGTGGAGCCCGGCGGAGCGACGCTGGCCGCCGGGGGGGAGCGCTCAGGCATGGAGCGCCGCACCCTGCCGGGCGAGCAGGGCGATCACGGTGGCGTCATCGAGCTGCTCAAAGCGCTCGTACCAGACCCCCACCGCCTGCAGGTGTCCCACCACCGCCACCGCCACCAGCCGCTGCACCAGGCTCAGGAATTCCGGCACCACCTGACGGTCGATCACCGGCACCGCCAGGCTGAGGGAGGCGGGCTGGAGGGCCTGCAGCGAGAGCAAGGCGACGCGGGCGGTGAGCCCGGTGGCGATGCCGTCATCGACCACCACCAGATGGCGGCCCTGAAGCTCCTGGGGGGGCGGGTCGCCATAGCGGCGTTGGCGGCGCTGCAGCTCCCCGACTTCCTGCTGCACCAGGGCCCGACGCCCCTCCGGGCTGAGGCCGAGGCCACCGGGGCGATCCTCAGCCCAGAGCACCAGGCCTCCGGGGGCGACCGCCCCGATCGCCAGTTCAGGCCAGGCCGGATCGGCCAGCTTGCGCACGCACCAGCTGCGCAACGGCAGGCCCAGGGCCTCGGCCATCGGTGCCGCCACCGCCACCCCACCCCGGGGCAGGGCGATCAGGGTGGTGTGGGGTTGGCCGCGCAGATCGGCGCAACGGCTGGCCAGTTGCCGCCCGGCGGTGGCGCGGTCAGAGAAGAGGGGAGGGTGGGGCTCCACGGCCGCAACGCTGGGGCTCCCTCATCCTGAGAAGGTTTCAGGGCGGCGGAAGGAGTTCAGGCGAGATCGCGTTTGAGCACGGCGTAAAGGTAGTCGGGAGATTTGTAACGTCCGGGCAGGCAGACGTGCAATTGCTCCAGACGACTCCAACAGACGGTGCGTTGAATTGCCTCCATGCTTCTACCCTCCTTCAGCAACAGCCGCATGGCCTTGCAGTAGAGGGAATACTTGGCCTCAAGTTCGCCGATTGTCGGCGGGTCGGCAGTGGGTCCCGGCATGGGAGTGGAGGTGCCCGGGGGATAGCGGGGGCACGGATCCACCCTAGGAGACGGCCAGCGCGTCACTGCGGCGGGCGCCGTGGCCGAGCAGGGCGGCCTGCTCGGGGCGGAGTCGGCCGGCAGCCAGGAGCACCGCCGTGATCGTCTCGATCCGCAGCACGGCGTGGCAGCGGTAGCCGGCGGCCTCAAGGCGGTGGCGGGCACTGGCATCGGCGTTGCCGCCGTGGTCGAGGAAGACCACCACATCGCGCACCACCAGGGCGGAGCTCTCGAGCTTGGCGATCCCCTCCAGCACGCTGCCGCCGGTGATCAGCACGTCATCGACCACCGCCACGCAATCGCCCTCCTCGAAATCACCCTCGATCAGGCGACGGGCACCATGGGCCTTCACCTCTTTGCGGGGGTAGATGAGCGGTTTGTGCAGCTGCAGCGACAGGCCGGTGGCGGTGGGCAGGGCGCCGTAGGGAATGCCGGCGATGCGATCGAACTCGAGGCCGGAGAGGATCTGGGCGTAGGCGTGCAGAACGCGGTGAAAGAGGTTGGGATCGGAGATGATCTGCCGCAGGTCGATGTAGTAATGAAACACCGCTCCCGAGGCCTGCACATAGTCGCCGAACAGCAGGCAGCCGATGTCGAACAGATCGAGGATCAGCGGCTCCATCAGGGCAGCACGACCGTTGGCCTCCGAGCCAGCGTCGCTGTCGCTGGCTCCGGCCCCGACGATCGCCCTGCCGGCGGCGCCCCCCGCTGCCGCCCCCGCGCCGCCGCCAGCGCCGCCGGCCGGGCTGACGGAAGTTGGCTGGGGCGCCGGCAGCCAGAGGCTGCAGGCCGGTGCGGCCTCCTGGCGGCGTTCCAGCCAGGCCTGGCGCCGTTCATCGATGCGGCGCCGCAGCCGGTCGGCCCGCTCGGCCATGTCGTCCTCCACCAGCAGGTTCTGGGGCAGGGGCAGGAGCAAGCCGTCGGCGGAGGGGCTGAGGCCGGCTTCCAGCAGGGCATCGAGGCGGTCCTCCTCGGCCCAGAGGCTGCGCAGGATCAGGAACCGCTCCGGAGCCTCCTGGCGAACCCGGGCGAGCACGGCCGGATCGCTGGTGCCCACCTCCAGCAGCAGCTGGTCGGGCGTTCCCCAGCGCTGGGCCTCGCGCACGATTCGCACGAACAGCGGATTCTGTTCATCGGGGTGGTGCTGGATGGTGCGGGCGGCGGGATTGGAGCTGTGGCAGGTGACGACGACCGCCTTCTCCGGATAGAGCAGGAACGGGGCGGCGATGTCCTGGCCGGGCAGGGGCGAGACGGTCACGGCGCTGGCGCCGAGGTCGCGGAAGAGGTAAGCGGCGAGGGCGGAGGAGCTGTTGAGATCGCCGTGCTTGGCATCCACGATCAAGGGGATCTCAAGGGGCACCAGCTCGCGCACTTCCCGCAGCAGCTCCAGGCCGACGGGGCCGAGGGAGAGGTAGAAGCCGAGGCTGGGTTTGTAGGCGCAGACGTGATCGGCGGTGGCCTCGATCACCGCCTTGATCCAGTGGCGGGCCTGGGAGAGGAAGGAGCGCCCGGCCAGGCCGCGCCGCTGCGCCCAGCTCTGCAGCATCTCTGGGTTGGGGTCCAGACCGGTGACCAGCAGCGACTGGCGGTCGGCGATGGCGTCGGTGAGCTGGACGAAGAAGCCCATCGCACGGGGATCGCTCGGCCTGTGCTAACCCCCACCGTGCACCGGCTGCGAGGGGGTGACACAGCTCTTAGCGAATCAGCCCCATCCCTAGGCGGCCAGGATCGGGTGGTAGGTGGGCTGCCAGCGGCAGGCCTCGAGCCGCTGCCGGGCCTCGGATGGCGAGCCGGCCAGGCGGGCCCGGCCCTCCGCCACGGCGGCCAGGGCCACGGCCTCCGCCACCCGCTGGGTGACCGCCGCCACGGCGGAGAGGGGGGGCATCAGGGGAGCCTCCGGATCGGCGGCGGCGGGGATGGCCGAAGCCAGGGCCTCAATGCAGGCATCGATCATCGCTTCGCTCACCTCGCTGGCGCCCACCGCCATGGCGGCAAAGCCGAGGCCTGGGAAGACGAAGCAGTTGTTGCATTGGCCGATCAGCCGTTCGCCGCTGGCGGTGGCGACGGGCGGGAAGGGGCTGCCGGTGGCCAGCAGGGCGCGGCCGCCGCTCCAGGCCAGCAGGTCGGCGGGGGTCACCTCCGCCAGGGGGGTGGGGTTGGAGAGAGGCAGCACGATCGGCCGCTCCACACCCCGGCAGAGGGCCTCGACCACCCCCTGATCAAAGGCGCCAGCGCGGGTGGAGGTGCCGATCAGGATGCCGGGCCGCACCGCTTCGATCACCGCCCGCAGGCCCGGCCCGGCCTGGCCATCGCCCGCCAGGCCCACGGCCGCCAGCTGGTCGGCGCCCTTCACCCATGGCGCCACCGCCTCGCCCCGTTCGACCAGGCCGTCGTGGACCAGACCATGGCGATCGATCGGCCAGATCCGGCCCGCCGCCTGCTCGGGCGTGAGCCCGGCCTGCTCCAGCAGCCGCTTCAGCCGCTCGGCGATGCCGCACCCTGCACTGCCAGCCCCGAAGATCACGATCCGCTCGTCGGCCAGGGGCCGCCCCAGCCCGCGCAGGCCGGCCAGCACCGCCGCCGCCGCCACGGCGCTGGTGCCCTGGATGTCGTCGTTGAAGCTGGGGATGCGGTGGCGGAAGCCATCGAGCACGCTGCGGGCGTTGGGGGCGGCGAAGTCCTCCCAGTGGACCAGGGCGTGGGGGCAGACCTGGGCGACGGCGCTGATGAAGGCTTCGAGGAAGGCGTGGTAGGCGGCGCCGCGCAGGCGGGGTTCCTGCAGGCCCGGGTAGGTGGGATCGGCCAGCAGGTCGGCCCGATCGGTGCCCACATCGAGCATCACCGGCAGGCCATCGCTGGGGTCGAGGCCGGCGGCGAGGGTGTAGACGGCGAGCTTGCCCTGGCAGATGTGAATGCCCCCCACGCCCTGGTCGCCGATGCCGAGGATGCCCTGGGCGTCGGTGACCAGCAGCAGGCGGGGGGGCTGGTCGCCGCAGGCCTGGCGCAGCAGCTCCACCAGCCGCGCCTGCTGGGGAGCCGCCAGGTAAACGCCGCGGCTGGGGGTGCGGTAGGTGGTGCTGGCCTGCTGGATCGCCCGGCCGACGGTGGGGGTGTAGACGATCGGCATCACCAGCTCGATCTGATCGGCCAGGAGCCGGTGGAAGAGGGTGAGGTTCCGCTCCCGCAGCGCCTGCAGGTAGGCGTAACGCTCCAGGTCGTTGGCCATCGCCGCCAGGGCCTGCTGGCAGCGGTGCACCTGCTCCTCGATCGTCTCCACCTGCCAGGGCAGCAAGGCCTCCAATCCGAGGGCGCGGCGTTCATCGCGGCTGAAGGCCGTGCCTTTGTTGAGGGTCGGATCGTTGAGCAGGGCCTCGCCCCGCAGGCTGGTGCGGCGCGGCGCCAGGGCCGCGGAGGCCGGCGTAGGGGGCGGCGGGGGGGAGGCGGTCAAGGCGAGGGCTGGCGCTGCCCCATCTTCCCCGGCGGCGGGGCGGCGCCAGGGGCAGCAGGGGCGGCAGCTGGCGCGGAGGGGGCGTGCTGGGTGGATACAGCGGAGCCAGTGGCACAGCCAGGACATGAAAACAAAAGAAACTGCGAAGATGGGAAGGATTACAAGGTTTGATGGTGATCAATCCCTCAGCACGCTCCGCATCAGCGCTCCTTCTCGGCGTTGCCTGCCTCGGCCTGGCGAGCGCCTCTCCAGCCCAGGCCCTGACGGTTTCGGTATCCGTTGGCGGCCAGAACTATGCCGTCAGCACAGGCGCTGCGATCACCTACGATGGCAACGAAGCATTATTTGCTACGCCGGCCAATAGCGGTAGCATGCCATGGTATGAGAACAGCTCTTTGGCAACACAATTTGCCACCGCAGTCGGCTCCTCCCTGGGCCAGCCCAATGGCAGCTTCGGCCCGTTTTTTGCCGACGGTTCCAATGGAGTTTTTGTCTCAGTGGCCTATCGGAGCGGAAGCTCGATCCTGACCAGTACAGAAGACGCCTATACGTCTTTTGTCTATGCAACGGCCACCCTTCAGCCGCCAACGAGTTCCGTGCCGTCGCCCCTGCCCCTGTTGGGAACCGCCGCCGCCTTCCGCCTGAGCCGGCGGCTGCGGCGGCGCCTTCAAAGCGCGGCCTGAATGCCGGGGCCCCCTCGCCTGGGTCCTGCGGCTCAGGCGATCCCGCTCCTCGACACACTCAGTCCCGCAGCTGCACCAGCAGCTCGCGCTGGCGCGGGCCGTCGAGTTCCACCAGCAGCACATCCTGGTAACGGCCCAGGGCGAGACGGCCGTGCTGGATCGGCAGGGTCAGGTGGTTGCCGAGGATCAGGGCGATCAGATGGCTATGGGCGTTGCGCGGTTCATCGGGCGGAATGTCGGCCCGCAGCTCCAGGTCGTTGTGGAGCCAGGGATGCTGCTGCGGCACCAGCCGCAGCACGAAGGCCTCGAAATCGGCCAGCAGCCGCTGCTCGTTTTCGTTGACCACCAGCGCCGTGGTGGTGTGCTGCCCTGCCGCCACCAGCACCCCCTCGTCCAGGCCGGAGCGCTCCACCAGCGCCTGCAGCTGGGAGGTGATCGCCACGCATTGAAACGGGGCGGCCGTGGCCACCGTGAGGCGCTCGCTGAGCAGACAGGCCATGGCGGGCTCGTGGACCGGCTCCCTGATCCTTGCAGCGGGCCTGGTTCGGCGTCCCGGCGCAGCCCCCGACCGGCGTGCCGCGAGCCACGGCAGCGATGGCCAGCAGGCGGCGAACCGGCCCCGCAACGGTCCCGCCAGGGGCTGATGGGTGGCCCCGCCGATTGCCAGCCATTGGGGCCACGTCGTCACCGGACTTGCCATTTGCCGTTAGCCGAACAGGCAGGATCATTGGCAAGCATTGATCGACTGAGTCCCGAAGCCATAGCCGGCCCAGCACGCGGAACCAAACCCAATGCATTGACCGCCAGCTCTGGAGTTCAGGTTGATGGTCCAGCAGCGCAATCACCCTTCTGAACAGGGCGCAAGCGCATCATCGTGCCACGTCCAGCAGAGCGGCTGACAACACGTCCACAGCATCGATGTTGTGTCTCCATGGCGCCTTGCAGCTGTGAAGCCAAGCCATGGCTGGATGCCAACACAGCCTCTCCCTTGACGCCCCGCGGCTCGATCACGCTGCCCCCCCCCAGCACCCAGCCCTCACGGGCCGCCATCATTGATCCCATCCCCCTCGCCCAGCCGCGATGAGCAGCGCCACGGCCGCCCAGCCCACCAGCCAGTGGGACAACTTTCTGCGCAATCTCGGCACCTGGGAGGGCAGCTTCGCGTCCCTGGATGCGAACGGGCAGGTGCTGGACACCACCCCATCGCGGCTCTGCCTGGAGCAGGGAGAAGGGGTGCGGCTGGTGCACTTCAGCCTGAGCCGCTGGGGCCATGGCCGCGATCAGCCACCGACCCGCGAGATCCGCCAGGAGTACCGCTCCCTCGGCCGGCAGGTGGTGTTTTTCGGCTCGGGATCGTTCTGCAAGGGCTCCCTCCAGGTGGCGCCGGCCACCGCCTTCGGGGCGGAGTTCGGCTTCGTGGACGGCGATCGCCGCCACCGGCTGGTGCAGCTCCACAGTCCCGAGGGGGCCCTCGAGAGCCTGGTGCTGATCCGCGAATTCCGCGCCGGCAGCGATGCCGCCGAACGGCCGCCCCTTGAGCCCGCGGCCCTGCTCGGCCACTGGAGCGGCCAGGCCGCCACGATCCAGGCCGACTGGCCCGAACCCGACCTGGACGACGCAACCCTGACGGTGAGCGCCGAGGCGGACGGCGGCCTCCACTTCGAGAGCCGGATCGGGGCCACCAGCCACGGCAGCGGCCAGACGCCGCAACGGCTCCTGCTCCTGCCCGATAGCGGCTACTGCCTGGCCCCCCTGCAGGTGAGCCACCGCGAGGCCTTCACCGTGGAGGCCGGCTGGTCGCCAGCCCCGGACCGGCTGGAGCGCCTGATCCGCCGCTATGACGCCAGCGGCGCCTGGCTCTCCGCCACCTGGATCAGCGCCCGCCGCGACCCCGCCGGCGGCGGCAGTTGAGCGGGGCAAGCCGGGCCTGGCGGACGACGGCCCTGCTCGCCCCGATCAGCCTGGCCCTGCTCGCCGCCCCGGCCCGGCCTGCGGAACGGGGCGCGACCGGCCCCTTCGCCGCCCGGGTGCTGTCCGTGGGCGATGGCGACACCCTGCGGGTCAGCCAGGACGGCAAGCCGCTGACCCTGCGCCTGGTCTGCATCGATGCACCGGAGCTGGCCCAGGGGCCCTGGGGTGTGGCCTCCCGCGCCCATCTACAGGCGCTGCTGCCCCGCGGACAGGCCGTGGAGGTGCGCCCCCATGGCCGCGACCGCTACGGCCGCACCCTGGCGGAGCTGATCGCCGCCAGTCGGCTGGTCAACCTGGCGATGGTCGAGGACGGCCAGGCCTTTGCCTACCGCAAGTACCTGGCCAGCTGCGATGCCGCCACCTACCTGGAGGCCGAACGGCGGGCCAGTCGGCGCCCAAAGGGGGTGTGGCAGCAACCGGGTGGAATCAGCCGCCCCTGGCTGTTCCGCCAGCAGCACCGATCCACACCGATCCCCGATGGCAGCACCCCAGATGGCCGCCGCTACAGCTGCCGCAGCATCGGTTTCTACGCCCGCGCCCAGCAGTTGCTGCACCAGCGCCACACCTATCTCGACGGCAACGGCGACGGACAGGCCTGCGAGAGCCTGCGCTGAGGGCCGCAGATCGACCGAGGCGGCAGAGCTTGTCGGAACCCTTTCGGCAACGTGCTCAAGGGGCCAGCGGGAAAGGCTACAAATTCCGCGGTTGCGGATCAAACTGCGACGGCTGGGAGTAGAGATGGGAGACAGAAAAGATCAACCGGCCGGTTGATCACTTCAACATTGGTGGCCGTGGTTGTCGATTGAATTGGGCCTGAAAGCAAGATCGTCTGGCGAGTTTCAATCAGGCAGAGCTGAAGAGTTCGTGGTAGGCAGGGTGGGGGGTAGTTCAAGGAAGGCCGCGAGAGCGCTGTCGTGGTTCACGGAAACCATCCAAGAACCATCAGCCGCATCAACTGCCGAGGCTGGCCAGGATGGAGACTGTCTCTTTGGTGGCGGTGCCAACACTCCCGAGGAGCGGGCCATACCGGATCTATGTCCACAACCACGAGTCAAATGAATCTCCTCATGTTCATGTTGATCGCGCATGAACAAGCCGCAAGATGTGGTTAAACCCTGTGGCACTGGCTTCAAGCCTGGGAGTCAAGGCGGCAGAGCTTCGAGAGATCGAGCGGCTTGTGAGTGCCAACAGGGCTATGCTGGCAAAAGCATGGGAGGAGTTTTATGGTTAATCCTGGGACGCCTGTCATGACCATGAGATCTACCGATGACCGTCTCGTTGTCGAGCTTGAGGACGGGAGAACAATTTCCGTTCCACTTTCTTGGTAGCCAAGGCTTTTGCATGCCTCTCAAAAGGATCGTGATGACTGGCAAGTCGCCGGTGGTGGTTTAGGCATTCACTGGCCGACGATTGATGACGACCTGAGCGTCGCTGGCTGACGTCGTGGAGCACCAGCACCCCGAGTCCGTGAGATGGGCAGCTAAGACGTGAATGCCTTTCTCAGCCACCTGGCGGTGGATCTACGGGTGAGCCCATCGACCCAGAACCAGGCGCTGGCGGCGCAGCTGTTTCGTTATCGGGAGCTGCTGGAGATGGATCTGGAGCGAGTGGTGCGAACGCGGACGCGCAGAAGGCTGCCAGTGGTGCTCAGCGAGGCGGAGTTGCTCGCCGTGCGGATGGAGCTGGAAGGGGTCCCGGCCTTGGTGGTGGGACTGCTCTATGGCACTGGTCTGAGGCTGATGGAGGCGCTGCAGTGGCGGCTGATGGATCTGGATGTCGAGCGAGGAGAGCTCACGGTGCGGCATGGCACGGGCGGAAAGGACCGCCTGACGTTGCTGCCCCAGAGCCTGCTTCCTGAGCTTCGCCAGCATCTTCTGGTGGTGCGGCAGCAGCATCGGGCCGACCTGGCAGCCGTCTCGGGACAGGTGCTGATGCTGTAGGCCCTGGCGAGGAAATACCCCCATGCCCATCGAGATTGGAGCTGGCCGTGGGTGTTCCCCCAGCTGTATCGCTGGCGGGATCGCAGCAGTGGGCTGCAGGGGCGCCATCCCGTCGATCCCGCACTGGTACAGAGAGCCGTCAAACAGGCCGTAAGCGCAGCTGGGGTCAGCAAAGTAGCCAGCTGCCATGCCTTCCACCATTCCTTTGCCACCCATCGGCTGGAGCGGGGCCAGGACATCCGCACCGCGATGACCTACACCCATGGGCTCAATCACGGCCCCCTGGGGGTAAGCAGCCCGGCGGGCTTTGTGTAACCCCATGAACGGGTGGTTCTCAGATCCGGGAACCAGCGCTATGCTCAGGCGCAAACGCCGAAAAGCTCTGGCTGCTCTGGAAAGCCACCAAGGGGTGGGCTGGCTCCATGCGTGGTTCTCGGAAGGGAGCCGCGGGTTTGCCGTGGTTCGCGGAATCGTCCAATGACTAGTTCTACGGTCTGACCCCAAACGTGGATGAACGCATTGGCAAATTAAAGGCTCACTTCATACCAATCCTGCGCCACCCTCGGACAAAGCATGGTACTATCCTGGGAAAACTTGAATCAAAAGATGGAACTCTTGCTCTCCAAAGAAATTCAAAAACAAGAAGACGAACTATTTGACGAGGATGACGCATACGAGTCTCCTCCCACGGATATAGTTGCTTATAATGAGTCCCGGTCTTGTGCCGATTTGTACCGGATGTACAAAGAAGGGATATTGGATATAAAGCCTGAGTTTCAGCGTGAAATCGTATGGAATAGCCCAGCGCAAACCCGATTCATAGATTCACTCATTAAGCAGCTTCCAATTCCTAGCCTTTGCTTTAGCCTCGATTACAAGACTCAGCGGTGGCAAGTGATTGATGGGTTGCAGCGCATGTCGAGCATCATTCGCTTTCTGTCTGGGGACCCAAATTGGACATTGTCACGACTAGAAGACGTTGATCCCTCTCTCTCTGGAACACCTGCCAATAGATTTCTTGATAGGGAGACTGCGCTTTACATATACAGACAGCGTGTGGAGAATCTGACCCTGCCAATCACCGTCCTAAGATGTGACTACAGCAAGAAGTCTCATACGAACTATTTGTTTACAATATTTCATCGCCTCAATACAGGGGCGATGAAGCTAAATAATCAAGAGATTAGAAATTGCATCTACTCAGGCTCACTCAATGCGCTAATCAACGATCTCAATAAGAATACAGACTGGCTTAGGCTAAACAGGATGCGCAAGGATTTTGGATACAGATTTAGAGGGCAGGAGTTAATACTAAGGTTCTTTGCTCTTTATGATAGACATGAAGAATATGGTGGCCGCTTGGCGGCATTCCTCAATGAATATATGGCCGACAATCGAAGCCTTTCTGACAACGAGATTTCCACGAAGAGAGTATTATTTGAACAGTCTCTGAACATTGTGTATTCAAAAATATATGACTCGAAAGCCCCCAATAAGCAGCCTTTGTCTGTAATGGAGGCCACCCTGGTTGGCGTGGCAAAAAATCTTTCTTCCATAGCAGAAGCAGACGCAGGTCTAGTGAAACAAATGTATTATCAAATGATGCAAGATCATGAGTTTTCCCAGGAGAGGCTTAATGAGGGATTGGCGGGCAAGGATCGTGTCAAAGGCAGAATTAGGGCGGCAATTTCTTCATTCTCACCTTATGAATGATGATAAGCAACCTGTCAATCCTTAAGAATCTTGTCCGCATAGATCGACTGTATCAGAAACCTGGTCCACAAATAGAAGCATTAATGCACGCAAAGCTTGGAGTGCTTGAGTTGTGTGGATGGGTCGAGGAAACCATGGATAAGATTGTGATTGAAGCATCACAGCGCTGCTTGGCGTCACAGTCGCACAGAGATTATATTGAGAATCGCGTAGTGAAATCGACTTATGGATTTCAATATGAAGATCATTTCAGAAAAATGCTTATTGGAGTCATAGGTCTGAAAGGCGTCCAAGAAATGGAGTCGCAAGTGGATCGCACTCTCTTTGATCCGATGTGCGGGGCTCTCACCACAATGAAGCCAAATCGGAATAGCTACTCCCATACGTATCTGAAAGGGGCTACAGTTGTAATCGATGCCCCTTCGGTGTCCATGCAACATTGTCGAACTATTTATGCGGGACTAAAGAACGTAGAAGATGTGCTTAAGCTCATATGCTAACCGTAGAACAAGCTCCTCGAGTGGACAGGCCCCTATCAGCTCTTTGCTCCGCCAGCCCAAACTCCATGCCTGCCACTCAGGGGCAGCGTTAGATGGACCCTTCGGGCGTAGGGAAGGGTCGCCCAGGTATTGTTTGACTTGGCTTCTTTGGAAAGAATCATGATCACAGTTACAATTGAAAACTGCAACAATGTTGCAAGCGCGGAAATCGTTCTCCTCCCCGACAAGCTTAATATTAGCTATGGCATGAATGGCACAGGAAAATCAACCATCGCCAAGGCAATTAGATTGGCTGCGGCCGAGGGTGATCTTTCTTCCCTAAAGACTTTCGGCGAAAACCTTCCACCAACCTGCAAATGTCTACCACCAATTCCAAAGGTATTGGTCTTTGATGAAGACTTTGTTTCTACTATTGTTTTTCGCGAAAGCGAAGTAATTCAAAACGCCTTTGAAGTGTTTATCAAGACACCTCAATACGAAGAGAAGCAGAGGCTGATTAACGAGCGCCTCAAAGAAATGCACATCGATACTGCTAAAGATCAAGACTACGGAAATCTACTACAAACCGGCCAGTCGGTGCTGAACAGGTTTACCAAGACAAATGGCAACAAACTGAAAAAGACTGGCCTAATTAAAAGTCTAGTCAGTTCAGAAAGTATTTTCAATCTGCCAGAAGCAATCCAAAAATTCCAGCCCCTGATGCAGAGAGATTATAATGTTGACTGGGTTGGCTGGAAGAGCGATGGATGCAAGTACGACGACAATGATATTTGTCCCTTCTGCACGACTGAGCTCGGCGAGAAATATCCCGAGGAGAAAAAGATATTCACGGATTCATACTCAAAATCAAATGTGAAGAACATTCGCGAAATGCTAAGTTTTTTTGAGTCCGTTAGCGAGTATATGGACCCCGAAAAACGAGAAACGATGGCCCAATGTATAAAAGAAACTGCGGACGAAGAAACAGTGACTCTTTGGGTAAATCGTTTTTACTTTGACCTTGAATACCTTGTGAATAAGATCAGAAGAGTCATTGAGTTTAACTCCCATCAGGTAAAGCAAAGCGAAGTATCTAGACTGGCTGAACAATTGGAAGCACTCAAAATTGA
Source organism: Cyanobium sp. (assembly GCA_044360135.1). Classification (GTDB taxonomy): domain Bacteria; phylum Cyanobacteriota; class Cyanobacteriia; order PCC-6307; family Cyanobiaceae; genus Cyanobium. The sequence continues at coordinate 248,603 of JBIKKX010000001.1, forward strand.
CGCCACGCCTCTAGAGATCTTTAATAATCAAAAGACACTTGATTTAATCTCTGATTTAAACTCTAAGATTGCCACGGTTATTTCGGAAGTTGGGTAGCGCCCCTTCGAGTGGTGTAACTCAGGAGGTCCTGTGACCCTTTCCGGAGGGTGAACAGGAGCAGTCAGGGGAGACTGCCGGGAGGCTGATCGCTCAGCTCCGTTCATCCACTATGAACCC
>JBIKKX010000011.1:0-85742 GCA_044360135.1 Cyanobium sp.
CTCGGGGAACTCCTCAACGATCTGGAGTGTCTGGGTGCCGATCGAGCCGGTGGACCCGAGAACGCTGAGGGCTTTCATGCCCGACCTGATCGGAGGGAGGGCCAGTCTCCCATCGGAACCTGTCGGGCGGGGAGGCTGGGCCTGAATCAGTCGTCGTAGAGGAGGGTGATCGCCCGCACCCCTGCCGCTGGGTCGGTGCTGAGAACCTGGCCACGACTGAACCGAAAGGTCCGTCGTGTTTCCACCCAGACCAGCTGCTTCTGCCCCTGCCCTTCCGGCGCCGCCTCTGCCGTCCCCTGCGGCGCGGCCCCGGCCTGGGCCTGCGGTGCCGGTTGCAGTTCCGCGCTGTGAACCGTGCTTTCAATCCATTCTTTTTCCCAGGCGTCATCGCCGCGGGCGATCAGCTTGACCCGCAGGTGGCCGGCGAGGCCATCAGGGAACTCCTGGTAGTCGCGGGGTAAGGGGCTGACGGTATCCAGCGGGCCGTCGCCCTGATCGGACCTGACGTCCCAGAGGTAAGTGGCCAGTTCGGAGCGGTCGAGGCGCGGGGTGCGACCGGGCTCAAGCTGCAAGGATTGGATCAACTCTTGATCGCGGTAGATCTCGATCTGAACAGGGGTATCGGTACCGCTCAAGCCCTGATCGCCGGTCTTCACCGTCCAATCGATCTTGGTCACTTTGGTCACCTTGGTCATGGCGACTGGGGCAGGCCGGGGATTGGCTGATGCTAATCCTGCCGCCACGGCCAGCTCGCTGAGGCGCCCCTCCCCTGGTCTGCACCGGCAGGCGCTGGCTGCTCCCGGCGGGGGCGGCTGGCTTGGCGCTCAGCAGAGCAGCCGATGGCCTTCGAAACCGGCCTGCAGCAGCTCGAGGCGGTGGACAAGCTTCTGCTGGCGCTGCTCCGGGCGGGAGTGGGCGCTGGGGCTGCCTTAGCAGTGGGTGAGTTAGTTGCCCAGCAGGTCGTCCACGAAATCCTTCGGGTCGTAGGGGCGGTTTCCTATCCATATGTGGACGTTGCGGTGCAGGGGGCCGATGGTTCAGGTCGCCCCATGCTCCGGTGTGAACTGGGTGATGGTGATCAGGTCGCGGATGCGGCGCCGGAACTGGCGCCATTCCGCGCAGACGTACCCGAAGCGCAGCGGGTCCTGCCGCTCCAGCTCCCGCAGCAGCCGCTCGCTCTCCGCGGCGAAGGCGGCCATCAGCTCCGGCGGGAAGCGGCGCAGCTCCACCCCGCCGGCTCGAAGCCGCCGCAGGGCCTCGATGTTGCGCAGGTCGTACTCGCGGCGGCTCCAGAGGTAGGTCTCGGCGCAGGCGGTCTCCAGGGCCAGGCGGTGCTGCGGCGAGAGCGCCTCCAGGGCCCGGCGGTTGACCATCAGCTCATTGGTGGTCGAGGGCTCCCACCAGCCCGGTGAGTAGTAGAAGCGGGCGGCGCTCTGCAGACCCAGCAGTTCATCGTCGTAGGGGCCGATCCATTCGGCGGCATCGAGGCGACCGTCGCGCAGCCGCGGCAGGATCTCATCGGCTCGGATCACCCGGCCGGAGTTGATCGCGATATCGGTCTTCACCCCGAAGGCGTTTAGCACATCGGCGCCGAGGCCGGGGATGCGCATCCGCAGCCCGCGCAGATCCTCCAGCGATTGGATCTCCTTTTTGAACCAGCCCCCCATCTGGCCGCCGGTGAGGGTGAGCGGGAAGGAGCGCAGCTGATCGAGGCGACGGCCTTCCACCTCGATCCGCCCGTAGACCGTCTGATGAAAGGGCAGGGATTCGCCGGGGCGTTTGTACCAGAGCCAGGCCGTCTGCTCGCGGGGATTGAGGCCGAACGGCACCGCCTTGGCGAAGCTCAGCGGCAGCAGCAGCTTGTCGTAATACACGTCCACGTAGCCGCACTGGCAGTCGTGGCCCTGATTGATCAGCCCCAGGGTGGCCGAGCTGGAGAGGGCGCCCCGATCCACCAGCTCCAGCCGGAACCGCCCCTCGGTGAGCGTGGCCAGCCGCTCGGCCAGCCGCTGCGGCACCTCCCCCACCAACAGCCGCCGGTACTGGCCCGAGCCAAGGCTGGCGGCCATCCGCCAGACCCGGCTGCCATGACGGTCGCGGGCGCCCCAGCCCTGGCCGTGGCCGATCGCGAAGGCCGCGCCGGCCGTGCCGCCGAGCAGCAGCAGCTCCCGTCGCCCAAGGCCGGCGCCGGGGCGGGGCCAGCGGAACGCTGGCGCTTCCGGATGGGTGTAGACGCTCAGCAGCCCGCGGCAGCCGCTCCAGGGGGGCTGCTCCAGGCTCTGGGCCGCCCGTTGCTGGGCCTGGGCGAAGGGATGACCCGCCTGCAGCTCCCGCAACAGCCGCTGGAACGACTGGGCCGCCGCACCATCCGGCACCCGCTCCCGGAACACCTGCACCCAGGCCACCCCGGCCGCCAGGCAGCCATGGGCCAGGTCAATCCCCAGGCAGCAATGCAGCAGCACCAGGCTCAGGCCCCGGTCCACCGCCCGCCGCAGCGGCCCCTGCAGGCTGGCGCCCGAGATCCAGCTGCCATCGCCCAGCCGCAGCCTTCCCCCCTGGCCCGGATCGGTCTCGCCATGGCCGAGGAAGATCAGCCCGTCCCAGCCCGGTTCCTCAGCCAGCGCCCGTTGCAGGGCCTCGGCTCCGGCCCCGGCGCCCCGCAGGATGCGCAGCTCCTGGCGGCCACGCTGGGCCAGGTCCTTCAGGGCCCCCACATCCGGATCCAGGGCGAGATCCTGCTCGTGGCCCACCACCAGCAGCAGCCGCGCCCGCCGGGGCCGCGGCACCGCCACCGGCTGGGGTGGATCCTGGGGCGGCAGCCGCCAGAGGGGGCGATCCAAGGGCAGGGTCTCCCAGGGCAGCTCCTCCAGGGGGCGCAGCTCCTGGGCCACCCGCAGCCGCAGCGGCAGGCCCGGCTGCTGGCGCAGGGCCCGATGCAATGGCTGCCAGCGGCTGTGCTCGAACCATTGGGCCAGGCCGCGGATCAGCTGGGCGCTGTAGTCGTCCACCACGGCGGCGGGCAACCCGGTGCCGGCGCTGCCGTGGTGATGCAGAAAGCGGCGGCGCCAGGCGGCGTGCAGCTCCAGCAGGCCGCTGGGCAGCGGCGCCGTGAAGCCCGCCTGGCTGGCCGGACTGACCAGCAGCACCGCCAGCTCTTCGCCGCCGGCGAGGGGCTGGAGAGAGAGATCGATGCTGGCCATTGGGGCTGATCTGCCGTCGATGGCCCTCAGCTTGGCTCCGATGCGAAGTGCAGCGGTGGCAGCTCCAATCGGGAGCCGCCGCCATGGCGCAGGCCGATCACCAGGCTCTCCCCCCGGGCAGGCACCGTCACCTCCAGGGAGCCGGAGCCACCATCGGCGCCGGTATCGACCGCCCGGTCGCCCACCTGCAGGGTGAGCCGTTGGGGCAGCAGGTCGCCGGGCAGGTCGGGCTCCAGCCGCACCTCCAGCCACTCCGTGCCGTCGGTGCTGCCGCAGAGCCGCAGCAGCAGCCGGAAGCGCTCGCTCGCTCCGGCCGGTGATGGCCCCGTCTCGATCCGGCCCAGCACCAGGGCCAGGGGGATCAGCACCGTGGCCAGGGTTTGCGGGCGCCGCTCCACCGTCGCCCCCCGGAACGCCCCGGCGCTGGGGGGCAGCAGCTCCGCCCCCAGCGCCGCCAGGCCCTCCGCCAGCACTCCTTCGAGCCAGTCGCGTACCGCCACCCCCAGGGCAGGCCGGGGCGGCAGTAGAGCCTCCGGCCCCAGCAGCCGCACCAGCTGGAACAGGCGATCGAGGCCCCCGCTGAAGGCGGCGAGCGGCAGCTGCCGCGGCCCTTCCCCCGCCGCCAGCCCCGGACAGCGCTGCAGCAGTTCCGCTGCCGTCAGAACCCCCGGCAGGCGCACGGCGCCGTTCTCCTCATCGACCCAGGCTCCGAGCAGCAGCTGGGGGGAGTGGCGGCCGCCGCGCCAGGGCTGAGGCGGTATCGCCAGCGCCTCGGCCCAGAAGGGGGCGCACTGCACCCGCACCCTGAAGCCGTGCAGCACGAAGGTCTGCCCCTCGCCGCCGCCGGTTGGCCCGGTCGCCCCTGGCGCCTGCGGCGGCCTGCCGGCCTGCTCCCGCAGGCTCAGTCCCAGCCCCAGCTCCTTGATCTGCTGCCGCAGCACCTGCAGCACCAGGTCGCTGGGCTTCCAGGGCTGGTCGCCGTGGGCGGTCTCGCCGGCTGAACAGCCAGGGCCGTCGAGCAGCAGGGTATGGGGCGGCAGGGGCAGGGCCAGGGGGTCGTCCTGGTCGTCGTCGTCGCGGGGGGAAGCCATGGTTGTCGGTGAGGGAGCGGGAGCGGGGGAAGGGGCGTTGGGGGGGGCGGGAGGGCGGGCGGCCCTGGCGAGAGCTGGTGGCGGCAGCGATGGATGGATGGCAAGCCGGCCGCCCCGCAGGGGACCCCATGGCGTGCCTCAGCGCGGCGGTAGCAGCGGCTCAAGCCAGAGGGCCAGGCGGGGCCGATCCCCGTCCGCTGGGGGGGTGAGCAGGTGATCGCGCAGGGCGTTCACCTGGGTTTCGGTCAGCGGCAGGGATTGCCCCACCGCCTCGAAGCCCGGCTGTCCGGCCAGCAAGGAGAGGGCGGTGGTCGCAATCGCGGCCGCGTGGGCGGTCGGCTGCAGGCGGCGGGTCACCTTCGCCTGACAGCAGCCGCAGGCCTCCGCGATGCGCCGCTGGGTCTGGCCGGCGACGTAGTGGCTCCACAGGCAGGCGCGCAGGGCGGCCTCGGGCCCATCGGCGGCCAACAGGGAGGGCAGCTGCAGGGCCAGGGCCTGGTGCAGGGCTGCCTCCAGCCGCTCCAGCTGGTCGCCCTGCGGCGGTGGACCGGTGGGGGCGGGGATCGCCGCGAGCTGCTCCGGCTCCACCAGGGGCAGGGAGCCCAGCCGCTCGCGCCGCAGGGCCGCCGCCATCGCCTGCAGATGGCCCAGGGTGCGCTCCGCCGGGGCCGCCGGATCGAGACCGACCAGGAACGGGCCATCGGGTTCCCAGCGGCTGCGCTGGCCGCTGCGTTCCCCCTCCGCCTGCTGGTAAGCGGCCAGGAAGCGACGATGCAGCTGGTCCACGGCGGCGCCGTTGAGGCCGGCCCTGCCGTGCAGCCGCCAGGCCCGCTCCATCCGGCCGGGGCTGGCATGGGCCAGCAGCGACCAGTCCCGCTGCAGTAGCAGGCCGTGCTCGCGCAGCAGCTGCACCAGCGGCGGGTGGCTCTGCACCCGCCGCTGGGCCCAGTGGCCCAGGCCGGCCAGCTCGGGTCGGAAGCTTTCGATCACAGAGAGGCTGAAGGGCCGGTGGCCGGAGCCCTGGCCGCCATCGGGCCAGGGCAGGGGGGTGCCGGTGTCATCGAGGACGGTGGCGGCCAGGTCGATCGGATCGAGCTGGTGGCTGCGGCCGAAGCGGCGATACAGGGCCTGGGTTTTGGCTTCGGCGGCATGGCTGACCCGGCAGCGCAGGCAGAGCAGCACCCCCCGCTCATCGGCGCGATCGCGGCCTTCTAGCAGGTGCCGGTCCACGGCGGCGCTGGGCTCGGCCCCGTCCAGCCCCAGCTGCTCCAAGGCCGCCGCCGCCAGGCTGCTGGGCCGTGACCCGACCGCGATCGCCCGGCCCTGGCGCGGTGCCGCCACCAGGGTGCGCAGCTGCCGGTAGGTCGGGCTGGCTGGCGGGTTGCTGGTCGCGCTGGCGGTGGTGTCGTGGGGGCTGGGTTCGGGCGGCGGCTGGGGCAGGGTCATGGCTCGAGCCTTGAGGCGCGGCGGTGGCTGCTCCGGCCCTGGTTTCAGCCTGCCGCAGCTGATTCAGGGCCGTCATGCCATCGGCCTGATCGATCGTTGTCAGCCATTGAACAGCCGGCTGTTCAATCCCTGCCAGCCCGCCGCCAGCGCCGCGGCGATGGTGAGGGCACGCCAGACGAGGGGGCTGATCCCCCACCGCGAGGGGCAGCACCGGGGCCCCACCACCACCGCGGCCGGCGCCATCTCTTCACCATTGCTCGGATCATGACCATGCAAGTCACCGCTTCCCCCACCAGCACCGCCACGGTGGGTCTCTATCTGCTCAAGCTGCGCTTCACCTCCCAGCCCGGACTGGTTGGCGGCGGCTCGATGACCCTCGCCGTCACCGTCAATGCCGCGACCGGCGCCATGAATGGCCAGGCCCAGGGGGCTCTTAAGGCAGGCACCGAGCAACCCTCCAGCTTCAGCGCCGATGCCACCGGCGCACTTCACAGCACCGGCCTGGGCGGCAGCGTCCGGGTTGGCGCCGTGCGAGGAGAGGCGTTCGTGTCGTTCCCGCCGCCGGCGATCGGCAGCTATCTGGCTCCCTTCTCGGCCAGCTTCAGCGTCGATTCCAGCTGGTCCGGGGAGGGTCAATTCAGCGTAGACAACAGCACCTACGCCTGTGTCGTCAGCCCCGCCGGGGACGCCGACTGAGCCGCGATAGGCAATCGCTCAAAGGACAGGGCCGGCATTGCTGGCCCTGGCCTTCTGCATCTGGTGCGGTTCGGGCCGGCTGGCGGAACGGGCTCAGCCCTGGCTGACCCCTTCGATGCGATCTTCGATCTCCTGGTAGATCTCCTGCAGCTGGGCGATGTTCTGGTCGCTGGTCTCCCAGTAGCCGCGGCCGTTGACCTCCAGCAGGGTGCCGACGATGCGACGGAAGCTGTGGGGGTTGAGCTCCAGCAGCCGCTGGCGCATCTCGGGATCGTTGATGAAGGTGTTGTTGGCCTCTTCGTAGACGAAGTTGTCAACGGCGCCGCTGGTGGCGCTCCAACCCAAGGTGAAGTTGAGGCGCTTGGCCACCTCTCGCACCCCCTCGTAGCCAGAGTCGAGCATGCCTTCGTACCACTTTGGATTGAGCAACTTGGTGCGTGAATCGAGGCGGATCGTCTCACTGAGTGAGCGCACCTGGGCGTTGGCGGTGGTGGTGTCGGCGATGTAGCTGCTGGGGGCCTTGCCGTCGTCCCGGAGCGAGGCGATCAGCTTGGTGGGATCGGAGTCGAAGTAGTGGCTGACATCGGTGAGCGAGATTTCGGCCGAGTCGAGGTTCTGGAAGGTCACATCGGCGGTTTTCATCGCCGACTCGAACACTTCACGATTCTGATTCATTTCACCGGGATTGTCAGCATTGAAAGCGAAGGTCTTGCGGGAGAGATACATCTCCTGCAGTTCGCCCTCCTCCTCCCAGGTGCTGTTCTCCACCGCCAGGTTCACATTGGAGCTGTAGCTGCCACTGGCGTTCGAGAACACCCGCGTCGCGGCATCGCGCAGGCTGATCCCCTGCTCAGCCGCCTGCTCCTGGGCATGCTTGCGCACGAAGTTGAGCTCCAGCGGTTCCTCCGCCTCGGCCGCCAGCTTCACTCCCTGGTCGATCAGGGCCATCTGGTTGATGAACAGATCGCGGAACACGCCGCTGCAGTTCACCACCACATCGATGCGGGGCCGGCCCAGCTCTTCAAGCGAGATCAGCTCCAGCTTGTTCACCCGACCCAGGGAATCGGGCACGGGCCGCACGCCGATGAACCAGAGGATCTGAGCCAGCGACTCGCCGTAGGTCTTGATGTTGTCCGTGCCCCACAGCACGCAGGCGATCGTTTCCGGCCAGCTGCCCTGCTCCGCCTTCTGGCGCTCGATCAGCCGATCCACCACCACCTTGGCGGCGGCGATGGCGGCCCGGGTGGGGATCGACTGGGGGTCGAGGGCGTGGATGTTCTTGCCGCTGGGCAGCACGCCGGGGTTGCGGATCGGATCGCCACCCGGACCGGGCAGCACGTATTCGCCATCCAGGGCTCGCAGCAGGCTCTCCATCTCCATGTCGGCGCAGATCTGCTCCAGGCAGAAGCGCAGATAGGCGAAGGTCTTGTCGAGCTCGGCCTGGTCCAACGCCGCGAAACCGCCGCTCCGGCAGGCCGCCAGCCAGGGGGAGGGCAGCTTGATGCCGAAGCGCTCCAGCAGATCGAAGAACCAGCCGAAATTGCGGCGCAGGCTGACGCGGCCATCGGCGCCGGTGACCTCCTTGACCATCGCGCCAACGGCGGCGCGGCAGGTCTCGGTGATCCGACGGTTGAGCTCCACATCGGCAAGCACACCGGTGTCGTTGCCCTTGTAGACGTCGGCGATCGTGCGCCCGAGGCTCTCGGCCAGCAGCCCCGGCAGCGAGCGCAACCCCTCCTCCTCCCGCTCCAGGGCCGCGATGTTGACCAGGGTGGCGATCGCCTCCTCGGCGGTGGGGGGCTTGCCGATCGTGTGCAGGCCGCAGGGCAGCAGCCGGCTCTCGATCTCCATCAGCTGGCGGTAGACCGCTCCCACCACCGCATCGCGGCCGTCGAGGTCGAGTTGATCGCCATCGACCTCGGGCAGGGTCACGTCCTTGTCGAGGTTGCACTGGCGTGCCGTTTCGACGATCGCATTGACGATCTGGACGCCGCGGCTGCCTTCGCGCAACTGCTGGTAGGAGCCCACAAGCTCGCCCAGCTCCTTGAGCCCCTTGTAGAGGCCGGCGTTTTCGGCCGGGGGGGTGAGGTAACTGATCGTGGAGGCGTAGCCGCGCCGCTTGGCGATCGTGGCCTCGGAGGGATTATTGGCGGCGTAGTAGTAGAGGTTGGGGAGGGCTCCGATCAGAGAGTCGGGATAGCAGCTCTCGCTCATCCCCATCTGCTTGCCCGGCATGAACTCCAGCGAGCCGTGGGTGCCGAAGTGCAGCACCGCATCGGCGCCCCAGACCTTCTCCAGGTAGGTGTAGTAAGCGGCGAAACCGTGGTGGGGGCTGGCGCTGCGGGAGTAGAGCAGCCGCATCGGATCACCCTCGTAGCCGAAGGTGGGTTGCACGCCCACGAACACATGGCCGAAGTGGCGGCCGTAGATCAGCAGGTTGGTGCCATCGGAATTCAGGTTGCCGGGGGGCTTGCCCCAGTTCTCCTCCAGCCGCTGCGAATAGGGGGTGAGCCGTTCGTACTCCGCCACGCTCATCCGGTGGGCGATCGCCAGCTCTGGCGCGCCCGCCAGGGCCTCCGGATCGCTGAGCACCGCCTCCATCAGGGCCTTGGGGGTGCGGGGTATGTCCTGCACGTTGTAGCCCTTGGCCTTCATTTCTTCCAGCACCCGGAAGATCGAGCCGAACACATCCAGGTAGGCGGCTGTGCCGACGTTGCCCTTGTCGGGCGGGAAGCTGAACACGGTGATCGCCAGCTTCTTCTCGGCGCGGGGCTTGATCCGCAGCGAGGCCCAGCGGATCGCCCGCTCGGCGATGGCATCGACCCGGTCCTGAAGGGTGTGGGCCTTGCCGGTGGCGTCGTCACGCCCCGACAGCACGATCGGTTCGATTGCGCCATCGAGCTCGGGGATGGCGATCTGCAGCGCCACCTGCACCGGGTGCAGGCCCAGGTCGCTCTCCTCCCATTCCTGGGTGGTCTGGAACACCAGGGGAAGGGCCACCATGTAGGGCCGGTTGAGGCGGCTGAGGGCTTCGATCGCCCTGGGGTGGTCCTGGCGGGCCGGGCCGCCCACCAGGGCGAAGCCGGTGAGACTCACCACCCCATCGACCAGGGGAACCTCGGGGTTGAGGGGGTCGTAGAAGAACTGATTGACCGGCTTGCTGAAATCGAGGCCGCCGCAGAACACCGGAATCACGGTGGCGCCGCGGTATTCGAGCTCCTGGATCACCGCCACATAGTGGGCCTCATCGCCGGTGACGATGTGGCTGCGCTGTAGCACCAGGCCGATCACCGGACCGCGACGGGCCGCCTCGGAGAGGTCGCTGCGGCTGGTGTTCCAATTGAGGTATTCCTTGAGGTCTTCGAACATCGCCGGCGCCAGCGGGTGCCAGATGCCGAGGTCGGGGAACACCACCGGATCGGCCACCTCCAGGGCGGGGCGGTCGGCGTCGCCGCGGGGGTAGACATATTTATCGGCCAGCATCAGCAGGAAGTTACGCAGGTTGTCCGGCGTACCGCCCAGCCAGTACTGGAAGCTGAGCATGAAGGAACGGGCATCCTGGGCCTTCTCCACCGGCAGATATTTCAGAACCGCCGGCAGGGTGTTGAGCAGCTTCAACATCGCGTCCTGGAAGCCTGCCGAGGAGCCTCCCTTCTCCTTGCGCTTCTTCATGAACTGGGCGATGGCGCTCTTGCTCTGGCCGAGCTGGGCCATCGAGAAGGTGCCCAGCTTGTTGAGCCGCATCACCTCGGGCATCGAGGGGAAGACCACCGCCGCCTTGAGCCGGTCGCGGTGGGGCGCCACGGCCTCCACCACCTTCTGGGCCAGGTCCTCGATGAAGATCAGCGAGGCGATGAACACATCCGCCGCCGCCACGTCGGCGCAGAAATCGGCGTAGTTCTGGGGATCGCGGAGCTCCTCGATCAGATAGCCGCTGAGCTCGATCGCCAGAGCGCCGTTGTGGTCGTTGATGCCCTGGGCTGCGGTGGTGAGGGCGTTCTGGTACTGGGGCTCGAGCACCACGTACACAGCCTTCATCACCACCCGGCCGTCGCTGCCCTGGCCAGGCGCTGGGGTGACCCGGCGGTTGCTGGAGCGGACCTGGGTGAACATGCGGCCTGAGATTGAGCAATGTGAAGCAGCCTACGCAGGGGCGCCCGTCGGTGGGAGCGCTCCGGGGAAGGCGTTACAGGAGCGCCGTTGCGGCACCCCCCACCCGGTCGTAGCCCAGACGGTTGAGCAGAGGCCCTGCCATGGCGGTGGTGATCAGGGCCATCAGCACCCCCATCGTGAACAGGTTCTGGGTGATCACCCCCAACGACAGCCCCACGTTGAGCACCACCAGCTCGGTGAGGCCGCGGGTGTTCATCAGCCAGCCCAGGGCCTGGCAGTCCCGCGGCGGAACGCCGCTGGCGCGCGCCACGGCCCAGACGCCCCCGAACTTGCCCGCCACCGCCACCACCAGCACCAGGGCGGCGGCCAGCCACAGCTCCGGCCGGTCGAGACTGCCGATGCGGGTGTTGAGGCCGCTGATCGCGAAGAACAGGGGCAGCAGCAGCCGCTGCACCACCGTGTCAAGCCGCAGGGTGAGCCAGTGCCGTAGGGCCTCGCTGCGGGGCATGGCCAGCCCCCAGAGGAAACCACCGAAGATCACGTGCACCCCCAGCAGCTCGGTGATCACCCCACTCAGCAGGGCGCCCGCCAGGATCAGGGTGTCGAGCCAGGGGGACAGGGCTTCGAGCTGGTGCTGGCGGCGCTCCAGTCGCCGCCGCAGGGGGGCGGTGGCGACCAGCAGGACTCCGGCGTAAAGGGCCACCCCGGCAAGGATCGGCAGGGCGGCGACCATCGACCCGGAACGGCTGAAGGCTGCCACCGCCGCCAGCAGGCTCCAGCCCACCACATCGTCCAACGCGGCCGCCGTGATCGCCAGTGAACCCAGGGGCTGGTTGAGCAGCTGGCGGTCGCTGAGGATGCTCGCCAGCACCGGGAAGGCGGTGATCGCCATCGCCGTGCCCAGGAACAGCGCGCCGGCGGCGCTGCGGTCGCCGGGCAGCAGGGTTGGAAACCAGGCCTCGAGGCGCTCCGCCAACCCCAGGCCGAGCAGCAGCGGCAGCACCACCCCCACCACGCTGATGCGGCTGGCCAGCGGCATGCGCCCCTGCAACAGCCTGGGGTTGAGCTCCAGTCCGACAAGAACCATGAACAACACCAACCCCAGCTGCCCGAGCCCATTGAGCTGCAGCCGCACCGGGGCGCTGAACAACCAGCCATAGAGGTCGGGCTTCAAGGCCCCCAGCAGGCTCGGCCCCAGCAGGATGCCGCCGACGATGTCGCCGAGCACGCGGGGTTGACCGAGGCGATGGGCCAGCGCACCGAGGAGCTGGGCCAGGCCGATCACCACAGCAACGGCCAGCAGGGTGACACCGAGTGGGGTGAGATCCAAAGGCCTACGCGCTGGCTCCGCTGGCCCCATCCTGATCCCCTGGTGCAGCCTTGTCCTGGCGCCGGTTCGGCGCCGTTCGCGTCGCCAGCCCCCCCCTGCCGCTGTCAGGGGGGCAGGCCGGGGGCCGTCGCCCCAGCCGGCCAGGGTGCTGCCGCCCATAGGCTCAGCGGGGGGCCGCGGCCCAGGCGCTCCCAGGGGCCCAGACCAGTTCCAGACTCAGCCCGACCAGCCCGACCAGGCCCGCCTCCTGCTGGGGGGCCTGGCACCTCCTTCCTGCCTCCCCACTGCCGTTCCATCGCCCGCCATGACCGCCAGCCCCATCTCGGCCGCCCCGAGCGCCGCCCCGACCGCCGCCGCCCCGATCGCGGTGGTGGTGGCTGGTGCCCTCGGTCGCATGGGGGCTGAGGTGGTGCGAGCGGTCCGGGATGCGGCCGACTGCACCCTGGTGGCGGCGATCGACACCAGCCCCGGCAAGGAGGGGGCCGATGTGGGTCTGGAGCTGGGGCTTGGGGAGCTGGAGGTGGCGATCACCGCCGACTTCGAGGGCAGCCTCTGCCAGGCCAGCCAGGCCGTGCGCGCCGCCGGTCCCGGCGGCGGGGCGGTGCTGGTGGATTTCACCCACCCCTCGGTGGCCTACGACCATTGCCGCGGCGCGATCGCCTATGGCGTGCACCCGGTGATCGGCACCACCGGCCTGAGCCCTGAGCAGCTGCAGGATCTGGCGGTCTTCGCCGTCAAGGCGGGGGTGGGCGGCGCCGTGATCCCCAACTTCTCGGTGGGGATGGTGCTGCTGCAGCAGGCGGCGGCCGCGGCGGCCCGGTTCTACGACTTCTGCGAGCTCACCGAGCTGCACCACAACCGCAAGGCCGATGCCCCCAGCGGCACCTGCCTGAAGACCGCCGAGCTGATCGAGGAGCTCGGCAAGACCTTCAACGCCCCCCAGGTGGAGGAGCACGAAACCCTGGTGGGTTGTCGGGGCGGCCGTCGCGACAGCGGCCTGCGGCTCCATTCGGTGCGCCTGCCTGGCCTGGTGGCCCACCAGGAGGTGTTGTTCGGTGGCGCCGGCGAGACCTATACCCTGCGCCACGACACGATCGATCGCTCTGCCTACATGCCCGGCGTGCTCCACACCGTGCGGCGGGTGCGCCAGCTCGATGGGCTGGTCTATGGCCTGGAGCGCTTGCTCTGAGAGCGGAGCGCGGGACACTGGAACGATGCTGATCCCCCTGCGCCCCGGTGAGCTGGAACGGCTGATTCCAGCGGTGGCCACCGGACCCCAGTTCAACGCCTGCAGCGGCGATCCCCGCAGACTGCTGCAGCGGCTGCTGATCTCCGTGATCGGCGGTGTGATCACGCTGTTGATCAGCCAGACCCTGCTCTTCTCCAGCCGCCTGGGGCCGGTGATGCTGGTGGTGGGGGTGGTGTTCATCCTCTACATGCTCTGGGGGCCGATCGTTGAGGCGGGGCGTCGCAATGCCACCCTGCGCCGCTATCCGGCCGCGGCCCTGTTCGAAGGCCGGGTGGCCGATCTGTTCAGTAAGGAGGTGGTGGAGAGCCGCCGCGAGCAGGCCAACCGCGAGGGGCGACTGGAGCTGGTGGAGGACCGGCGCACCTGGCTGTGCCTGGAGCTGGAGGATGAGGAGGGCTATCTGGGGCAGCTGCGCTTCCCGATGGAGAAGCGGCACCAGGCGATCCGGCGGGGCATGGTGATCCGCACCCTGGTGCTCAGCGAGCGGAAGGACTTCAGCCGGATCGGGGCCCTCAGCGACGGTTGGCTGCCCCAGATCAAGGAGTGGGTGGGGGAGTACCCCTATCTGCTGCGCCCGGCCTTCGAGGAGCTCTGCCTGCGGCGCCTGCGCTGAGCCGCTTGCCAGGTTCGCAACATTGCGTTACAGTTCCCGTAACACTTCTCAAAGCAACGACATGGCTGCTTCTCCTTCCACCGCTCCAGCCGTCATCCGCGGCGCCACCGTCACCACCGAAGACGGCGGCCGGCTCAACGCCTTCGCCAGTGAGCCCCGCATGGAAGTCGTCAGCGCCGAGAGCGGCTGGGGTTTCCATGAGCGCGCCGAAAAGCTGAATGGCCGCATGGCCATGCTCGGTTTCATCGCCCTGCTCGCCACCGAATTCGCCCTCGGCGGCGAAGCCTTCACCCGCGGCTTGCTCGGCATCGGCTGATTCCTTGTTCGGGGCCTTCCAGGTCCCGATTCAGAGTCTCCACCCGCCGCTGCAGGTTCTGCAGCGGCGTTGTCTTTTGGTCCGCCGTTCCCATGCCCTCCAGCGCTGAACCCACCCTGCGGGCCAGGGTCCTCGGCGGTGGCCCCACCGGCGCCCTCGCGGCCCTGGCCCTGGCCCAGGCCGGTTGGCGGGTCGAGCTGCGCGATCCCCTCAGCGCCGAGGCCCTGCAAGGGCGCCGTCGGGCCTACGCCTTCACCCAGTCCAGCCGTCGCCTGCTGGAGCGACTCGACCTCTGGTCGTCCCTGGCTCCCCAGCTGGTGCCCTTCACCCAGCTGCGTCTCCGGGATGTCGCCCTGGATCGCTGGGTCGCCTTCAACCCCGATGACCTGGCCGACTCCCGCAGCCGCGGCCCCCAGCCGGTGGGCTGGATCGGTCGCCACAGCCAGCTGATGGCCCTGCTGCTCAGCCGCCTGGCCCAGCATCCCGCGGTCACCCTGCGGCTGGGGGAGTCACTGGCTCCTGGCTTGGTGCCCCCCCTCGGCTTCGATCCGGGGCCCGGCCCTGGTGCTGGGCGAAGCCGTGCTGCCACGCCCCCTGGGGAGGGCTCTGGTCTCGAACGGCAACGCCTCGATCGGCGGCCCTCCGCTGCCGCCTCCCTCGATCGCCCCGCGGCTGAGCCGCCATTCCCGGAATCGCCGCCGGATCTGATCGTGGCCGCCGATGGCCCCGCCTCCCCGGCCCGTGATGCCCTGGGCATTCGCTGCTGGGGCTGGACCTACACCCAGAGCTGCCTCACCGCCGAGGTCGATCTGCGCGGCGCTGCCCCCGGCACCGCCTGGGAGTTGCTCCGCCCCGAAGGACCCTCCGCCCTGTTACCCCTCGGGGAGGGCCGTTTCCAGCTGGTCTGGAGCGCCCCCACGGCCAGGCAGCGCCGGCGGGAAGCCCTCGCCCCCTCCGCGTTTCTCGATGCTCTGACGGCCCTGCTGCCCTCGGAACTGGAGCCCGATGCCCTGCCGGATCCGCCGCGCACCTTCCCGGTCGGTTGGATGCTGGCCCATCGACTCAGCCGTGGCCGCACCGTGCTGGTGGGGGAGAGCGCCCATCGCTGCCATCCGGTCGGTGGCCAGGGGCTCAACCTGTGCTGGCGCGACGTGGCGGTGCTGCATCGGCTGGCCCTGAGGGCCGCCGGCGGCCAGTTGGCGCCCGGTCGGATCGGGCGGGCCTACGGTCTGCGTCGCTGGCCGGATCTGCTGCTGATCCTCACCAGCACCGACCTGCTCGTGCGCCTGTTCTCCACCCGCCATCCGCTGGCCCTGCTGGTGCGTCGCCCGGCCCTGGCCCTGCTGCGGCGGGCCGCACCGCTGCGTCGCATCAGCCTCGCGGTGATGACCGATGGGCTTCCCGACTTGCGCCGCCGCTGAGCCGTTGCCAGCCTGGCGCCATGGTCATCAGCACCACCCCCCAGCCGGTCCCGTCGGCTCAGCTGCTGCGTTTCCTGCGGCACCAGCTGGCCCTCAGCGAGAGCGCCCTGGCGCTGGGTCTGCGCCAATCCCAGGCGGAGCAGGCGCCGCTGCCGGTGGTTCTCTGGCGGTTCGGGCTGATCAGCCTGGAGCAGCTCGACGAGGTGCTCGCCTGGCAGGACAGCCAGCCCTAGCCCTAGGGCTCCCAGGACGTCTGTGCGGGGCGGCCGGTCCAGGCCCTCCGCCCTGTCGCTGCAGCCGCTTGGCAGCTGCCGGTCAGCTGTAAACGATCAGCGATTCGACCGGCACACCCTCCGGCAGCTTGGCCCGGCCCCCCAGGTCGGCCAGCTCGATCACGAAGCCGAATCCGCACACCTCGCCGCCGGCCTGGGCCACCAGCTGGGCCGTGGCGGCGGCGGTGCCGCCGGTGGCCAGCAGGTCGTCGACGATCAGCACCCGCGGGCCCTGCTCGAAGCCGTCGCGATGGATCTCGAGCCGATCGCTGCCGTATTCCAGGCTGTAATCAATCCCCTGCACCTCCCCGGGAAGCTTGCCCGGCTTGCGCACTGGCGCGAAGGGAAGGGCCAGGGCGGTGGCCAGGGCGGTGCCCACCAGGAAGCCCCGCGACTCGATTCCCACGATCAGCTCCGGCTGCAGCCGTTCGCAGACGCCGCCCATCTGCCGAACCATCTCCTGCCAGCCGCGGGGATCGCGCAGCAGCGGCATCATGCAGCGGAACAGGATTCCGGGCTTGGGGAAGTCCGGGTAGGCGCGCACCCAATCGCGCAGATCGAGCCGATCGCCCTCGCTGGCAGAGGGATCCTGGGCTGCGGGTGCCGGGGCCGCGGAACCGGATCCGGGGGCGTTGCTCATCGGGCCTGCTGGGTGATGGACACCGGATCTGCGGCAGCGGACAGGCACCGAGCCGGTGCCGCCAGGTGACGGATCGGGCTTGACGCTGCCATCATCGCAGCCATGGTCCAGGCCTCTGCTTCTCCGGCGACCCTCGCCGCTCCCGTCACCGCCGCCGTCGGCGCTCCCCCGCCAGCGGCCCCCGTGCTGCCGCGGCGAGGGGTGGAGCGGCTTGATCTGTTGTTGCTCTGCCTTGAATCCCTCGATTACAACGGCGGTGAGGCGATGGTCTGGCTCAGCGCCAGCCTTGGCCTCCAGGATCGCTTCCCCAACCGGGTGGAGCTCTGGAAGCGCCGCTGCCACAATCCGATGCGCCGCGCCTGTCGTCGTGGTTCCCTCACCCCCAACGACGCCGAGGGGCTGATGCGCATTCTCTGCGCCATGGCCGATCGGCTCTACCCGATGCTGCGCACCCTGCTCTCCGCCAGCGAACCGGCTGATCTCCAGGCCCAGCGCTGGCAGCTGTTTGAGACCCGTCTGGGCGAGCTGCTCCGGGAACGGATGAACCCCCGCCGCAGCGCCGTGCAGAAGCTGCTGGATCCCCAGGATGGTGCCGAGGAGCGGCGCCAGATGATCCAGGCCCTCGCCCTGATCGCCGGGCCCGGAGGCTATGGCCGGCTCCAGGCCAGTCTTCTCGATGCCGCGGCCTGATCCCGATGTTCTCCCGATCCCCGCTTCAGAAGACCTTGGCCTACGACCAGCCCAGCTGCCAGCTGCGGGTCGAGGGTCTGCCTGATCTCTCCGCCGGTCAAAGCAGTGAGGATCTCGGCATCCTGACCCGCTGGACCCTGCGCTGGCCCGGCCGTCCGGAGCTTGAGGGCGAGCGCCACCATCTCGAGGCGCTGATCGCCGCCACCCTTCCCTACGCCCGCCATCTGGTCAGCGGGGTTGGCCGCGCCTTCGGATCCGATCCCGTTCGCCTCGGACCCGGCGAGGAGGGGCGCCATCGCCTGCAGCTGGTCAGCAGCCAGCCGGGAGGGGGCAGCCTGGACGTCGATCTCGACGATGCTGAGCTGGCCGATCTGGTCCGGGCCCTCGACCGGTTGCGCCTCGACCCGAGGGTTCGGCTGGCCTTGCCCGAGGTGCCGGAGCGTCCCCTGCGGGCCCGCGAGCTGATCCGCCGCGTGCCATTGAGGCGCCGCCTTGCAGCTCCCCTGGGTGGGGTCGCGGCCCTGGCCCTGGCCGCTTCCCTGGCCGTCCTGCTGCCACCCCCACCGGCCCGATCCCCGGCCCCGGCGGCCACCCCGCCGGCGAAGCCAGCCCTTTAGCCCCGTTCCCCTCCAATCCCTGCCCTGGGTCGCCGCCCAAACCCTCCCCGGAGCGCTTGACGCCCGCGGCCCTGGGTTCACACTGGCCTGGAACCTGGCTGGGCGGAGTGATGGCGATGACCTGGTCGGAACTGCGTCGGCGCGTCACCCGGCTCGGAGCTGCCCTCGATGTGGTGGTCCGAAGCGATCCGGAGGTCTGCGGCCTCAGCGGCGACGACTTTCACCTCTCCCTGCACCATGGCGGCCACGGCGACTGCACGGTGTACCAGCTGTCGTTGATCGACTGCCCCAACGAGCTGGTGCTGATCGAGTTCGAACGCTGGATGCGCAGTGCCGGCCATGCCCTGGAGCTCTGATTCCGGCCCGATCGGCGACGGGGGCCCGCTGATCGAGCTGCCGTCACCCGGCCTGGCAGGCCAGACCCCGCCCGTCGCTCAGCGGCCACCCGGCAGCCGGCCCCAGGCCCGCCGCCGACGGCGCGCCACGGCCCGCTGGCACCAGCTGGCCGTGGGCCTGGGGCTGAGCGCCGCTGGCGGTTCGCTTCTGGCCGGCCTGATGGCCATCCCCCAGCGTTTCGATGGGCTGCTGCTGGTGAGCAAGGCGATCGCCGATCTGATCGGCGGATTGAGCCGCCTGGGGCTCGGGCTGTTGCAGCTGGGCGGGGTTCTGGCGGTCGCTCTCCTGGCGGTGCTGGCCCTGCTGCTGCTCAGCGGCGGGCTGGTGCGAATCGTTCGCGCCGCCTTGGGTCAGCCCCTCAGCCGTGCAGGCGCTCCAACCAAAAACCGGCCAGCTGCCAGGACGACCAAAGGAAGGTGAGCAGGATCAGCCACTGCAGCCAGGGGGGACGGCGGGGTTGGGGATCGGCCATCGATGCGGTGGCGGCCACCCCAGGCTAGAAGCCGCCGCCGCTCCGTTCCAGTCGGTGCGAGGCCGCTCCGCCCCCGATCTCCCCCTGCCTGGGCCAGGCTTGGCGGACGGAATCCGGGTCCATGACCCGCCAGCGTGGTTTGCGGCTTGAATGGGCCAGCCCCCGGATCGCACCGGCGATGGACGATCTGGTGCGGGCCCTGCTCGATCCCGCCGCCTACGACCATCCGGTGGCCCGTGTGGAGCTGCTCGAGACCCACATCTCCTGGGTCTTCCTCACCGGCCGCTATGCCTACAAGGTGAAGAAGCCGGTCCAGTTCGGCTTCGTCGACTTCAGCACCCCCGAGCGCCGCCGCCACTGCTGCGAGGAGGAGCTGCGCCTCAACCGACGGCTCGCCCCAGATCTTTATCTCGACCTGGCGGTGATCCGCGGCCCCGTTCAGCGCGCCTCCCTGCACGGCAGCGGCCCGCCGATCGAGACGGCTGTGCGGATGCGCCAGTTCCAGCAGCGGGATCTGCTACCGCAGGCCCTGGCCCGGGGCGCGGTCAGCGAGGCGCTGCTGGATCAGCTGGCCCGCGATCTGGCGGTGTTTCACACCGCCGCCGCTGCCATGCCCCCAGATGGGCCCTGGGGCACGGCGGAGCGGGTGCTGGAGCCGGCCCTGGCCAACTTCGAGTCGCTGCGGGCCTGCGGTCGCCTGCCGGCCGATCAGGCCGGCCTGATCGCCTGGACCAGGGCCGAGCACGGGCGGCTGCGCCCCCTCCTCCAGCGTCGCCACAGTCTGGGCCACATCCGCGAGTGCCATGGCGATCTTCACCTCGGCAACATGGCCCTGCACGGCGGCCGGATCACCGTGTTCGATGGCATCGAGTTCAGCGAGGCCCTGCGCTGGATCGATCCCCTCAGCGACCTGGCCTTTCTGCTGATGGATCTGCGTCAGCGGGGCCAGCCGGCGATGGCACGGCGGCTGCTCCAGGGCTGGCTGGAATGGGGTGGCGATTACGGCGGTCTGCCGCTGCTGCCCTGGTATGGGGCCTACCGGGCTCTGGTGCGGGCCAAGGTGGCCGCCCTGCGCCTGGAGCAGCAGGGTCCCGCTGCCGGCAGCGGACCGCTGCTGGCCGAACTCGATGCCTACCTTGCCGCCGCCCGCCAGGCCATGGCCCCCCGGCGTGGGGCGCTGCTGATCACCCATGGGGTGTCGGGGTCGGGCAAGAGCCATGCCGCTGCGATCCTGCGCGGCCGTGGTTGGCTGCAGCTGCGCTCCGATCTGGAGCGGCGGCGTCTGTTCGGCCGGTGGGGCTGCGGCCCGTCGCCGCCCCTTCAGGGCGATCCCTACACCCCGGCCGTGGGCGAGCACCTTTACAGCACGGTGCTGGCCGGTGCCGCCGCCGCCGCCCTGGCGGCCGGGCTGGCGGTGGTGGTCGACGCCACCTTTCTGCGGCGCGATCAACGGGACCGTTACCGCGCCCTGGCCCAAGAGGCGGGCGCCGGCTTCGGGATCCTGGCCCCCGCGGTCAGCGTCGCCGAGGCCCGCCGGCGCATTGCCGTGCGGCAGCGGGCCGGTGGTGATCCCTCCGAGGCCGATGCCGCGGTGCTGGAGCGGCAGCTGCAGGCGATTCAGGGGCTGGCCCCGGAGGAGCAGCCGTGGCTGCTCAGTGGCGTTGACGATCCGCGTCTGCTGGAGCTGGGCCGGGATCTGCCGTCAGCGTCCTGAGACTCCCACCAAAAAAAGGCCCGCCACGGGGGCGGGCCTTTGGAGGGGATCAGCGGACGAACCGGCGCCCAGGGATCGATCAGAACCACTCGGGAACGGCGGCCTCGCGGGTGTTGACGTTGGCGGCAGGGGTGGTGCGGCGGAACTCGAGGGTGATGTTGCGCTTCTGCTCACCGTCGGCGGCCACGGCCTCGATCGGATACACCTGCTGGCCATCGCGGAAGGGCACCTGGATGCGGAAGGTGCCTTCGGGAGAGAGGGGCACGTCTTCGCCGCCGATCGTGAGACGGGCCGAGGGGTCGGTGGCGCCGTAGACGATCAGCTCGGCATCGGCCACCAGCCAGAACGAGCGCTGGCGGGCCCCCAGACCGGCCCCGGACTCGCTCAGACCCGATTCCCACAGACCCAGACCGGAAGCGGAGAGGGCCGAATCGCCGAAGGCCGAATCCTCCAGCTCATGGAAGGCCTCCGAGCCACGGCCGAGGCGGCGCCAGCGGGAGGTTGCGCTCTGGTACAGACGCTCGTGAAGACCCACGTCGGCGGGCTCCACGGGGGAGACGAAGGAGGTGGGAACGCTTTCGAGGGAGAAGGGAATGAACTGATCGAGGATCTGCTCGGAGGGGTGGAGGGCTGGCACCCGGGCCACCGAGGAGAAGGCCAGGGAGATCCAGCCGCCGGCCGGGGACGCCTTACGGAAGCCGAGTTCGACCCGGTAGTCGCGATCGGAGAGGGGGACTGGCAGATACCACTCAGTGGCGTGGGCGTCGACGACCACCTCCTGGAGGGTGTGGGGATGGGAGGAGCCGCCGGCCAGGCCGGTCACATCGGCCACCCGCAGGCAGAGCTGGTTGGCACCCTGAGCGATGGCATCGCTGCGGTCGTCCTCGGCGATCTCCCAGAACACGTAGGCCCATTGGGGATCGCGGGGCAGGAACACGACCCGGGTCTGGGCGGCGGGCCTGGTGGCGGGGGCCATTTCGGCCTCGATCGCGGCCAGGTTGGCGTCGATCTCCTCACTGACGGCAAGAGGCACACCCTCCTCTTCGCCGCCAGGCAGTCGGGAGCTGATGGCCTCTGAGAGCTCGTCGCGGTCGGAGAAGCTGTAGCGGCGAATGCCCAGATTGCGAGCCAGATCGCGCAGCTGGCGAATGCTCATGGAGGCCAGGTTGGCAAGGGGATTGTTGGGTGCCATCGAGACCTACCTCGCAATGTTTCGAATCATTTTCACCGATTCCTTCCCTTTGGGATCATCCCTGTCAGGGGATGGCAACAGCCCTGGGCTGGGGGTGGTCCTCGGGGCCAGCTGCTCCACCGCCGCCGTGACCAGGGCGCCGCAGGCCAGCAGCAGCGCCAGTGCCACGGCCATGGAGGGCCGCTCCGTCCATCCGGGGCGCCGTCCCGCCCTCCGCCGGCGGGACGGGCTGCCGAGACCGAGTGGCCTGCCGCAGCGTCCGCAGACCATGCGCCCTGAGAGTCCCCGGTCCGCCTTCACCGACCAGCTGCCGCAATCGGGACATGCCATCGCCCTGTCGGTCTGCTCGCTGAGGTTTGCTGACAGGGTTCTAAAGCAGATCCTCCCGGGCTCCCGGCGGACGCTGCGCCGCAGGCTGCAGCGCCAGGATCTCGAAGTCCTCAAACGCGAATCCCGGCCCCACGGCGCAGTGCACCAGGCTCCAGTCGCCGCGGCTGCGGGCCGCCTGCCACCAGTCCGCCCTGATCACCCGGCTGGGCTGGTCGCCGCCCTCGTCCCCGTCCCCGTTCTCCTCCCCGTTGGCCGCGTTGCCCCCCGCCGCCTCCGGCCTCGGCTCCGCGATCGGGCCGCAGCTCCCCCCTGTTGCGCCGCCGCCCCCGGGCCCTTCTTCTGTCAGTGATCCCAGACCGAGCAGCCGCGCCTGGCCCCCCTCGGGTGGCAGGGCCCAGAGGTCGAGGGGGGCTCCGCCGGCATGCAGCCAGATCTCATCGGAGCCGCGCACGCGATGCCAGCGGCTTCTTTCGCCCCGTTGCAGCAGATAGACGATCAGGGTGAGTCCGGAGCGCTGCTGGCCATCCCACTGGCGCTGCACCGCCCCTTCGGCCCGGTACAGCTCTCGGAACCAGCCGCCCTCCGGATGGAGCTGCAGTCCGAAGCGGGCGATCAGGGCCTCTGCGGCCGGCCCGGGCACCACACCCTGCCCTGATAGTACTGGTGTACCATGGCGTGGGTCGCTGCTGGGCGCGCTTGTCATGGCTCCCTCGGATCGTTCGGGCCTTGGTGGATTGGGTCCAGCTGGATTGGGTTCAGCTGGCTTGAGTCCAGCTGGTTTGAGTCCAGCTGGTTTGAGTCCAGGTGTTCTGAGTCCAGCTGGCTTGCGTTCAGCTGGCTTCGACTCCAGTGTCTCGCGTTTCAGTTGTTTCAGGGGGCCTGCGCCGCTCCACCCCTTCCTGGCGCTCCCACCGCGCCGCTCCCCCCTGGGCCGCCCGATCTTCCCGGCAGCGATGGCGGACACCAGCCCCAGCGGCATCCGCAGGCCTCCCTGCCCCTGCCGCAGCACCCTTCCCGGAACGCCCCGGTGCCCCGGCCCCCTGGTGCCCCCGCCTCGCCACGGTGAATGCCGCCATGACCAGCCCCTCCTCGCCGTCCCTGCCCCCGTCCCTGCCCCCGTCGCCGCCCCCGCCCAGCTCGCCGGCGCCGGCGGCTTTCACCCCCAGCCAGCGCCGCCGCCGCCGCCGTCGTGTGGGCGACGGGCGCGGCGACGGGCCCTTCGAGGCCCTGCCGGCCGGTGTTCCCGTGCCGCTGCCGTCCGCGGCCGGGCCAGTCCTGCGTTGCGGCCTGGCGCCCACGGCCATCTCGGCGGGCTTCCCCAGTCCGGCAGACGACTACGCCGAGACCCGCATCGATCTCAACCTGGAGCTGATTCCCCGCCCCCTCTCCACCTTTTTCATGCGGGTCCGCGGCGATGCGATGGCCGGTGACGGCATCCTTGACGGCGATCTCCTGGTGATTGACCGCAGCGTGCGGGCCCGGGCCGGCCTGGTGGTGGTGGCCACCCACGGGGGCTCCTTTGTTGTGCGCCGCCTGCAGCGGGGGGCCGGTGGGGGCTCAGCCGGGGCCGCCACCGGCTGGCACCTGGTCGCCAGCGATGGCTGCACGCCGCCTCTGGCGCTCGCGGCCGACGACACCGAACTCTGGGGTGTGGTGATTCATGCGGTCCATCACCTGACGCTGCCGCGTCGGCAGACCCGCTGAGCCAGCCGGCTTTGGGCTGCCCAGGGGTGTCGAGAACCAAGCCGCACCATTGGGAGCAAGGTTGCTGATCTGGAATCAGCCAATATCCCTGGCGCCTGGAGGCCAACCCAGCAGCGCTGGTTCAGCTGGTCCCCAATGCCGCCACGCAACCGGCTTGCGCACCGCGCTCAGCCAGTCACCCCGCTTGTGCGCCACCCTCAGCGGGATTGAGGCCTCCCGCCTGACGCTGCAGAACCCACAGGCGCATGAGTTCCACGGTGAAGCCATAGCCCTGCTCGCCGCCATTTCGGACGACATCATGCTGCTCCAGGGTGTGCAAGGCCGCGCCCAGAGCGGCTGCCGCCAGGCCGGTGCGGCTGGCGAGCGCCTCTCGATTGGCGGGCCCGGGGGCGAGGGCGTGCAGGATCGCCTGCTGGCCAAGCGGTTCAGCGTCGGCCTGGGCCCAAACGCCATTGAAATAGGCGGCGCCATCTTCAAAGAAGCTGGGCGAGTGGGTCACCGCCTCCAGATCCTCCAGCGCCAAAGGCTGATCGGGATCCCGTTGGCCTTCATACACCTGGCGATTGAAGTGGCCCACTAGATTCTGGCCGATCAACTGCACCAGATAGGGCTGGCCAGCGGTGAGGCGCACGATCTCAGCGAGGCAATCCGGGCTGTAATCCAGCGGGAAGTCGTCCGTGGGTTGGGTGAGCAAGCGCTTCGTGGCGGCGGCACTGAGAAAGCTCACCTTGCGCGGCTTGATGCTGGCAAACAGGGGATGCCAGTAATCCTCAGATTTTTCCTGCAGGGTATAGAGACCTGCCAGGGCCAACACAAACCAGGGGCGAGATTGGATCACGCCCCGCAGGTAAGGGATCAGTTCCGGATCCACTTGGCCGGCGGCCATGGCGGCTTCCAGCAACTCATATTCATCGATCGCCACGATGAAACGGTGGTTGGCCAGCCATGGCTCGAGGGCATCCAGCCACTGGTTGAACGCCCGCTGGAAGTTGGCCTGGAAGGCCGTCTCATGCGGCAGGTTGAGGGAGCTGGCTGGGGTGCGCGGCAGCTTCTCGCCCATGGCCAAGGCCAGGTCGTAGAGCAGGCTGCCGGTGTTGGCGCGGTTCACGGTCTGCAGATTGAACTGCACCACCCAGTTGCGCGCCGAATCGAGGCGATCGGGCAGATTCTTGAGGATCGACGACTTGCCCATGCGTCGATGGCCATACAGCACCACCGAATCCACCTGCGCCGGATTCAGCCACAGCTCCTCCAGCTGGCGCAGGATTTCCTCACGCCCCACAAACAAGCTGCCCAGCACCGGATTGCCCGCCACATAGGGATTGATCACATGGCGGCGCGAGCGCTCCACCTGGTGGCCGAGCTTGCCGCTGCCCTGGCTCACCAGGCTCAGCCAGTGCTGCTGAATGCGGCGCAGCCAACTCTGCTCGGGCAGGTGCACCCCCGATTCGATGAAGGTGCCGAGCCCATCGAGGGCTTCACTGGCTCGCCCCAGGGCCGCCAGCTGATTCAAACGGCTGGACGCGGCCAAGGCCACGGCCACATCGCGCCCGATCGCCACGAACCGGCCGATCGCCTCGATCACCTCAGGCCGAATCGCCTCGGCGGCGCTTGGCAGACCCGCCAGGGAGCTCTCTGCCGCGGCAAGATCGGCCAATGAGGCAGCCCGCTGAAAGGTCGTCAGTGCGGCGAAGGATTGGACAATCTCGGTGCCGCCGGGATAGGAAGAGAGGGCGGAAAGGCCTGCCGTGTGGCGGTCAAGATCGATGGCTTGGCTTGCAACTTCACCGGTGCCAGTAGAAGCCCTTTGCACGTTCAACACCAGCATCAGGCCTGCCAGATCAGCGAGAGGGGCGGGAGTTGCCGCACGCAGGGGTTGGGTTAAACGCAACACCAGCCTTTGCAGGCCCTGTGCCTGCTGCATCCCCAGCCCACCCAGCTCAGCAAGGAACACTTGGCACACGGAGGGGAACTTTTCCCACTCGCCTGGGGTTAGAGGCGGGTTGGCATAAACCTGCAGCGCCTCCAAGCGAAACAGTCTGTAGAGGAACTGGATAGGAGCCGCGGAGGTGTTGAGCTGGTTCACCAGAGCCCGCTGCAGCACCCAACGCTGAAAGGGATTGCCCGCCAGGGGCGCCAGGCGCACCAAGCCAGCCTCCTCTCCCCCGATCCAGACCCGGTTGATCTCCTGCTTGATCCCCAGAAACGGCAGGATCGCGTAGTCATCCCACCAAATGGGGTGAGTTGCGCCCCAGGGAATCCACAGACAGACCAACCCTTGGAACAGGTAAAATGGAACTCTGAGGCTGCCCAATAAAATGGTCACACCGAAGGGCACATCGTAGTACACACCGTAGTACTTCAGAAGAAAAACAATGCGCCTCAGATCGAAGGCGAAGGCAAACAAAGAGCCTGATTCTGATTTAAAAACACGAATTAGTTCTATGGCCAGAGCTGGAGCCACAACGAAGGCCGCAGCGAAGGCCAAAACCAAGACCACAACTTCGGCTACACCGTAGACGACGCCGTAGGCGACACCTAAGCCTACAAGGCAAGCCACAATGTCGCTCAAATAGAAGGCCATAACGCAGTAGCCATAGAGGAACCCACCATCGATGGCTGCTGCGAATCCCGTAAACATGGCCATCAACATATTTAGGTATACTTTCAACCCCACAGCTATGGTCACAAGCAAGGCCACAGCTCTGGCTACACCGTAGGCCACAACTGAAGCCCCAATGAAGGCCACCCCTAAGGGCACAACCAAGGCCACAATCAAGAGCGCACTTAAAACCATGCCGGTCAATGCTTTTATGAAAGCCATGCTGGTCAATGCATTTATGGCCGGGGCAACATCCTCTGGGAGCGGGGGGCCTGGGAAGACTGAAGCCAGATTCCACCACACAATGCCAATCACCAGCGAGCCCAATAATGCCGTGAGCATCAAATTGCGGATCCGCATTCTGCCCAGCCAAGACCACCATTGCCCGGGCCTTCTCCGGGAATTGCGATAAAATTCAGGGTCCACCTGATAGAGATAGCATTTCAGCGCACTGGGCCGAAAGAACACCCAATAAATCACCAGCAACCAGTGGCGGATCTTCCAAGGATCAAGGCAACGCGGCAACCCAGGGGGATAGGGGGGAAAGGTGGGCATGAGCGTCAGCGAACCAGCTGGCGGTAGAGCTCCGCCGCCATGCTTTGCAATCTGCCGGGGTGCCCCTGGCTCTGCTCGTGAAGCCCAGCAATCTGCCCCTCGGTGAACTGCACGGCATGGCCGAGCAGGCGTGAGCGCAGAAAGGCTCCGCTGATGGCCTCCGAAAAGGGCCCCACCCTGAAGGGCGGCCCGCAAAGGCCCGCCAAGGGGGAGGTTTCACGGGGATTGTCGGGGAACAAGTCGCTCAGGGGCGAACGGCTGGCGATCACCAGGCTGAGGGGTGCATCCTGCCCTTCCGCCAGGCCCCGCAACTCCGCTCGCTGCTCCCAGCTGAACGCTTGTGGATGGGTCATCTTTTCGATCTCATCCAGGCAAACCACCATCTGCTGGTGCTGGAGAGCGCGTTTAAGGCGGAGTCCACGCAGGGTTTGCCCCAGACCCAATTCAGCACAGAGAGCCTCAAAAAACTCCGCCTCATCCCGAATCGTTTGCATGTCGATCATAATGAACTTTTTCCCCGTGCCCGCCAGCGCCGTGGGCCCCTGGTGCTTCACCATCGCCAGCAAAGACGACTTGCCAATCTGCGACTCCCCCACCAGCGACAGGCTGGAGCCCTTTCGCAACTCCACAAAAATGTCCCGCAGCAAGTCCTCGCGGTCAAAAAAGCGGCTGGGATTGCTGATGCGGCCGCGATCCCCGAAGGGGTTGTCGCGGCAGCGCTCCATCAGGACCAAGGTGAAGCTGCCAGCGGCTGGGCGCCCGGCGCTGGTTGGCCCCGGCAGTGGGGCCGCAGCGGCTGCGACCGCCCCGGCTGGAGTGAGGGGTTGGCTGGGGGATGGCGCGGGAGCGGCTGAGGAAGGTTTGGGCAACACAGGCGGCTGGGGCACCGATGGCGGTGGCGGCGCAACTGCGGCAGGCACCACGGTGGTGGACGCCGATGGGCCGGGCTCTCCCTTGAGGCCTAGTCCCTGCCGCCAGGCCTTGTAGTTCTTCTGGATCGGTTCCCCAAGAAAAAACAGCGCGACTAGCGCCGTGCCTGCGGACAGCAACCAACCCGGAGCTCCCATCTGCCGGGCGAACTCCAGCAACGGTTGGCTGTCTTTGCTCGCCGAAGCCGCAGCCGGCGCCGTGGCCGTGGCAGGTCCTGTGGCTGGAGCCGTGGCCGTGGCTCCAGCAGCGGCCTTCCCCTCCGTCTGGCTTGCTCCTGCAGCCTCCCCCAAGGCAGCCCCCATGAGCACCACGACCACCACGGAGGCGACCCAGGCCCGGCGTGTCCAAAGGCGGTGCGAAAGGGGGCGCAACTGTCGTTTCAACATCCCTGGCCCCCATTGTGGAGAGCCGAACCTTCAGCTGCCCAAAAGCGGCCGCCAGCACAGCCAACCCTGACCATCTCGGCGTGCTGGAGCGTTCGCCGCCGCTAACACGATGAAAGACCTGCTGCATCGCTATGCCCATTGAACCTTGGCCCTGATCACCCTGGGCTGCTGCCCGCGATACAGCACCTGTGCTAGCAGCTGGAGGCGTTGGGGGGCGTGTCCGTGCTGGTCCAGAGGCAGGAGGTTCGGGAGGCGTTGGCCACCCGAGGGCTCGCTTCGGTGGAACGGCGGAGCACTACAACCAGGATCGCGGCGCTAATGCCGCCAGCGCTTGGGTCGTCGCTAACGAAGCTGTTCATCTCTGCGCATGAACTCGGGCGTACCATCCAGGTGCAGACCGAGGACAGCCTGATTCTCCACGCGTAGTGATAAGGATGGGACAATCTGCTGGCCTAGATGCAGACGATGTCAAGCACCAATTCGGCCTGTCCGAAGCCCACCACCTGGATCGCTTTGGCGACGACAGGGCGCTGATCGACTTGCACCCATTCGCGCCACGAACGACTTCCAGGCCGCGGAGCCCCTTGGAAAAGCCGCAACTGGCGCCCCCATTCCGTGGGGCAGGCTTTGAAGCCATGGCCGAGAGTTAATCGCCATCCGACGCGCTGCCCCCTCCGCAAGAACGCCTGTACTATATTGATAGATCGCGCCGCTGCCAGCCATGCCCGGCGAACCTCTCCCTGCCGATCCCGATCCAGCCGATCCCAGTCCAACCGAGGCAGAATCCAACCCAGAAACACCCCCATCTCCTCTACGGCAACAACCAAAACCGCCGCCCCTGCCGCCGTCCGCCCCCGCCTCGCTCCGCCCGTGGTTGGGTCTGGATCGCCAAGGCCTGCTGGAGGCCCTCGGCGGCACCGTGATCGCCCTGATCGCTCTGTTTTCCTCCTATGACCACATCACCCTCGCCGATCGCTCCATCCCCCTGCAGCAGCAATGGGGCGTCTGGCTCATCGCTGCCTCGCTGGCGCTTGTGGTTGTCGATGCTCAATTGGCGACGCGATCCCGATTACGAGAGCAAACTTGCCGACGTCGAGATGAAGATTCTCGACGAAGATCTGAGAATCGCCGCAAGCGAGAGGCGCACGAGGCAAATCGAGAGCGACATCGTGCGGCTGAGGAGCGAATCCGAGCAGATCAAGAAAGAGAGCGAGCAGATCGAGAACGAAACCGAGCAGCTGAGGCGGCAGAACGCCAAAGGCAGGGAATTGCTCGCCTCCATGCATGCGCTCTGCTATCCGGACGCGTCCAGCTCGACCCCAGCCTCGCCCATCGCGACCGGTTCGGCGCCTTCCTCGCCTTGATGGCAGACAGCGTGGAGGTCTAAAGGCAACTTTTGGAAAACGATCGTTGCAGTCGTAATTGCAGTGCTGATCGCAATGCCGATCGCAGCAGTCGCCACTTCCGCCTGATGTTCCGCTCACGAGAGTCATGAGCTGCATACTCTGCCGCGGCTGTCGAGCCCTGCTGCCCATGCCGGCTGCAGCAGCGGCAGGGGGCCTTGGCGTTCTCCCCAAGCGAGCGGCAAGCCGAACGGAGCCACGACCAAGACGTTGCCTGATCAGCACTTTCCACACTCCTGATCGCCAGGATCACGCCGTATCGACCTCAAGGGGCGGATCCGGCGCCGAGGCCAGCCGGCCGCCATGGCCCAGTCGGATCGATCGGCTCAGGGGCGGGCACGGGCCACCGGGGTCTCCACCCTGCTCCTCAGTCGGCGGGGTGGGCCGGTGTGCGAATCAACAGGCCGCGGCGGCGCAGTTCCCGCTGAAATTCGGCGGTGAGGCCATCGGCGATCCAGGCGCGGCGCAGGTGGCCGAACAGGGCTGCACAGCGCAGGCCGATGGTCAGGCAGACGAGCAGCTGCAGGGTGAGTTTCAGCACGCCAGGCAGACGCGTTGCCTGGAGCCTAGGAGAGCCGGCGAGGCGGCAAGCGGCGACGGTGCTGCGTCGCCGCCGCGGCGGGGGCATGCTGGGGCGTGTTCCGGTGCGCCCCGATGGCCCCAGACGAGCCCCTGCCCGCTCTTGGCCTTGCGGAGCTGGAGATTCTGATGGCTGCCCTCGACCCATGCCTCGACGGCTTTGGTGCCGGCAGCTCCTGCCTGGATGACGCGGTGGCCTATCTCGCCCGCCTCGGCATCCCTCCCCCAGCCGCTCCAGCGGCCGACACCACGGCGGAGCCGGCGGAGGGCGGCGGCCCCGACGGGCTCCATCCCCTGATCCGCTGGATCGAGGGTTGGCGCTCCGCCGGTGGCGACCGCCGCACCCTGCGCCTGATGGTGGCCACCCTGCTGGCCCAGCAGGAGCGCCCCGACGCGGCCTGAGAGCAACAGGCCAGACCCGACCTCTGAGCCAGACCCGCCCGGCCCGCCTCCCCTTCCCTTTCCACGATGGCAACACCGTCCCGCCCCGCCCCTTATCAGCCCTCGCTGCTGCGCCTGCTCCATGGCGTCAGCGCGGCTCTGCTGGCCCTGGCTTGGCTGAGCGGTCTGGTGGTGTACTCCAGCCACGATGGCCGTTGGGGGCGACTGCCCTGGCGCCTGGCCGGGGACTGGATCGACATCCACGGCAGCATCGGCGTGCTGCTCTGGCCCCTGGCCCTGCTGTTTGGCTACTACGCCCTCACCCTGGGCCGGCCTCGGTTGCGCCATCCCGCCAATGCGGTGGCGCTGGCGGCCCTGGCCCTGGCGGTGGGCAGCGGCAAGTTGATGCAGGAGGACTGGCTGCGGCAGGGCCAGTTCAGCCATCCCGTCTACGCCGTGCACCTGCTGGCCTGGCTGCTGATCCCGGCGGCGATGCTCGCCCATCTGGCCGGCGTGTTGCGGCGTGGCGGGATGCCGCTGGCGGCTTCGATGGCCAGCCTCACGCTCCGTTCCAACGACGGGCCCGGCCAGTGGCCGCGGCAGCTGCTGCGGCCCTGGCGCTCTGGCCGCTGACCCCAACAGCACACGCCCTCGCGTCAGGGGCTGGTGGTTCAGGGGAGGCTCGCTGCCTGGTGGTCAGCGCCGCTGGCATCCGGATCCACCGGCAGGCGCCGCAGCCCCAGGGCCGCCCGGCGGGCGAGCAGCAGCAGCGGATAGAGCTCCCGGCTGCGGCGTGAATCGCCCAGGAGCGGGGCGAGCAGTCGTAGCAGGGCGGCGCTGGGGGCCATCCGTTCGCACAGCCAGGTGATCGCGGCGGCCCCGTGCAGCACCCGCTCGCCATCGAGCACCATGGCCCCATCGCGCAGCTGGAAGCCGCGTCGCGCCAGCTCCTGCCGAAGGGCGGTCTCGGCCCGGCCATCGCGGATCGTCAACCCGGGAATGCCGCCACGCAGCTCGCTCAGTTCGGCGAAATGGCGGCAGAACGGGCAGCCGCCATCAAAGACCAGCACCGGGCCCCTGGCTCGGTACGGATCGGGCCCCGGCGCCCCGGCTCCGGCCGCTGCCGCGGCGGTTGAAGCCGCGGCTGCCGCTGTCCCGTTGTCCCCGTTGGGTCGCGTCATCGTCGCGTCATTCCCAGGGCCTTTCCCCTGGCTTGCATGCCGCCCTGATCCTGGCGTCCCTGGCCGGCCATCGGTGGGAGGTTTTCACGCCGGGGGCTCTCCCTGCTCCGGGCTCCGGCCAGCATCCAGGACCCAGCGGCTTGGTGAGTCTGGGGGCGCGAGGACACCGCAGCGCCCTGCTTCGATCAGCATTCAGCTCCGCTGAGGGCGCTGGATCCCCCAGGATTCCTCTCGACACCCCCGTTTCCCGGCACCCACGATGGCTTCGCCTCCGACCGCCCTGCGCCCCTTGCCGCCGGGTTGGCTGGGGTGGCTCCGCCGCGCCAGCCGGGCCGTGCTGCTGGCACCGCTGCTGCTGCTCTGCTTCTGCCCGGCGGTCGGCCTGGCGGTCGGGTTGGCGGTCGCTCCGGCGCCCGCCCTGGCGCTCCAGCCCCTGGGGCTGCCCGATCCCCTCCCGGGGGTTCGCCGCAGCCTCTACCGCTGCGACGGTGATCCCCTGGCCGCCGACCTGGTGCGGGGGGCTGTGGATGACCCGGCGATTCCCGATCCCAGTAGCGGGACGGTGCCGGTCGGAGGCGTTGTGGTGCTGCACTGGCGTGATCTGAACCTGCAGCTGCCGCGCACGAACAACGCCGGCGCGACCAGCTTCACCGATGGGCGCTGGTGGTGGAGCCTGGAGGTGCCGGACCATCCGCGCTTTCGGCTGCGGCGCTCCCTCGGGGATGTGCAGGAGTTCAGCTGCGAACCGGCCTGATCGGTGTTGGCCAGATAGGTATTGGCCAGATAGATGTTGATCGAGGCCATCCAGCGGGTTTGGCGCGCAGGCCGGACCTGCTGGATGGCCGGGTTTGCTCAGGAGCGCCCGAGAGTGGCTTCCATTCTATCCAGCACCTGCTGCATCGAGAAGCTCGCCGCCTTCTGACGCGGCGGGTAGTCCTGGAAGGTCTGCAGGAACTGGGCGACGAAGGTCTGGGCCGGCACCAGCAGGAAGATGTGATCGAACATCCAGTCCCAGTAGGTGTTGGAGGTGATGTCGGCCCGCTCATAGGGATCGGTGAGCAGGTTGAAGATCTTCGGCACCCGCAGCTGCACAAAAGGCTCGGCCCAGATCTGGCAGGTGCCGGCGACGCGCTGCTCGGCGAACACGAATTTCCAGTTGTCGTATCGCAGGCCGGTCAGGTCGCCATCGTCGGAGAAGTAGAAGAATTCCTTGCGCGGGCTGCTGTTGGTCTTGCCGGTCCAGTAATCGAGCATATTGTAGCCGTCCAGATGGATCCGGAAGCTCTTGCTGCCCACCTGATGGCCGGCCAGCAGCTTCTCCTTGATCTCCGGCTCACCGGCGGCCGCCAGCAGGGTCGGTAGCCAGTCGAGGTGGCTGACGATGCCGGTGAACAGGGTGCCGGGGGCGATGTGACCGGGCCAGCGCACCAGGGCCGGCACCCGGTAGGCGCCCTCCCAGTTGCTGTTCTTCTCATTGCGGAACGGAGTCATGCCAGCATCGGGCCAGCTGTTCATGTGGGGCCCGTTGTCGGTGCCATACATGACAATCGTGTCATCGCTGATGCCGAGTTCATCGAGCAGATTGAGCATCTCGCCGATGCATTCATCGTGATAGATCATCACATCGTGATACTCCGACTGCCAACGGCCGCTGCGGCCGATGTCCTGGTGTCTGGCATAGGTGCGGAAGTGCATGTGGGTGGTGTTGAACCACACGAAGAACGGCTGGCCACTGGCCACCGCATCCCGGATGAAGCGCTTGGCCTCGACCATGAACTCATCGTCGGCTGTTTCCATCCGCTTGCGCGTCAACGGGCCGGTGTTTTCGATCCGCTGGCTGCCATCGCCATTCGCCCAGCAATGGAGCACGCCACGGGGGCCGAAGCGCTGGCGGAAATTGGGGAAGTCTTCCTCGGGTGGATAGTCGCGTAGTTCCGGTTCTTCCTCGGCATTGAGATGGTAAAGATTGCCGAAAAATTCATCAAAGCCGTGCATTGTTGGCAGATGCTCATCGCGATCGCCGAAATGGTTCTTGCCAAATTGGCCGGTGTGGTAGCCCAGGGGTTTGAGCAGCTCGGCGATCGTCGGATCCTCAGCCCGGAAGCCAAGCTCGGCCCCCGGTAGGCCGACCTTGCTGAGGCCGGTGCGGTAGACGCTCTGGCCAGTGATGAAGGCGGCGCGACCGGCGGTGCAGCTCTGCTCGGCGTAGTAGTGGATGAAGCGCCCCCCCTCCTTGGCCACCCGGTCGATGTTGGGGGTCTGATACCCCATCAGCCCATCGCTGTAGCAGCTGAGATTGCTCTGGCCGATGTCATCGCCCCAGAGGATGAGAATGTTGGGTTGGCCGTTGGGCATGGCGAGGGATGGCGTAAAGCGACTCCTTCCCATGCTGGCCAGGGACTCTGGGCCTGTCAGCCCTGGTGCATCCCCTGGGAGCGGATTCGGATCACGCCATTTGACAAATTTTGCGTGCGGCTTGGGCTGGGGTGACGTGCGTCGATTTCGCCTGGGGCAAAGTCATGCGCCAGGGTTGCTGCGACTTGCTCGGGTTGTGGCTGAATGTTAGGGACTGCTGGGCTGGGGATGGTACGGCGCAAGATCACATGCAAAACTGGAGCAGCTGCTTAACCCAGGGTCCCATCAATGCTGATTTCGCTAGTGTCATTGCTCTGAGGCTTCGCACGTCATCACCCATTCTTTCTGCTCCAGCGATCGCTGCCACCTGCCAGCCACCCCGGCGGCTCCCAGGCAAGGAGTGACGGGGCAGACCAGAGCGGTGGCAGAGGCACCAGCGAAAACCCACGACTCCATCTTGGTGGTGATGGCTGCCCTGGCTGTTGGCCAAACCTTCCCAATCCGTTCTCACCGCCGACCTGCGGGCGGCCAGCCCAGCTTCGGGCCGTCACCCCGCACGCCTTCTGCCCGTCACCCCGCCGGTTTCCGATCTCCATCCCCTGGCTCTCATCGGCCAGCCTGCAATTGCCGCGTCTGGAGAATGACTCCATTGTCCAGCCTATGCCTCTCTGGCTTGACCTCCGGGCCCGCAACAGGGTTCGGACTCACCACCAGATCGTCCTCCCATTCCTGACCCAGGCCCCCATCTTCCCTCGCTCTCTGTGAAGATTCCGGTTGCTGATCCCCACGTCGCCTCGCTGCCGTTGGTGTTCCACGACAGCAGCGCCCGCATCGATCGGGATCCCCAGATGCTGGCCTCACGGCTGGCCCAGCACTATTCCATGCTTGATTTCGGTCCCCGTCGCGGCTGGGAGCGCACCTTCCTGCACCGTTCTTCCAGCGCCGCCGCCGGCAACCTGATCCTCAGTTGCGGCTACCTCACGCCGATCCAGGGGGCGATCGGGGAGCGACCCGGCAGCGGTTCGATCAACATCTGTTTCGCCGGCAGAGCCACTTACCACGCCAATGGCTGCTCGCTGGTGATCACGCCTGCGACACCGCTGTTCTTTGCCCCGGGGCACGCGTATAGCTATTCGGTGGACCATTTCAATGGCGTGGCCTTTGATGTCGATCTCCAGCGCTTGCGCCGCACCGCCGCCACCATGGCCGGATTCGGCGTGTCGGAGCGTCGCTTCCAACCCGATCTGCAGATGGTGCGCGGCCTCAGCATCCAGAACGAGCGCAACGCCAAGCTGCTCAAGACGCTGCGCAAAACCATCGCCCTGGTCGATGAAACCAGCCTGGAAGCGGCGAGCTATCTATCGCTGCTGCAGATCGACGATGTGATCTATCGCATCCTCGCCCTGATGCTCTTTCCAAAGCTGTCGCAGTTGCTCGATGAGCGGGGTGTTGAAGGCCCTTCCTCCCGCTCCCGCATCTTTGAGGAGCTGCTGGAATGGATTGACGCCAACCTGCAGCGCCCGATTCATCTCACTGAGTTGGAGCAGATCAGTGGTTATTCGCGTCGCCATCTGCAGGCGGCCTTCCAGCAGCGTTTCGGCTGTGGCCCGATCCAGTGGGTGCGGCGCCAGCGGCTGGAGCGGGCCCGCCAGGCGCTGCTCGAGCCCGAGCCCAACGAGACGGTTTCCGAGATCGCCACGCGCTTCGGGTTCAGCAATTTGGCCGTGTTCAGCCGTGATTTTCATGGCGCCTTCGGCCTGCGGCCTTCGGAGCTGTTGCGCGAAGGCCGCCGCCACGGCTGCTGATCGACCGGATCGCGACGCTCAGCCGGCCAGCTGTCGCCGCCGGGACATCAGCGGCACGCTGAGCAGCACGGTGACCAGGACGTAGATCAGCAGGGCTGGCTTCAGTTCAGGTAGCCCCTGGCCGTGGCGGTTGGCGAACATCAGGGCCAGGCCGGGGTTGCGCATCGCCGTGACCAGGGAGGCGGTGAGTCCCTGGTCGGAGCCGGGCCCGGCCAGCAGCTGGCCGATCAGGAACGAGGCGCCCACCAGCAACGCCATGATCAGCAGCGCCATGCCGTTGCGCGGCAGGAAGGCCAACAGCTGCGGCGCGATCTTGATCAGCACCAGGCTGATCAGCAGCAGGAGCAGGGCATTGGCCAGGAGGCTGAGGGGCCGCAGCAGCCGATCCGCCAGCTGGGGCTGCCAACAGCGCAGCAGCAGCCCCAGCAGCAGGGGCAGAACCTGGACTTTGCCCACCTGCAGGGCCACGTCGAGGGGATAGGCGTCCCAGCCGAGCACCCCGAAGCGCTGGCGGAACAGCCAGCCCAGCGCCGGCACCGTCAGGATCGCCAGCAACGCCGCTCCGACCTGCACCAGGGCGGCAAGCTGGTAGTCGCCCCCGAGCTTGCGGGCCTTGCGCATCGCCAGAGGGGCGCTGGGGCAGAGGGCCATCAGGGCGATGGCGGTGCGTCCGTCGCGATCGATCTCGAAGCTCAAGGGGGTCTGCAGCAGCAGCAAGCCCACCAGCGGCACCAGCACACAGGAGCCCAGCAGCAGGCGCAGCGGCAGGGCGGGCTGGCTCAGCACGGCCCGCAGGGCCTCCAGCCGCAGGCTCAGGCCGAGGGCCAGCATCGTGCTGAACAGGGTGAGGGTGATGAACAGGCCGACCGGTGCAGGCATGGAAGGGGCTGAAGCGCCGCGGGCGAGCTGACTTCAGGATTGGTCAGTCCGGGCAGGTTGGCAACGGCTGGGCCGGCCGCCGCCATGCCCCCGGGGGATTCAGGCCAGCAGGGCGCCCACCAGCAGCAGGCCCAGGGCGCCCAGGCCGATCAGGCTGATCATCACGGCGGTGGCCGTGGCGATCGAAGGATCGGCGTGATAGGTGAAGTCGTCCCGCAGCAGGCGCCGCAGGTTGCGGCGGTGCTGCTGGGTGGCGGCCGCCATCGCCAGCACGCCGGTCAGGATGAAGGCGATCGACACCAGCCGCACCCCCAGCTCGGCGTGGCCGCTGCCGCCCCCTTCGCGGGCGTTGATCGCCGCCACGATCTTGTCCAGTCCGAAGCCGAAGCTGATCAGCGACAGGCAGGTGCGGATCCAGGCCATCAGGGTGCGCTCCGCCGCGTCGCGATTGCGCTGGCGCGCCAGGTGGTCAGCGAGGGGAAGGGCCATGGCGCTGGGGGCGGTTAGGAGCCGGACTCCCATGCTGGCGAGCCGATCAAGGCAGCAGGCCATCCCGTTTCGCCTGGCTGATCGCCCGGTCGATGCGCAGCACCAGGGCCGGGTCCAGCCGTGGGGAAAGGCTGAAGGCCTGCGACTCCTTGCGGCTTCCCTCCATCGCTAGCCGCAGCCGCAGGCGCTCACGGGGCGAGGCCTGCTCCCGCAGCCAGCGCAGCTGCTGCTCATCCGCCAGCACGGCATCGAGCTGGCCCCCCAGCAGCAGCGCCGGCGCCCTGGTCAGCTCGGGCAGGGGCACCGCGGTGATCCGGAGCTCCGCAGGGGAGTCGTCCAGCCAGCGGGCGCTGATGCTGCCGGGCCGCGCCCCGATGCGCAGGCCGGCCAGATCCGCCAGGGAGCGGGGTCGGGCCCCCTGGGCCGAAGGGTTCTGCACAACCTCCAGGGTGATCGTGCTGACGATCAGCGAGGCGCCGATGATCCGCACCAGCCAGCTCAGCAGCACCAAACCATGGCCGCGGGTGCGAGTGACGATCACATTGGTGCCCGGGCCGGAGGCCAGCACCTGAAACACCAGGGCATAGCGGCGCAGCTGGCCCCGCCAGTCGCCCGGGCTGTCATGGCGGTGTTCATCCAACCAGACCAGGGCGCTGAGCAGGGCGATCACGAGCAGATAGCCGAGCACCACCCTCAGCAGCTGCGGGCTGAGCACGGCCTGG
Organism: Cyanobium sp.; assembly: GCA_044360135.1. Classification (GTDB taxonomy): domain Bacteria; phylum Cyanobacteriota; class Cyanobacteriia; order PCC-6307; family Cyanobiaceae; genus Cyanobium. Next base: position 37,770 of record JBIKKX010000011.1, read on the forward strand.
AGCATGGCCCGGCCGGCCCCGAGGCGGTCGGTGGGCATCAGCACCGCCAGGCCCGATTCCTGGAAGGGAAGGCTGAATCGGTAGACCCCGAGCCGCTGCGGGGCGATCGTCAGGCAGCCCACCCCCACATCGACCTCATCGCGGCGGGTCGCCTCCAGCAATCCCTGGGCTGTGGCGTAGGAGCGCAGCAGGAAGGGCAGCTGCTCGCGGCTGGCGATCGCCTCCCAGAGATCCAGGGCCCGGCCCTGCCACCGGCCGTCGCTCGTTTGGTCCGAACAGGGCGGAGAGCCATCCAGAACCCCCACCCGCAGGATTGGGCCAGCCATGGCGCCTGCCGCGGCAGCTGGTGCCGCCGGCAGCGCCAGGGCCATCAGCAGGGCCAGGGCCTGACGGCGGAGGGGCATGGCGGGGCTGGGGGGCTGCGCGCAGCCATGAGTTTGGCGGCAATCGCTGGCCCCTGGGCGCCTTCAGACCTCGGCCCTGCCCGGCCCGTGCCGGAGATCCAGCTCAGGCCGCGGCTCCTGGCCGTTGGCTTCCGAGCAGGCCACCACGGCTGCTGCTGCAAGCAATGGGATCAGCGTCCTGAAGGCGCTTCCGGCTGCCGGATCCCTTGGTGCACCAGCCCACGGGAGTGGAAACGGAGCCGCGACATCATCGCGATCGTCCAGGCCATGCACCCAGCGCTACCGGCAGACCAACGCTCCAGGCGCTGGACCAGCGAGGCGACCACCATCGATCAGCGGGCCCCATCCATCTGGTTGTCGGCGGTAGGGTCCTGCCCCATGGGCCCGCTCCAGATCGTCTGGTTCAAGCGCGACCTGCGCTGCTTCGATCACCGTCCGCTGCTGCAGGCCAGCCGCCTCGGGCCGGTGCTGCCTCTGCTGGTGGTGGAACCGGAGCTGTGGCGGCAGCCGGATGCGTCAGCGCGTCAGTGGGCCTTCCAGGCCGAGAGTATTGAGGAGCTGCGCCAGGCGCTGGCCCTGCTTGGCCAGCCGCTGGTGGTGCGGGTTGGCTTTGTGACGGCGGTGTTGGAGCGGGCCCGCCGCCAGTTCGGGATCGCGGCGTTGTGGAGTCATCAGGAGACCGGCAACGGCTGGACCTACGACCGCGATCGGGCCGTGGGCCGCTGGGCCCGCCGCCACGGCCTCGCCTGGACCGAGATTCCCCCGTTCGGGGTGATCCGCCGCCTGGCCAGCCGCGACGGCTGGGCGCGGCGCTGGGAGGCGCAGATGGCCGAGCCCCTGACGCCGGCTCCCGCAGCCCTCAGCCCCCTGCCGACCATCGACCCCGGCCCGATTCCCACCGCGGCGGACCTGGGACTGGCCCCCGACCCCTGCCCCCTGCGCCAACGGGGCGGCCGCTCCGAAGGTCTGGCCCTGCTGCGGAGCTTTCTGGCCGAACGGGGCGCCCGTTACCACCGCGACATCTCAAGCCCCAGCAGCGCCGCGCTGGGCTGTTCGCGGTTATCGGCGCACCTGGCCTGGGGCACCCTCTCCCTGCGGGAGGTGGTGCAGGCCAGCCGGGCGCGCCGCCAGGGGCTGGGGGCGCTGGGTGCGGCCGAGCGGGCTGAGTGGCCCCGAGCCCTGCGCGGTTTTGAGGAGCGGCTGCACTGGCATTGCCACTTCATCCAGAAGCTGGAGTGCCAACCGGATCTGGAATTCCGCAGTCTCCATCCGCTGTTCGGCCGGGGATCGACGCTGGCCGAGGCCGAGGCCGAGCCGACCGAGCTGGAGATGGCAACGAAGGTGTCGTCGCCGGGTCTTGGATCCGGGCCGGTGGCCTCGGGTTTTGGGGGCGGTCACGGGTCGGCCCATGCCTCCGCTGCCAGGGAGCGGCTGGCCGCCTGGGCCGAGGGCCGCACCGGTCTGCCGTTCGTGGATGCCTGCATGCGCTCCCTGATCGCCAGCGGTTGGCTCAACTTCAGAATGCGGGCGATGCTGATGTCGGTGGCCTGCCATCACCTCGACCTGGGCTGGCGTGATTGCGGCCTGGTGCTGGCCCGCCTGTTTCTCGACTACGAACCCGGTATTCACTGGAGCCAGTGCCAGATGCAGGCGGGGAGCACCGGCATCAACACGATCCGGATCTACAACCCGATCAAGCAAGGCCAGGATCACGACCCCCAGGGACTGTTTCTACGCCGCTGGCTGCCGGAACTGGCCGCCGTGCCGTTGGTTCACCTCCACGAACCCTGGCTGATGCCCCCCAGTCTCCAGGAGCAGATCGGCTGTGTGCTGGGGGTTGCCTATCCCCTGCCGATCGTGGACCCTGCCGCCGCAGCCCGCGAGGCCCGGGAGCGTCTGTGGGGACGCCGCAGTCAACCGGGTTTTGGAGCCTGGGCCGATGCCATTCAGCACCGCCATGGCTCCAGACGTTCCGGATTGATGGCCAGTGCCGGACGTAAGCGCAGCCGAAAGAGCAGCGGGGCAGGGAGCGACCCAGCCATCGTGCAGCTTGGTCTGGAACTCGAGCTGGATGGATCGCAACCCTGAACCTGGGTCCGCTCAGGTCGCCGAACCGTCGCGGCGCACCGTGGCATAGGCGGGCTTGAGACCCTCAGCCGAGGACTGATCGGATCGATCGCTTTCAGAGCTGCCGATCAGACCTGCCACGATTGGGGCATCGAAGGAGAGGGTTCCAGGGCCGAGCAGCAGCAGGGCGAGACTGCCGCCCAGATAAAGCACCACCAGTTCCAGCACATAGATGTTGAGGCCGGCGGTGAGGATGTGCTGGTAGGCAGCCACTGTCATCGTGCCGGTGATCGCCAGGGCACCCAGGGGGGTGAGCAGGCCGAGGATCAATAGCCAGCTGCCGATCAGCTCGGAGAAGCCGGCGGCGTAGGCGAAGAACAGGGGGAAGGGCAGGTGCAGCGACGCCACATAGGTGTCGGCGAACTGCTGAGGATCGGCCAGTTTTTCCTGACCGTGGTGAATCATCATCACGCCGATCGTCAGGCGCAGCAGCAGCAGGCCGATCGAACGCAGCCGGCCAGCGGGGAGGAAATAGGAGGCGAGCAGGCGGCTGATCCGGCTTTCGCTGTTGGACGGAGCTGCGGGCCGACTGCGGAGGGGATCAAAGGCATCCTCGGGCCTGGCGGAGCGGCTGAGGAGCACAAACCAGAGGGCCATGCCTGCGGCGAGGAAGCCGGCGAAAAGCTCGAGCAGCAGAGGAGTGGACATGGACGGAGTCGCGGTTCACCCAGTCTGACGATCCGCGTAAAGAAACGTGAAGCAGTGACTGGATTCGTTTGGCCCGGCTCGACGGCCACTCAACCGTGGTCGACAGGGCCCCTGATGGCGCCGGTCCTAGCCATGGCGCAGTGAGCGCATCGTCTCCAGCGCGAGCCGTCTGCAGATGGCCGGGGGGAGCTGAAGATTGCGCTACACATGGATTGGCAGCCCCCGCGTCTTTCGCGGAGGCTGCCAACGGCGGACGATGCGTGGTGACCGGACCCCGCCGAATCGGTCAGTTCCCCGTGGCCACTGAGGGCCTGAGGTGCTGCAGGCCGCTGAGGAACATCGGAATGAACTGCTCCACCAGCTTCTCCGGCTTGTCCTGCAACACCCGCTGCACCGCCAGGAAGCGCGACTTCTGCAGATCTGGCGCCAGCAGCGCCTGGGGCAGACGCTCGATCAGGTAGGCGGGCCGTTCCCACATCGGCATCGTGTTGGCGATCTCGACCAGATTGGCCAGGCGACGCAGTTCGGCCCCGGCAGTGATGTCCATGCCCGCCTCGAAGGCGGCGTGTTCGATCATCGAGTACTTGCGCTTCGCCTCATTGACACGGGCGCGGTGCTCGGGACTGCGGCTGGCAATCGCCCCCAGCCAGCGACTGCCCCAGCTGACATGGGCCGCTTCTTCGGGGAGGATTTTCTCGATGGTCTCGCGGATGCGGATGTTCTCCTCCGTGGCTGGAGCCTGACGCAGGGCGTGGATGTGGGCGGAAAAGGCCTGGCAGCCGCGCTTCTCGGTGGCATTGATCGAAGCGAGCACCGCGATCAGGCCGTCCTCCTGCTGAACCTGGTCGCCGCTCTTGTCGAACAGGCGGTTGAGCTCATCGATGTAAGAGCCCATCGGGGGATTGCCGATCTCCTCACCGAGGTCGACCAGCAGGTCAGTGAGCCACACGGCGTGGCGCGCCTCATCGCTGATGTGATGGGAAAGCTCCCGGCACAGCTCGCGGGGCTGGCCGTCGAGGGCCTCCACCAAGGCGGTGAGCTCCAGGCAGGAGCGCTGTTCGTTGAAGCGGTAGCTGTTCAGAAACAGCACCTGCACCTTGCGCTCCTTCACCACCTCGGCCATCACCTCCCGGGGCCCGAGGTTATTGACGAGCTTGCGGGGATAGGTGACGGCCATGGTTCCGGGATCCGGCTGGATGGTTTTGTGTTGAATGGTAACGGGAATGGCCGGAGCGGCGCGGAGCCGTCGCCGCTGCAGGCAGCCGCGCGACCTGGAGACGGGTTCAGCCCTTGGGATTCCCTGGCCATTCGGGGCGTGATCGCCACGACCTCGCCCATGATCAGCCGGAGCTTCACGATCCCCTTCCCTCCTCACCGCCATGGGGGCCAGAGTCCACAGCCGCGGCACCAGACCCAGGCCCGTTCTGGCCCTGCTGCTCATCACCGCCCTGGTGATCGCCGCCTTGCGTTCACCACAGGCGCTGGCCGCCATTGCCGCAGCTCCGGCACCCCTGCCCCAGGCCTCGGGCCCCCGCCCCCAGGCGGCGGAAGCGGTGCGCGACAGCGGTAATTTCCACCGCGGCAAGGTCCGCATCCTCGGCATCCCCGTGCTCACCGTGGCCTCACCGGTGGTCTCCGGATCGCGGGGGCCGGATGCCAGCCAGCGGGCAAGGGTGATCGAGGGCAACCTCGAGCTGCTCTACCGCACCCAGGAGGTCTGCACCCTGGCGGAGGGCATCGGCGAACAGCTGTTCGAGAACCTGCTGCATCAGCGTGGGTCCCATGAGCCGGCCTGTGATGCCAACCAGCTCGGCCTGCTGGGCAAGCCCGATGAGCTGAGCGTGGAGATCGCTCCGGGCAGCGGCGAGGTGCCGGTGCTGCAGGCGCGGGTTCCAGGCCGGGAGCTGCCGCTGGCGCTGCTCAGCGTGACCGCCGAGGATGCCCGCCTCAATGGCACCACCCCGCAACGCCTCGCCGAACGCTGGCGCGGCCTGCTGGAGCGGCGGCTCCGCCTGGCCCGCCATCTGCTCGAACCCGCCGTGCTGGGCCAGCGCTTTCGCGTCATCGCCCTGCTGGAGCTCGGCCTGCTGGCCCTGCTGGGTGCCGGCCTGCTGCTGTGGCGCTGGGTCAGCCGGCGGCTGGTGATGCTGGAGATGGCCACCACCAACCCCCCTGCGCCTGCGGGAGCAGCGTCCCTTCCCCCGCTCAAGCACCGCTTCGTTCCGGAGGGTGTCGGCGACTGGCGCCGCGGACTGGCGCTCACCGGGCTGCATCTGCTCAGCCGGGTGCTGCTCGGCGGGGTGGCGCTGCTCCTGCCCCTGATGGTGGGCGTGGCCGTGCTGGCGGTGCCCGGTCAGATCCCGCTCGGGATCACCCTGCTGCTTCAGCCCTTCGGGGTGGTAGCCAAGCTGGCGGTGAGCTGGGTGATCGCCCAGTTGCTCAACGCCGTGGTGGTCGTGCTGCTGCGCCAATGGCACAGCAATCCGGTGGCGGCACCGGAGCGCCGGGCCCGGCGCAGCCAGCGCTACCGGAGCCTGATACGGGTGTCGCGGCGGCTGGTGAATCTGGCTTGCATCGCCCTGGTGGCGCTGTGGGTGCTGGTGGAGATCCCAGGCCTGCGCGATCTCTCCAACAACGCCGTACTGGCCAGCGGTGCCCTGCTCGGTGCCCTGGCCCTGGTGTTTCAGGACCTGCTGCGCGATTTCGTCGGCGGCCTCACGGTGCTGTTCGAAGACCGCTACGCCATCGGCGATCAGATCACGGTGGGCGACCTCAGTGGCGAGGTGATCGATGTGAAGCTGCTCTGCACCGAGCTGCGCGGCTCTGACCAGCGGGTGATGGTGATCCCCAACAGCCAGTGCAAACGGGTGGTGAATGCCACCAAGCTGCGCTCCGGCCAGCAGCTGCAGCTCACCCTCGCCCACCGCGGCACCGATCCGCGCCGCGCCCTGGCGGTGATCGCCGAGGCAGCCGCAGCCTTCGCCGCCGATCCCGCCTGGAGTGACGAGCTGCTCGAGCCGCCTCGGCTGCTGGGCCTGAGGCAGGTCACACCCCTGGGGCTGGAGGTGGCCGTGCTGCTGGTCACCCGGGCCGGCAAGCAGGGGGCGGTGCAGCGGGAGCTGCTGCTGCGGCTGGTGGAGGCACTGCGGGCGGCAGCCATTCCGCTGGCGGATGCGGCAGAACCGGCCAAGGGCTGAGCCGGGCGCCGACACCGCCTTCCCCCTAGCCTCTGACCGTGCGCCCCCCGCTCGTTTACCACCCGGCCTATTCGGCGCCGCTGCCCAGCAGTCATCGCTTCCCGATGGCCAAGTTCCGGCTGCTGGCTGAGCACCTCAGCCGCCTGGATCTGCTGCGGCCCGAACAACTCCATCAACCGTTGCCGGTGCCCCGCCGCTGGCTGGAGCTGGTGCACCCGCGCCCCTATCACCAGGCCTTCGCCCGCGGCGAGCTCACGGCCGCCGAGGAACGCCGCATCGGCCTGCCGGCCACAACGCCGCTGGTGCGGCGCAGCTGGCTGGCCGTGGGCGGCACGGTGCTCACCGCCAGGCTGGCCCTGGAGCATGGTCTGGCCTGCCACCTGGCCGGCGGCACCCACCACGCCTTCCCCGACTACGGCAGTGGCTTCTGCATCTTCAATGATGTGGCCATCTCCGCCCGGGTGCTGCTCGCCGAAGGACTGGTGCGCCAGCTGCTGGTTGTGGACCTCGACGTGCATCAGGGTGACGGCACCGCGGCGATCTTCAGAGGCGATTCCCGCGTGTTCACCTTCTCGGCCCATGCCGCCTCCAACTTCCCGCTGCGTAAGCAAGCCAGCGACCTCGACCTGCCCTTTGCCGATGGCCTTGAGGACGAGGCCTATCTGCACGCCATCGGCACCGTGCTGCCCGATCTGATCGAGCAGGCCAAGCCCGATCTGGTGCTCTACAACGCCGGCGTCGACCCCCACCGGGGCGATCGCCTGGGCCGGCTCTGCCTCAGCGACATCGGCCTGCTGCAGCGCGACCGGCTGGTGCTGGAGGCCTGCCTGCGGCGGCGCATTCCTGTGGCCACCGTGATTGGTGGCGGCTATGACGAGCTGTCCAGCCTGGTGGAGCGCCATGGCCTGGTGTTCCGCGCCGCCAGTGAGATGGCCCTGCTGCACGGCCTCTGAAGCCAGTCAAGGGGAGGTCGCCACACCCCTCCTGCCGCCATGCGCTGTTTCGTTCCGCCCTACCCGCCCTACCCGCCCTTCCCGGCGGTGCTTGGCCCGGCCCCGCGATCCGCTGGTGCCGATGGTCTGCTCAGCGCCCCAGCTCCCGGCCGATCGCGGCAGCCATCCGCAACGCCAGGGCCACCACCGTGAGCCCCGGCCCCACCGACGGACACCCCGGCAGGATCGAGGCGTCGGCGATCCAGAGATTCGCCAGCTCGTGGCTGCGGCCCTCCAGGTCCACCACCGATCGGGCCGGATCACTGCCCAGCCGGCAGGTGCCGCAAGCGAAGCCCATCACGCTCAGGGGCGCTTCGCCGCGGGGATAGATCGGTGCCCGCTGCACCACGGTGGTGGCCGGGTCGCGCTCCACCTGCTGCATCACCGCCAGCCAGCGATACACCAGCCGGTCGTGGGCCTCGCGGTTGTTGGGCAGGTAGTTGACTACCACCCGCTCGCCCCGCAGGCTCACCCGGTTGTCCGGATCGGGCTGCACGGCGCTGGCCACCCACCAGCTCACCGAGCGGTCGGCCAGCCACTCCAGGGCGGGATCGGGCAGCAGCCGGCTGACCAGCGACAGCACCGGAGGCGATTCGGCGAACAGCGGATCTTGCAGCACGCCGCCACCCCCGCGCACCACCCCGAGGGCATAGTCGACGTTGCGGTCGCCGTCGTGGAAATCGGTGAGGCCCAGGCCCGGCCAGTAGCGGCCCGAATGCACGATGGCGGAGCGCTGCAGCATGGCGGTGAGCTGGGGGCGCATCAGGTTGCGGCCCACCTGATCGGAGCCGTTGGCCATCCCCCGCGGGTGGCGTTCGCTGGCCGAGCGCAGCAGGATCACAGCACTGGAAACGGCGCCGGCGGCCAGCACCACCTGGTGGGCGCGGAACAACCAGCGCTGGCCATCGATGCGGGCTTCCACCGCCCGCACCTCGCGGCCGCTGGCGGAGCCATGCAGCGCCAGCACCTCCGCGCCGCAGCGCAAGGTGAAACCGGGGCAGCGGCGGGCCCGGTCGATGCCGAAACCCTCGGCATCGCCGCTGGGATCTTCGGGCGATGGGCCCACGCTCAGGGGCAGGCGGTAGGGGTGAAGCCCCTGGCGGCGCAGGTCGTCGCGCAGCAACGCCTGGAACGGCTCCAGGGGTCGGGGCGCCTCCGGAAAGGGGGCGGAACGGGGCGGTTCGGTGGCATCGACACCGGCCTCCCCATGCACGCGGTAGAGCGCTTCGGCGCGGTCGTACCAGGGTTCGAGGTCGGCGTAGCGCAGCTCCCAGTCGGGGCCTGGGCCCTCCTGCATCGGCAGCTGGCAGAACTCCCGCTCCCGCATCCGCTCCAGAACAGCGCCCCAGATCTTGGTGTTGCCCCCCGGGGCCATCACCATCTGGGGCGCGAAGGGGTCGCCATCGGTGCCGATCCACTCCTCGCCCGGGTGGTAGCGGCGGCGGCGGAACAGATCGATGTTGGCCACGTTCTGATCGACCAGGGGCAGGGGCGTGCCCCGCTCCAGCAGCAGCACCGCAAGGCCTGCCTCGGCCAGGGCGCCGGCCAGGGTGCCACCACCGGCGCCGCTGCCCACCACGAGCACATCGAACAGCTGCTCCTCGATCAGCAGCCCAGCGGCCGGGGCGGAAGGAGTGGCGCTCATCGGTCCTGCCAGAGATAGAGAAGGGCGAACAGCACGATCCAGATCACATCCACGAAGTGCCAGAACAGACCCACCGCCGTGACCCCCGCTTCGCCGCCGTCGTAATTGCCGGGGCGAAAGGAGCGCCACAGCATCAGGGCCATCAGCAGCACACCGCAGATCACATGCAGGCCGTGGAAGCCTGTAAGCAGGTAAACGCAGGCGCCGAACACGCCATCGTCCAGGCCGAAGGGCAGCCCCATCCATTCGCGGGCCTGACCCACCACGAACCAGCTGCCCATCGCCATGGTGAGCAGCCACCAGAGGCGGAAGCGCCCCAGCTGGCGTCGATGCAGGGCCCGCTCGGCCAGCCAGGCCACGCCGCTGGAGCTCACCAGCACCAGCGTGTTGATCAGCGGTTCCCGCACCTCCAGGCCCTCCACCCCGGGGGGCAGCCAGAGGGGAGCTGACTGTTTGAGCACGATGTAGGCGGCGAACAGGGCCGCGAAGATCAGGCTCTCGGAGGCCAGAACGATCACAACGCCCGTCAGGTTGTGGCCGCCGTGGCCGCCGTGGCCCCCGGCTGGGGTGCCGCCAGGAGAGTTGTGGCTGCCATCGGGCAGGGGGCCAGGGCTGCCGAGCAGGGACTCCGCCATCGCCTCAGGCCTCCTGCAAACGCGCTTCGTAGCGCTCCTGATCGGCAACCAGGGGATGGCCAAGGCCGTAGCCGTAGGGGCCGCTGATCACCGTGGGCACGTCGTGCTCGAAATTCTCGGCCGGTGGTGGCGAGGGCAACAGCCATTCCAGACCGATCGCCCTCCAGGGGTTGGCCGGGGCCCGTTCCCCCCGAACCCAGGAACTGACCAGATTCAGCAGGAAGGGGATCGTGGCCACCCCCAGCAGAAAGGCCCCGAGGCTGGCGAGCACGTTGGCCAGGGCGAATTCCGGGTCGTAGGAGGCGACCCGGCGGGGCATGCCCATCAGGCCGGCCCAGTGCATGGGCAGGAAATTGAGCTGGGCCGCGACGAAGGTCAGCAGGAAATGCACCTTGCCAAGGCCTTCGTAGAGCATGCGTCCCGTGAACTTGGCAAACCAGTGGTAAATGGCTGCATACACCCCGAAGGTGATTGTCGAGAAGATCACGGTATGGAAATGGCCGACCACGAAATAGGTATTGCCCACGTGCACATCGACCGGAACCGTGGCCAGCATCACGCCGGTGATGCCGGCAAAGATGAAGTTGAACACCCCGCCCATGGCAAACAACATCGCCGTGGTCAGCCAGAGTTTGCCGCGCCAGAGGGTCGCCAGCCAGGCGAACACCTTGATGCCGGTGGGCACCGCGATCAGCATCGTGGTGACCATGAACAGATGGCGCATCCATTGGGGTGTGCCGCTGGTGAACATGTGGTGCACCCAGACGATCAGGCTGAGCAGCACGATGCCGAACGAAGCGATCGCGACCACGTGGTAGCCAAACAGGGGCTTGCGGGCGTAAACCGGAAAGATCTCGGAGAAGAAGCCGAACACCGGCAGCACCATCACGTAGACGGCGGGATGGGAGTAGAACCAGAAAAAATGTTGGTAGAGCATCGGGTCGCCACCACCCTCGGGCCGGAAGAAGCTGGTGCCGAAGCTCAGGTCAAACAGCAGCATCGCCGCCCCGGCCGTCAGCACCGGCAGTCCAGCCAGCTGGATCGTCTGGGCCGCCAGGGCTGTCCAGCAGAAGATCGGCAGGCGAAACCAGCCCATGCCAGGGGCGCGCATGCGGATGATCGTGGTGCAGAAATTCACAGCCCCCAGGATCGAGCTCACCCCCGATAGGGCGACCGCCAGAAGCCATAGAAACTGGCCATTGATCAGTAGTCCCAGAGGGTTCTGGGTGCTGAGGGGTGGGTAGGCCCACCAGCCCGAACTGGCGGGACCGCCAGGCACCAGGAAGCTTGCCATCAGGATCACGCCGAACACTGGAAACATCCAGAAGGCCAGGGCATTGAGGCGCGGGAAGGCCATGTCCGGTGCCCCGATCATTGGTGGGATCAGGAGGTTATTGAAGCCATTCAGGATCGGGAAGAGAAAGAGAAATAGCATCACCGTGCCATGCATGGTGTAAAGGCCGTTGTAGACACTCGGATCGACCAGATCGGCCGGTGGTGTCAGCAGCTCTCCCCGCATGATCATGGCCAGCAGACCACCGACCAGCAGAAACAGCAGGGCCAGGACGATGTATTGAATCCCGATCACCTTGGCGTCGGTGTTGAAGGTGAAGAAGCGCCGCCAGTTGTCCGGGGCTCCCGGCACCGGGTGGGGGGCCCGCAGGACGCGGGGATCGAAGCGGATCGGGGCGGTGCTCATCGGGGATGGGGGTCAGCCCGCGTGGGGGGCGTTGAGGTCGAGGGGGGCGTTGACCAGGGGCGGGGTGGCCGGCGCCACGGTGGCCCAGCCCCGATTTCCCTGGCGCAGGCGCTGCTGCCAGAGCTCGCTGGCGGGGTTGGGATTGGGCACCAAAGGGCTGCCCAGGGCGTTCTCCAGCCAGCTGGCGAATGCCGCATCGCTCTCCACCACCACGTCCGTCTGATTGGCGGCGAAGTAGGCGCCGCTGAACAGGGAATCCCGCAAGCGATAGCGCCCCTCGCGACTGGGGGTGAGGCGGTAGTCGATGACGCTGCCGGGCACCACGTCCTGGCGCAGCCGGAAAGCGGGGATCGAGAGGCCGTGCAGCACATCCAACGACAACAACCGCAGTCGCACCGGCCGATTCAGGGGAAGATGCAGCTCACCGCTGCGCACGCCGTTCGGATACACGAACTCCCAGGACCACTGGCGGGCGATCACCACCACCGGACCCAGCTCGGCGGCGGGGACCCCAGGCCGGTGGGAGGACAGCGGAGCCGTGGTCAGCGGGGGAGCGGAGCGGCGCTTCGTCGCGGGCAAACTCGCTGCACCGGAGCCCCCCGCCTGCTCCTCGATGCCCACCAGCCGCAGGGCTTCAGCCGCCCCCGCCACGCGAACCTTGCCCCCCAGGCTGGCCAGCTGGCCGTTGACCCGGATCGCCTGCCAGGCGATCAGCAGCACCAGCACCAGGGGGATCACGGTCCAGGTGATCTCCAGGGGCAGATTGCCCTCAATCGGCTCACCGTCGTCGCGGTCGTATTTGCCGGTGCGGTCGAACAGCAGGGTCCAGACCATCACTGCCGTGCAGCCCAGCAGCAGAAAGCAACCGATTCCCACCTCCAGCCGAAACAAGTCGTCGACCATGGGGGCGGCGGTGGAGGCCTGGGGCGGCAGCCAGTGGGGCACCTGGGCCATCAGCCAGCGGCTGGCCAGAAGGTCGAGGCCCACTCCCAGCGCCACCAGCACCAAGGCCCCCCGATCCAGGCCCGGGCTCCCCGGTCCTGGCGGCCCGGAGCTCGGAGCCTGAGCGGTTCCGCCGGATCCGGCCGCCGTCGAACCGGAGCTGCTCATGGCAACACCTGCCGGGGATCGGCGCCCTCAGCTAACAGCTGGTCAGCGGTGACATGCACGCCGAATTCAGCCGCCAGCTCCGCCCCCAAGGTGCCGTGCAACCCCAGCAGCCCGAACAGCAGCAGCCCCACCAGCAGATACGACCACTGCACCTGGCGGCCGTAGTCGCGCCGCCAGGCGAAGCGCTGGAAGCCCCGCCACACGGTCATGGCCACGATCGCCAGCAGCAGCAGCACGCCGCCCACCCCATGCCAGAGCAGGGTGGTGGTGGCGTCGAGGCCGAGGGCGCTGCGCACCCCCGGCACCGGGTCGGCCAGCAGCATTTCGTAGAAGCCCGCCGCCACCGTCAGGAAGCTGATGCCGGCGCAGGCCAGCAGGTTGTACCAGCCGACGTCGTGGAAGCCGCTGCGGGTGACCGGCAGGGCGAGAAACCGGAAGATGCGCTTCTCCACCGGGTAAAGGGCGCCAACCAGGTCGAAGGCGATGGCGATCACGAACAGGCCAATGCTCAGGTGCACCAGGTTGGGATGGATCGGCAGGGCATAGGGCAGGTCGTTGGCCCCCAGCCCAGTGGGTCGCAGCGGCGCCAGCAGCGGCCAACTCCCGACGGCCGTGGGGCTCACAGCCTTCCCTCCCGCATCGCCGCCACCACCTGCACGGTGTGGAGCCCATAGGTCCAGATCAGTTGATTGCCGAGCAGGGTTTGGGCCACAATCAGCAGGCTCAGGCCGGCACCGGCCAGCAGGAAGGGGGCGGGCAGGCGCTCGGGGTCACGGCTGCGAATCACGTAGCGCCATCCCGATAGCAGCGAGAGCACCCCGGCCAGGGCCCAGCCAAGGGTGCTGTGCAGGTTGAGCAGATCGCGGGAGGCCCCGTAGGGATTGGCCAATCCCGCCTCAATCTGTCCGAACAGGATGGCCACGAAGATGGCCACCGTGGCAAACAGCAGGTTCCAGAAACTCACCTCGAACAGGGCCGGTCGCCGTCCGAAGTGGCCGATCAGATCAAAGAGGAAGGCCACCAGCCCCATCGCGATCACGAAGTGCACGACGATCGGGTGGATGGTGTCCATCCAGGGAAGGTTGTGCTCGTTGAGGGGGGGCAGCAACGGCACGGGGTGGGGCGGCGATCCGCCAGCGGTTGTGGTCAGGGTGGCCGCGCCGCCGGTGAATGACCAGCGGTTGTGATGGATTGCTACAGCGGCGTAGACGATTCCACGCCGGCCGGGGCTCTCATCGTCAACGTGTGAACCAGATCCGATTGGCAGTCGCTTCCGTGTCCGCCCCGGCCTCCCCGACCCTGCGGCGCATCGCCGCCCTGCTGTTGCTGGTGGCCGCGGCCATGGCGATTGCCCTGCCCTTCGTGTCGTCCACCCTGCTCACCATCGCCCTGGGCGGTGTGGCGATCGCCGCCGGCGTCTCCCAGCTGCTGCGGCTCACCGGTGCCGAGGGGGGCCAGGCGAAGTTGTTCCGGGGCCTGTCGGGGGCCCTTTACCTGCTGGGGGGGATCAGCCTGCTGGCGTTCCCGCTGCAGAGCACCCTCAGCCTGACCCTGTTCCTGGGCTTCCTGCTGGCGATCGAGGGGGTGATGGAGCTGGCGGCGGCGGCTGCCGGCCGTGGTCCGGCCCGGGGGCTCGTGCTGCTCGATGGCATCGTCACCACCTTGCTCGGGGGGCTGTTGATCGTGGAATGGCCCCTGAGCGGCACCTGGGCAATCGGCACCATGCTGGGCATTGGCCTGGCCTTCTCGGCCGTCAACCTGCTCACAGCGCCGCCAGCGACCGCAACCTGAGCGGATTCGGCCGCCTGGCCAGTGCCGCGCGGCCCAGGGCTTCGACCGGGGGCCGGGGTGCGGATCACCGCTGGTGCAGGGGGGCGAACCCACCAAAGTCCCGTCAGATCACCTCGGCGGGTAGCACAGCGAACACTTCTTGGATCGTAGCGCTTGCTACGTTTCGTTCACGTTCATCCCCACCGTGGGACGCATGCCTTGGCAGCAGGGAACGGGGCTGCCCCCTCGAGGCACGTCATGAACCACCTCGTCCTGATCCGCGAGCGGATCCTCAAGGCCCAGCGCCTGCATCAGGCCCAGCTCGCCTGCGTGAATAACAGCCGCGATCAGATCTTCTGAGCGTTGCGGGTCCACGCCAACCCCAGCCGGCGCCCTTGCGGGCGCCTTTTTTCATGCCCGTTGGCGACCCGCTCGAACACGCAGGACCCCACCAAAGGCGCAGTGCGAGCCCGCCGCGGCCTGACAGCTCCGCCCCCGCTGATTAACAAGGGGAGTCACCCCCGTCGGCGCGATGCCTCGACCCCAGCTGATTCCCCTGATCGGTGCCACCGCCCTGCTCGGCGGCGGCGTGATCCTTGGCCTTGCCCCAGCCGTCGAGGCCAGCCCCCTCTACACCCTCACCACCTCCTGCAGCCTCAAGGACGCCGCACCGGTCCGCTGCACCGTCGAGGCTGAGGATCAGGGCAGCGTGACCCTCTACCGCCATCGCATCGGCAAGGAGGAGCGGACTATCGGCATCGCCGAGGAGCCCTATGTGCGCATGGGGCTCTGGAATCCGGCCAGCCGCGATTGGCAGGCCCTGGTTTCGGCCTCGGCGCGGCTCTCCACCAACACGATCTGCTTCAACGGCAGCGATCTCTGCGTGGTCAATCCCAACTACCTCAACAGTCTTCGCCAGGAGAGGGGGGCAGCCCTCAATGGCCGCGATCTGATCCGGGTGAGCTTCGGCCGCGACGGGCGGATCAACGCCTACTGCTACGACGACGGCTGCCCCGGCGGCGCCGGCCGCTGAGGAGCCCACACCATGCGACGCCTCTCCTTGCTGGCGGCGGCCCTGCTGCTGCTGCCCCCCGGCGAAGCCCGGGCCCTCGTTCCTGAAGCACCGGCTGCGCCGGCTTCCATCACCCTTGCGGCTCCCCTGCCCTCCGGCCTGCCCCGCCGTGCCGGGCTTTACGCAGGCGCCGATGCCCCCCATCCCCAGCTGCTGGCCCGCGGTGGCGGTGGCGGCCGCGGTGGCGGAGGTGGCCGGGGTGGTGGCGGCCGGGGGGGCTCCGGTGGCGGCCGCTCCCAGCGGGCCAACACGGGCCTGGATCGCCCACCCCGCAGCCTCGATCGAGGCAACCGTCAGCCCAGTGGGGGCTGGAGCCGTGATCTCAGCAACCGCAGCGACCGCTCCCGCCCCAGCCTCGATCGCAGCGACCTCCAGCGCCCCGCCGCCGCCAACCGCCAGCAGAACCGCGACCGTGTCGGCTCATTCGACCGCCAGGGCCTGCAGGATCGCAACGGCCTCGGCAACCGCGACGTCAACCGCGACGCTTTGCGGGACCGCAGCGCCAGCCAGCGCCGGGACGACTGGGACCGGGCCAGCGATCGGCTTCAGAACGCCAGGAACGACCGCCGTGACACCCTCAACAACGCGCGGGACAACTGGCAGGACAACCGCTCCCAGCTGAACGACCGGCTCGACCGGGCCTCCGACCGCTACAACAACTACTGGCCCGGTTGGGCCCGGCCCGGCTGGACTGTGGCTCGGCCCTGGAACTGGGGCTGGTACGGCGGCTGGGCCAGCCCGCCCTGGGGCTGGTGGGCGGCACGGTCGGTGGCCTGGGGCGTGACCAGCCTCGCCACCGCCGCGGTGATCAACAACGCTGTCAATGACGCCATTGCCGCCAACCAGACGCTGATCGTGGTGCCGCAGAGCTCCTACGAGCTCTATTACAACTCGATCGCTCCCAGCGGAGATCAGCAGATCACCTTCGTCGCCGTGCCCAATGGTGGTGAGGCCCAGACCTGGACAGCCGATTGCCGCAGCGGCAGCCTCAATGGCTACCAGCCGGCCGGCTCAGCCGAGGCCCAGTTGCTCAACGCGGCCTGCCAGGTGGCCTTCGGGTCCTGAACCAGCCCAGCCGCTGGGCCGTGGCCAGCAGCAACAACGCCAGCAGCGGCCCCTCTCCCCAGCGCCCGTAGGGGGTGAGGCCGTTGCGTTGGCTGACCTGGATCAGGGCCTCGGCGGGTTGCCCCGCCGGCAACCGCTGCCGCACCCGGCCGATGGCATCCACCGCCACGCTGGGGCCCGTGTTGGCCGCGGCCACCAGCCAGCGACCGTTCTCGATCGCCCGCAGCCGTGCCAGGGCCAGGAACTGCTCCTGCAGCAGGGCCGGGTAGGGGTCGAGGTTGGCGCTGGCCAGCAGCCAGAGCCCTCCCGCACGGCTGGCTCCAGCCAGGGCGCGGCCATCGGCGATCTCGTAGCAGATCGCCACCCCGATTGCGCCGGCCGGCCGGCGCAGCAGTCGCGATGGCTCGCCGGGCTCCACGCCCCCCACGGCTGAGAGGCCGCTCCAGCGCCACAGGGAGGCCAGGGGCACCCATTCCCCCAGCGGTACCAGGCGGTGCTTGTCGATCCAGCCGAGGGGCACACGGCTGTCGGGCGGGAAGCGCAGCAGGCTGCTGCGCAGCTCCTCGGCCTGGCGGCGAAAGCCTCCGCTCAGCACCTCCTGGGGGGCCCGCAGCGGCAGGGGTTGATCGACGGCCAGGGATCCCTCCGGTAGCACCAGCCCCACCATCGCCCCATCGGCAGCCAGGGCCGCCCCGCGACCCTGGGCCGCGGCCAGCTGCTCCAGCAACCGCCGCTGCTGGGCTGCCTCGAACTTCTGGCGGGTGGGGATCGCCGGCTGCACCACCAGCAGGGTTTCTGCCGCCGCCGGGCGGCGCTCCTCCGCCCGCCCCTCCGCCTCGATCCAGGCCAGGGCGCCGAGGCCCAGCCCATGGCTGCCCACCACCAGGAGCAGCGCCAGCAGCAGCCAGGGCCGTAGGCCAGCCGCCCCCTTCAGGCGCCAGTGCCCCCAAAGGCGCCAGAGGCACCAACCCAGCAGCAGTTGCACCATCGCCACCAGCCCCGCTCCGCCGAGGGCCGCCAGGCCCGCCAAGGCTCGGTCCCCGGGCAGGGCGCTGCCCCCCAGTCCGATCCAGAACAGCGGCCCCTGGGCCAGCAGCACCTCTGTCAGTCCCCAGAGGCAGGCCCCCGCCAGAGCCGTGGCGCCGCGGCTGGCATCCCAACGGCGCATCAGCAGCCACCAAAGCTGCACCAGCGCCCCCCCCAGCAGGCCGCAGCCCAGCCAAAGCAGCACGCACAGAGGCAGGCTCAGGGGCAGGGGCACCCCCACCCAGTCGAGCGGATGGAGCCACAGCAGCCAGCGATGGCTAACCAGCACCGCTGCCATCCCCCAGGCCAGCCCATCCCATCGGCAGCCGGCCGCGGCGCCGCCGCTGCGCAGGGCATGGCTCCCCTGGGCCGGAGCCTGCACGGGCTGGGGCGGACCCTGGTCGGGCGGATCCCCGGCCAGCCCCCATAGCAGTGCCAGGGCCGGCCAGAGCAGAGGCGGCATGCCCAGGGGCGGCAGGGCCAAGCCCGCCAGGGCGCCAGCCAGGAGCGCCACGGGCCAGGCCGGCGGGCCCGTGCTGGCGGCGGTGTGATGACGGTCATCTCCCATGGCCCCGGAGCCTAGGGAGAGCCAATCTCAGGGCCCTGATCCGCACCCCCCTCTCCCGCGGATCATGGCGTGAGCACCCCATGGATCAAGGCAATCTGCTGCAGATGCTCCTGCTGCGTGGTCTGGGCACCACCTCGCTGGTGGCTGAGCGCCTGCGTGACGTGTCCCAGGACTGGGTGCTCAGCGGTCGCCTCGACCCGACTCAGGCCTCGGCCCTGGTCGACGACGTGCTCAAAGCGCTGCGGGGCGAAACGCCGGAGCTCGAGCAGCAGGCCGAGCGCCAGTTGGAGCGCAATCGCGACCAGCTGCTGCAGGATCTCGGCCTGGCCCGTCAGAGGGAGGTGGATGAGCTGCGGGGGCGGATCGACCGGCTGGAGCAGCAGCTGCGGCAGCGCGGCAACCAGGGGATCGGCTGAGTCGGGCCGGCGCCCACTCGCAGCGCACCCCACCAGGCCATCGGGGCCTGATCGGGCCGCCTGTCTCAGGATTCCGGCTGGGTTGCCCCGAGCCCTTGACCCAGACCGCTGCCATCGCCCACCTGCGGCAGCGGCTGGCAGAATCCAGCCAGTGGCGACGGTGCGTTCTTGCGCGACATCCTGATCAGTGCGGCGGTCTGCCTGGGCTGCTTGATGCTGGCCCTGGTGAGCCAGCTCGTCGCCCCGTCCACCGTCGAGGCGAGCCCAACCGCCGCTGTGGCCCCAGCCATCACCAGCGCTTCGCTCCAGGGGGCCCCCGGCCAACCGGGTGGGGTGGCTGAGGCCTCCGTGCGCCAGGCCGTGGCCGCCCCCCTCGAACTCGACCCCACCGACGCCAATCCCGCCCTGTTCACCATGGCCCCAGCCGATTCCTCCGCCGATCTCGCAGCCGCAGCCGACCTCGGCGGTGAGCTCAGCGCCGCCAAGGAGGTCGTGACCGCCAGCGGCCTGCGCTACACCGACCTCGAGCCCGGCAGCGGTGCCGAGGCCGTGGCCGGCCAGACCGTGACCGTGAACTACCGCGGCAGCCTCACCAATGGCAAGGAGTTCGACAGCAGTTATGGCCGCGGCCCCTTCAGCTTCCGCCTCGGTGGCGGTCAGGTGATCAAGGGTTGGGATGAGGGTGTCGCCGGCATGAAGGTGGGCGGTAAGCGCCGCCTGGTGATTCCTCCCGATCTCGGCTACGGCTCCAGGGGCGCCGGTGGCGTGATTCCCCCCGATGCCACGCTCATCTTTGAGGTCGAACTGCTGCGGGTCGGCGGCTGATCCGACTCCGGCCGGATCCTCGGGTGGCCCTCGGTAGGATGCATCGGCCTGCGCCGCCCAAGGCCTGTCCCCCGTCTTCCAGCGAGGGCAGCTTCCAAGGTCCGGTTTTTGGCACGACGTCCCGGGGCTGGACCCCTGGACAGCTTTCCACGGCCGCAGCCGTTCCGCACTCTTCAGACACCCTTCCCTGACCCATGGCTCATCAGCTGCCCGCGCTGCCCTACGGCCTTGATGCGCTCGAGCCCCACATCTCCCGCGGCACCCTGGAGTTTCACCACGGCAAGCACCACAACGCCTACGTGACCAACCTCAACAACCTGGTCGCCGGCACCGAACTGGAGGGCAAGAGCCTCGAGGAGACGATCACCGCCGTGGCCGGTGACGCCAACAAGGCTGGTGTGTTCAACAACGCCGCCCAGGTCTGGAACCACAGCTTCTATTGGCAGTGCATCACGCCCGGTGGCGGCGGTGTTCCAAGCGGTGCCCTGCTCGACAAGATCAATGCCGATTTCGGCAGTTTCGAGGCATTTGTCGAGGCCTTCAAAACCGCTGGCGCCACCCAGTTCGGCAGTGGCTGGGCCTGGCTGGTGCTGGATGGCGGCACCCTGAAGGTCACCAAGACCGCCAACGCCGACCTGCCCCTGGCCCACGGTCAGAAGGCTCTGCTCACCATGGATGTCTGGGAGCACGCCTACTACCTCGACTACCAAAACCGCCGGCCTGACTACATCACCACCTTCCTCGACAAGCTGGTCAACTGGGACTTCGTCGCCGCCAATCTCGCCGGCGCCTGAGCCCCACAGCTCCGTCTCGCCCCGTTTCGGCCCAGCCCAGCGGCCCGCAGCCGCGGCACTCCAAGCCCCTGCCCTGGCGGCGGGGGTTTTCTGTTGGGGCGGATCCCAGCGGCGCCAGTGCCATTAGGGTGAGAGCAATGATCAGCCCCGGGGCCCTACGGACCGCCGCGGGCCACCGATGGCGGGCATTGGCGATGGATTGGCTGGTGGATCTGCTGCTGCTTCTGGCGGCCTTCACCCTGGTGGTGCGCAGCAACAGCGAGCGCGACGAGGTCTGGGCCCTGTGTCTGCGGCTGTTGGCGGTGACGGCGGTCTTCGCGGTAATCACCAATGTGCGTGGCCTGCCCATTTCCCTGCTGCTGCTGGCCCTGGCCCTGTGGTTACCGAGCGCCGCCCGTTTCGAGAAGCTGCCCCGGTCGGAGCCCTGATCACTTCCCTCTCCACAGCCCCATCGCCCGTGATCAACCCGTGATCAACAAGGACGGCCCCGATCTGGTGGAGATGATCTTTGTCGCCCTGGTGCTTGCTGGTATCGCCTACAGCTTCACCCACTGATCCCGCTTCACCCTCCTGAGCTGCGGCCAGACCGTTGAGGCCTCGGCCGTTCAGCCTTCGATGGCCTCAGGGGGGATCCACATGGCATCGCCATAGGAGAAGAAGCGGTAGCCGGCGCCGATCGCCTCCCCGTAGAGCTCCAGCAGGCGTCGCCGGCCAATCAGGGCACTGACCAACAGCAACAGCGAACTCTTTGGCAGGTGGAAGTTGGTCAGCAGCCCCTCCACCACGGCGAAGCGGTGGCCCGGCTGGATCACCAGATCCACCGGTCCGGCATGGGGTTGGAGCTGGCCGCCGTGCAGGGCCGCCACCGCTTCGAGGCTGCGCACGCAGGTGGTGCCCACGGCGATCACCCGGCCGCCGCGGCCTCGGCAGGCTTCCACCGCCGCCACCAGCGCCGGACTCACCTCCACCCATTCGCTGTGCAGCGTCAGATTGCGCAGGTCTTCCCGCTCCAGGGGCCGGAAGGTGCCCAGACCCACATGGAGTGTCACGCTGGCCCGCGCCACCCCTCGATGCTGGAGGGCATCGAGCAGGGCATCGCTGAGATGCAGGCCGGCGGTGGGGGCCGCCACAGCCCCCGGTCGGGTCGCGAAACGGGTCTGGTAGCGCTCTTCGTCGGTAGGGTCGTGCTCCTGGATGTAGGGGGGCAAGGGCATCTCCCCATAGCGGTCGAGCAGAGCCTCCAGGGAGGCGGCATCGCGGCAGCCGTCGGGGAAGCGGATCACCCGGCCGCCGCTGTGGGGATCCAGCGCCCCCACCTCCAGGGGCAGGGGGGGATGGTCTGGATGCTCCAGCACCACGGTCTGGCCCACGCTCAGGCGGCGGCCGGGCCGGGCCAGGCAGAGCCAGTCGTTCGGACCTGGCGCCTGGCCGATTGGCTCTGCCTGGCCAGCAGGCTGGTCGGCGCTCGCCGTGGCCGGCTCCAGCACCAGCAGCTCCACCGCCCCACCGCTCGGCCGCCGGGCCCGGAGCCGCGCCTTGAGCACCCGGGTGTCGTTGACCACCAGCAGATCGCCGGGCCGCAGCTCCTGCGCCAGGTCCCAGACCGTCAGGTGACGGCAGCCCTGGCCCGGCTCCACCGCCAGCATCCGGGCGGCGTGGCGCGGTTCGACCGGACGCTGGGCGATGCAGCCCTGAGGTAGGGGGAAGTCGTAGCTGGGGAGAAGCAGATCGGCCGGATCAGGGCCGGCGCTCCCCGCTCCGGGCGGGGAGTTTGCCATGGAGGATGCCGCAAGGGTTGCGGTGGCTGAGGCGGGACATGGGGCGGAGTTGGCGGCTGGCGGGGAGCTGGCCGGATCGGGTCTGACGGCCCGCGAGGCGCCGATCGGGGGTGGGGGCTCAGAGGGCCAGGCTCTCCGGATTGGTTTCGATCAGCTGGGCCAGATCCTTTAGGAAGGCGGCGGCATGGGCGCCGTAGATGGTGCGGTGGTCGCAGGTGAGGTTCACCTGCATCTGGCGCTTGACGCTGATCGACCCATCCTTGCCCGCCACCACCGTGGGCTTGGAGGCGGCGACGGCGAGGATGGCCCCGGTCCCGGGTGGGAGGATCGCATCGAAGCGGTCGACCCCGAACATGCCCAGGTTGGAGAGGGTGAAGGTGCCGGTGCTGTATTCCTCGGGTTTGAGTTGCTTGGCGCGGGCCCGTTCCACCAGGTCGGCCCAGCTGCGGGAAAGGCTGTAGAGATCGGTGCGGTCAGCGGCTGCCAGCACCGGGGTGATCAGACCGCCGTCCTCCATGGCCACGGCCACGGCCACGTTGATGGCGGCCGGGTAGGCCATGCCGGTTTCGCTGGTGGCGGCGTTGACCTGGGGATGGCGGGCCAGGGTCACGGCGGCGGCTTTGGCCAGCAGCGCCGTCATCGTGACGCCCTTGCTCTTCACCTGCTTATAGAAACCATCGAGCTTGTCGGTGGTGATCGTGTAGCCCACCCGGAAGCACGGCACCGCCAGGCTGGCGACCATGTTGCGGTTGACCGCCTGCTGCAGGGTGTTGAAGGCCACCGTCTCTCCGGGCCGACCGAAGGTCTGGCCGGCGGGGGCTGCCGGGGCGGCCGAAGCCCCTGCAGCTGCAGCCGGCGCGACCGGGCTGACGGCGGGGCCGGAGCCCTCCGCCACCCGCGGCAGGCTGACCGGCTGGCCACTGGCGGCGAGCACGTCCTCGGCCTGGATGCGGCCGTGGGGACCGCTACCCCGCAGGGCCTCCAGGGCCACTCCCAGCTGCTGGGCAAGTTTGCGGGCCCGCGGCGTGGCCACCAGCCGGCCGCTGCCGTTGGCGGTAGGCGCGACCGGCGCCGGTGGGACGACCGGGGCGGAGACCACGGGAGCCGGCGGGGCTGCGGGGGGAGCGGCCGGGCTTGCGGCGACCGGTGCTGGGGGCACGGGGGCCGGCGCCGTTGGGGCGGGTGTGGGAGCTGGGGCGGCCGCAGCGGTCGGGGCTGCCGGAGCATTGGCCGCCGCTGCGGCGATCTCTTCTTCGCTATCGACCACAAGGCCGATGGTCTCGCCCACGGGAGCCGTGGATCCGGCCGGCATCAGAACCGCCGCCAGGAAGCCGCCGTTGAAGGTTTCCACATCCATATCGGCCTTGTCGGACTCGACCACCAGCACCGACTCACCGCGCTCGACTCGATCTCCGGGGCGCTTCAGCCACTCCACGATCTTGCCCTCCGTCATCGTGGAGCTGAGGGCGGGCATGAAGATTTCGTGGGTGGCCATCAGCGAGGTCCCGTCAGCGGTGTGGAGGGGGGGATCCAGCCGCGGCGCCGTCCTCTCGCAAGGACGATGGTGCAGAGCTGGATGGGCGGATCGCGGGATTTTAGGACTGTGCCCCCCCCGGGACAGCGGCCCATGCCCTGGGATCACAGCCAGCCATTCGAGCCATGGAGCCAACCCAGAGTTCGCTCCCACCGCAGCGCTCCCTGTCAGCGAGGCATGTTGGGGGACGCTTTGAAGCCGCTGGCCTCGGCTTTGCCCTTGACTTCATTGGATGCTGCCGGGCAACGTTGGCTTCTCAATCCACACGTGCCGCTGATGGCGCCGTCGTCCCTATCGACTGGAGATCGAGGGTCTTCGGTCCTTGGCTATCACGGCCGTAATGCTGAATTGCGTTGACTTCAGGATTCTGCCAAGGGGTTTTTGGCGTTGATAGTTCTCATGTCTGCCAACATGATCACGCTCTCGCTGTTCGGCAAGGGAGTGAAAGCTGGTTCGATCATTGACGAGCGCAGATTTGGTGAGACTTGTAGAAAGCGTCTGGTGTCTGCACTTGATTGTCAGCATGACAATGGTTCGATGATCATGCACCGATGACGGCAACTATCGTGTTAGTGTGTATTGATTTAGGCTACTTTATGAGATTTTGACGACTTCTGCTGCTCGCGTCCTGATCAGGACTTGATTGTCGGACTTGGCGCTTCGTTCGAGGAAGGGCGTCCTCCAGGGATGGGGGTTGGTTTTTTGCCATCGGCGGGCCCCCGTCAATCTGTTTTGCTATCAACAGCTCACCGAAGCATTGCCAGGGGCTCATCAGCAGACGAACCCCAACCACCGCCCATGCTGTTCAGCTCCTGGAGCTCAGGAAGGGGTTTCGATCGCCTCAATCACGCCATCGCGCACCAGTACCGCCGCCTGCAGCTTCTGAACCAGGTTGTCGCCCACGCCAACCTCAACGAAACTCTCGATCTGGCCCTGATCGACGATCTGCTCAAACTCGAAGCCACGGACCTGGCGCTGCTGCTCGAGGATCTGGGCCTTCTGATCCTCCAGCTCAGCCCGCTTGGCGGCCACCTGCTGCTGCACCGAACCGACCTGCTCCTGCACGCGGGGGTCGAGGGGATTGGCGCTCTGGCGGCGGATCTGGTCGATCACCTGCTGGCCCTCCTGCTCCAGCTGGGCCAGCTGCTGGTCGACGCCGCTGATGGCGTTGCTCAGCTCCCGCTCCGCATCCTCTTTCCAGCGGGGGGTGACAACGGCCCGCACGGTGATGTTGCGCTTGATCGTGAGGGTGCCGTCGGCCATGGACTGGGAGTAGCAGCCGACAGGTTGTCAGGGGGGAGCCTGGTGGTCAACCGCTGGCTGCGGCGGATTGCCGCCCTGGCCAGGGTCCTCCCTCGCAGGCCCTGCGCCGCCTGGCTGGACCCCAGGGGATTGTCTCCGCCTCAGGCCTCGCCGTAGAGGGCGGCGATGGCCGCCTGATCGCGGGCGCTGATCCGGTCGCGTCGTTGTTTGAGGGTCTGGGTGAGCAGGCCGTTGTCAATCGTGAAGGGCTCCACCAGCACCACCCCGCCCAGCCGTTCGTCGGGCCTGGCTCCGGGCCGGGCCGCCAGCACGCGGTTGCATTCGCGGGTCAGGGCACGCAACAGGGCTTCATCGCCGCCGCCCTGCCCTGGGGCCGCCAGCCCCTGCTCTCCGGCCCAGAGCTGGAGGGGCTCGCTGCGCGGCACCAGCAGGGCGCCGAGCTGCTTGCGGTCCTGCCCCACCAGCATCACCTGCTCCACCAGCGGGCTGGCGGCCAGGGCCTCCTCAAGCGGGCCGGGTTCGATGTTCTCGCCACTGCTGAGCACGATCGTGTCCTTGGCGCGGCCGGTCAGCACCAGGCTGCCGTCGGCCAGCAGCAGGCCCAGATCGCCGGTGTCGAACCAGCCCTCGGCATCGATCGCCTTGGCCGTGGCCTCGGGTTTGCCGAAGTAGCCCGCCATCACCTGGGGGCCTCTGGCCAGCACCAGCCCCCGCTCCCCAACGGCGAGGGTGCGCCGGCTCTCCGGGTCGACGATCTTCAGGCCGGTGTCCTCCAGCGGCCGGCCGGCGCTGCCGCGGCGGTTGGCCCAGGGCCTTCGGCAGGTCAGCACCGGAGCGGTCTCGGTCAGGCCGTAACCCACCAGCAGCTCGATGCCGATCGCCTCGAAGAAGGCATCCACGTGGATCGGCAGCGCTCCGCCCCCGCTGATCGCCGTGCGCAGGGCGCCGCCCACCAGCTGATTGCGCACCTTCGGCCAGAGCAGGGCCCCCGCCAGGGCGTGCAGGGGCCAGCGCAGCAGGGCTTCGGTTGCGGCGCCCAGCCGTGCCAGCAATGGTTCTGGGGCCAGGGTGAGGTCCGCGGCCTGGCGGCGTCTCAGGCTCCAGCGGCGGCTGTTGGCCAGGGCGGCGCCCAGCAGGCGCTGGCGGCTGGCGGGCATGGCGGCCAGGGCGTCCTCGAAGCCGGAATAGATCGCCTCCCAGAGGCGGGGCACGCTGATCAGGTATTGGGGCCTCACCTTCTGGAGGTCGCTCCGGAAGGTCTTGAGGGTGGCGTAGCTCTGGCGGCAGCCGCAGGAGAACAGGAAATACTCGGCGCTCCGCTCGTAGGCGTGCCAGATCGGCAGGATGCTCAGCACCCGGTCGCCGGGCTCCGGGGCCACTGCCACCCCGAGGTTGCGGAGCTGGTGGAGCAGGTTGGCGTGGCTCAGCGGCACCCCCTTGGGCTGCCCCGTGGTGCCGGAGGTGTAGAGCAGGGTCGCCAGCCGCTGCGGCCCGCCCTCGGGCCAGGGGGCCACGGTGCCGGCACCCCGCGCCAGCAGCTGCTCCCAGCCAAGGCAGGGCAGGGCCGGATCTCCGTCGGTGGGTGGATCGCCCTCGAGCACCACCACGAAGCGCAGTTGCTCCCGGAGGTGCCGATCGAGGGCCAGCTTGCTGAGCAGGGCGGCCGATTCCACCACCAGGGCCACGGCGGTGGAGTCGCGCAGGATGTAGCGCAGCTCCTCCACCGGCGCACTGCTGCCCCGCACGGCGTCGGCGGCACCAGCCCGCATCAGCCCCTGGTCGGCCTGGAGCCAGCGGGGGCCGTTTTCGGCGAACAGGGCCACCACGCTCCCCGGTTCCACCCCCAGGGCCCGGAAGGCGGCGGCGGCGGCCTCGATGCGCTGGTGCAGCTGGGCATAGGTGAGGCTTTCCGGCACCCGGGCGTGGGGGGCCTCCAGCGCCACCCGTTCCCCATGAAGCTCCGCCAGCTTCGGCCAGAGTCCCTCCAGGCCGGCCAGCTGCGACCAGTCGTGGCGGCGGTCGAGGGCCTGCCGATCGGGGCCATCGGCCGACCAGAGGATCGCGGCGGCGGGCGTGGCAGGCGACATAGGGGCGGGCGGAGCTGCGGCGCAAAGGCTGCCACGGATCAACGCTCGTCGTCGGAACTGCCGCCGGGGTGCTCACCCTTGCCCTCTCCCGCTGACACTCCCTCTCCCGACCATTCCTCGAGCCGTTCCGCTGCCGTGGCCGGCCGCAGCTCCAGCCCGAAGCGCGTCGCCAGATGGGCCAGCAGCCGTGGTGCCAGCGCGGCGCAGCCCAGCCCCGGGCGCCAGTCGGCCAGCCGCCCCACCGGCAGCTCCAGGCCGCAGGGTGCGATCGCGGCGAATCCCGCCAGATCGCAGTCCACATTCAGGGCTAGACCGTGCTGACTGATCCAGCGCCGGGCCCCCACCCCGAGGGCGGCCACTTTGCGACCCTCCAGCCAGACGCCGGTGAGGCCCTCCCGCCGCTCCCCCGCCAGCGCCAGCTCGGCCAGCAGATCGAGCACCACCTGTTCGAGCCCCCGCAGGTAGAGGTGGAGATCGGCGCCATGGCGCTGCAGATCGAGGACTGGGTAGAGCACCAGCTGACCAGGCGCGTGGTGGGTCACCTCGCCGCCCCGATCGATGCGATGCAG
This sequence comes from Cyanobium sp., assembly GCA_044360135.1. Classification (GTDB taxonomy): domain Bacteria; phylum Cyanobacteriota; class Cyanobacteriia; order PCC-6307; family Cyanobiaceae; genus Cyanobium. Next base: position 64,994 of record JBIKKX010000011.1, read on the forward strand.
GGGCAAGGGCGGATCGGCCGGATCGAAGCGCAGGTGGGCCAGGCTGGCGCCGCGGCCGAGGGTGTAGCAAGGCGGATGCTGCAGCAGCAGCACCGCCTCCGGCCCGCCGGGATCGGCCAGCAGCCTGGCCTGGAGCTGGCGCTGCCAGGCCCAGGCGCGCCGGAATGGCACCGGCGCCGGCGGTTGATAAAGGATTGCGGAGCCTTTGGTAGCCATCGGAAGCCGTTCCTAGCGTGAACACAACCAGAACCCGCGCTTCCTGAATCCCGCGGGTCGGCTGGCCCCCCATGAAACTGCTGATCCATGGCCGCAATGTCGACGTCACCCCGGCCATCCGTGATTACACCGAGACCAAGCTGGGCCGCGCCATCAGCCATTTCGAAGGCATGGTGAAGGAGGCCGACGTGCACCTCTCGGTGGAACGCAACCCGCGGGTGCCCCAGCAGACGGCGGAGGTCACGGTGTTTGCCAACGGCCTGGTGATCCGCGCCCAGGAACGCAGCGAAAACCTTTACGCCAGCATCGATCTGGTGGCCACCAAGCTCAGCCGCCAGCTCAACCGCTACAAGGATCGCCTCCAGCACCGCACCCAGGGACCGGTGCATCGCTCCGCCGCCGCCGAGGAGGCCGGTGCCGCCACCCTGCCCCCCCCGGGCCAGAGCCTCACCGATGGCAAGGAGGTTGAGCTGCCCAGCCGGGGCGTGCGGCGCAAGTATTTCTCGATGCCGCCGATGGCGCTGGAGGAGGCGCTGCACCAGCTCGAGCTGATCGACCACGATTTCTATGTCTTCCGTGATGCCGGCAGCGGTCAGGTCCAGGTGGTCTACCGCCGCAACCACGGCGGCTTCGGCGTGATCCAGCCCAGGGACGCATGAGCCGAGACCTGCCGGACCTGGCCACCCTGATCGACCACGCCCTGCTGGATCCCCACCACGGCCGGTCAGCGGTGCGGGCCTGTTGTGACGAGGCCCGCCACTTCGGCTTTGCCGGGGTGTGTGTGGCCTCCCGCTGGGTGGAGATCGCCCGTGAACGCCTGCCAGTCGGGGGAGCGACCCGGCTGGTCAGCGTGGTCGGATTCCCGTTCGGGGCCGTGCCGGCGGCGGTGAAGCGGGCCGAGGCCGAGGCGGCAGCGGCGGCCGGTGCCGATGAGCTCGATGTGGTGCCCGATTTCGGTGCCCTCGCCGATGGTGACAGCACCGCCCTGCTGGCGGACCTGGCCCCGATCGCGGAGCTGGGCCCGCCGGTGAAGGTGATCCTGGAGGTGGGACGCCTGAATCCCGAGGCCCTGGCGCTGTTGGTGGAGGTGAGCCTCGATGCCGGCGCCCGCTACCTCAAGAGCGGCAGCGGTTTCGGGCCGCCGGTCAGCCCCGCCCAGGTGCGTCGCCTGGTGGAGCTGGCCCGGGGGCGGGCAGGGGTCAAGGCCTCCGGTGGCATCGCCGGCCTGGAGCAGGCCTACGCCCTGGTGGAGGCCGGTGCGGTTCGACTCGGGACCAGCCGGGGGGTGGCCCTGATGCAGGCCCTGCGCGAGCCGGCGCCAGCACCGCGGTCGTCCGATCCAGGGGCCGCCTGAGCGGAGCGCCGCCGTGCCGGAGTGCATGCTCGAGGGCCTGGCCCTCACCACCCGCCCCCTGGGGGAGAACGACCGCCTGCTCACCCTGCTCAGCGAGGCGGAGGGGTTGGCGCGGCTGGCGGTGCCAGGGGCGCGGCGCCCGAACAGCAGCCTGGCCGCCGCCCTGCCCCTCACCTTGATGCGCCTGCAGGTGGGGGGCCGCGGCGAGCTGCGGCGCGTGCGCCAGCTGAAGGTGCTGCACAGCTTTGCTGCCCTGGGGGAGCGTCTGGAGACGCTGGCCGCAGCCCAGGCCCTGGCGGAATTGGTCCTGGCGCTGGTGCCGGCCGGCCTGGCGGCGCCTGGGCTGCTGGCCGATCTGCTACTGCAGCTGGAGCGGCTGGAGGGGGTGGTGCGGGAGCGACGGGAGGGCCGCGAGGCGCTGATGATCGCCGTGCAGGGCAGCGTCCATCTGCTGGCTTTGGGCGGCTACGGCCTGCCCCTGCAGAGCTGTGCTCGCAGTGGCGAAGCGTTGCACCCCCCTGTTGGGAACTGGGAGTGGCGCTGCAGCCTGCTGCCGGGTGAGGGGCTGGCGATCGGTCCGGTGGCGGGGGCGCGGGTGGTGTTGAACGCTTCGGAGCTGGCCCTGCTGCAGCGCCTGCCGCGGCCAGCCCTGCCTCGCCGCCGCGACGGCGCTCTGCTGGGGCCTTCCACCGCCTGGCTGCATCTGCTGGAGCTGGTGGAGCACTGGTGCGGCGAACACCTGGGGCGTCGCCCTCGGGCCTTCAGACTGCTGCGGGACAGCTTCGAACCCGAGCCGTCCGCCCGATCACCAGGCCGAGGAGCCACCAGCGGATGACCAGGCCGAGTCCACCACCGCTCCGGCGCCCCGGCGCCCCACCGACCCATTCCGGTTCCAGCCCCGGCACCATCCCTGCGGCGATCAGCGCGGCGACCCCCCAGCAGACCCGATGAGCCCGTCCGGACCCGAGCCCCAATCCGACCCTGCCCGGAGCTCCTCGTCTGGCGCCTTGCCGGGGAGCTCGTCCGGCGCGACGCCTGCGGGTTTGCCTGCCCCCTTGCCTGCCACGTCGGCTGCCCCCTTGCCTGCTGCCTCCCCGAGTGGACCGCCTCCCCCCGTTGAGACGGGCATCGGGGCTGTGCTGGCGCGGCCGGGATTCCGCCGCCTTTGGCTGGGGCAGATCTTCTCGCAACTAGCGGATAAGTTCTACATCGTGCTGATGGTCTTTCTGATCGCCCAGTATTGGGTGACGGACAGCGCTACTACCGATCCGGCCCTGGTCGATGCCGCCGCCGCGATCCGGATCGACCTGGAGACCCGTGCCCAGGTGATCACCCTGATGGCCACCGGCATCTACGTGGCCAACACGATTCCGGCGATCCTGCTGGGCACCGTGGCGGGGGTCTGGGCTGATCGCTGGCCCAAGCGCAGCGTGATGGTGGCATCCAATGCCATCCGTGCGGCGCTGCTGCTGATGGCACCCCTCTGCCTGCTCAAGGGGCCGGTCTGGCTCGGTTTGAGCTGGGGGTACTGGGCGCTGGTGGCGATGACCTTCCTGGAATCGGTGCTCACCCAGTTCTTCGCTCCGGCCGAGCAGGCTGCCCTGCCCCTGCTGGTGCCCTCGGGCCAGCTGCTGGCGGCCAATTCCCTCTACCAGGCCACCAGCATGGCCGCCACGATCGTGGGCTTCGCCGTGGGGGATCCGGTGCTGCGGCTGCTGCAGACCGGTCTGGCCAGGGTGGGCATCCCGGGAGGCGAGTTCGTCCTGTTGCCGCTCTGCTACGGGGTGGCGGCCCTGGCGATCATGGGCATCACCCTGCCCGAGCAGGTCCGGGTCCCCCGAAGCGTTTCGGTGTGGCAGGAGATTGGTGAAGGGCTGCAGGTGCTCCAGGAGCGGCGCAGCGTCCGGGCCGCCATGCTCCAGCTGGTGCTGCTTTACAGCCTGCTGGCGGCCCTTTACGTGTTGGCGATCAGCCTCGCCGCTACGATCCCAACCTTGGGGCCCACACGCTTCGGGGTGTTGCTGGCCCTCAGTGGCGTCGGCTTGGGCCTGGGAGCCCTGGCCATGGCCCAGATCGGTGAACGCTTCAGCCGTCGCCTGTTGGCGGCCGCCGGCCTCGGCACCGTGGCCTGCAGCCTGGTGCTCCTGGGCCAGGCTCGGGGCCATCTGGTCCCCACCCTGCTTCTCTGCGCCCTGCTCGGGGTCGGCTCCTCGTTGCTGGCGATCCCCGCCCAGACCACGATCCAGGAAGACACCCCCGAGGAGCAGCGGGGCAAGGTGTTCGGTCTGCAGAACAATCTGATCAACATCGCCCTCAGCCTGCCCCTGGTGCTCGCCGGAGCCCTGGTGAGCCGCTACGGGTTGGTGCCGGTGCTCTGGGGCCTGGCGGCGCTGGCTCTGTTGGCAGCGTTGATCGAACAGCCCTGGCGGCGCTGCTAGTTTCTTCGCTCGATCGAGTAACCGGCGCCGGTGGCCCAAATCGCCTGGCTGGGCAAGAAATCACCCTTCTGCGGCAACGTCACCTATGGCCTGAGCACCACCGAATCGCTCCGCCGCCGCGGCCATACCGTCCACTTCATCCACTTCGATACCCCCACCGCCCCCCTGGGGAGGGTCGAGAGCAATGCCCCCGAGGCGGTGGCCCTTGCGGTCGGCGGCCCCGCGGCCGAGCCGGAGGTCACCCTCCCCTACCTGGTGAAGTCGCAGGTTTACACCATCCCCTCGCCGGGGGCCCAACGGGAGCTGCGCGAATCCCTGGAGCGGATCCGCCCCGACCTGGTCCACGCCAGCCTCACCCTCTCCCCCCTCGACTTCCGCCTCCCCGACCTCTGCCAGCAGCTGGGACTTCCCCTGGTCGCCACCTTTCACCCGGCCTTCGATGCCGGGCTGCGCAACCTCTCGGCCGGTACCCAGCAGCTCACCTACCAGCTCTATGCCCCCTCCCTGGCCCGCTACGACCGGGTGATCGTGTTCTCAGAGTTGCAGGCAGAGGTGCTGGAGCGGCTGGGGGTGCGGCGCCAGCAGCTGGCGGTGATTCCCAACGGCGTCGACACCGACCTCTGGGCCCCCGCCCCCCGCACCCCCGGACCGGTGCTCGGCGAGCTGCGGCGTCGCTACGCCGGACGGCGGGTGTTTCTCTACATGGGCCGCATCACCACCGAGAAGAACCTCGAAGCGCTGCTGCGGGCCTGGCGGCTGGTGCGTCCGGCGGGCTGCCTGCTGCTGATCGTGGGGGACGGCCCACAACGGCCGGCGCTGCAGCTGACGGCGGAGCCGGATGTCGAGTGGTGGGGCTATGAGGCCAGCCTGGAGATGCGCATCGCCCTGCTGCAGCTGGCGGAGGTGTTCCTGCTTCCTTCCCTAGTGGAGGGACTCTCCCTGGCCCTGCTGGAGGCGATGGCCGCCGGTGCGGCCTGCGTGGCCACCGATGCCGGCGCCGATGGCGAGGTGCTCGATGGGGGGGCCGGCATCGTGATCAGCACCCAGGGGGTCACGACCCAGCTCCGCACCCTGCTGCCGGTGCTCCGCGATCAGCCGGTGCTCACGGCCGAGCTCGGTCGCCGTGCCCGGGCACGGGTGATCGAGCGCTACACCCTCACCCGCAACATCGACGCCCTCGAACGCCTCTACGCCGAGCTCCTCCCCCAACCCCTGCGAACCTGATCGCCACTGCCCCTGGAGGGGATCAATAGCGCTCCGGCCGCGGCAGCTGCCAGGTGGGGGTGAATCCCTGGCGGCGCAGGGCTTCGGCCCGCTGTTCCAGCCGCTGGCGCTCCACCCGCCAGAGCCGGTAGGGGCCACTGCTGGCCAGTTCCCTGGGCTCCAGGCCCCGCCAATGGGGCAGGGCGGCGGTGCCGCGGTCGATCACCAGCAGCAGGGTCGGTCGCTGATCCGGGCTGGAGGGGGGCTGGCCCGGTCGCGATTCGCGCCGCAGGCGGTCGGAAAGATTGAGAGGGCCCACCGGCGGATTGCCCTCGTAGATCACCACGCGACGGCTATAGTAGTGAAGGGATGGTTTGAGGATTCCCACCATCGCCAGCGGTTCCCCCGGCCTGGCCTGCCGCTGCACCGCCGCCGCCATCGCCCGCACCGGCGCCCCTCGCAGCTGATCGCCCAGACCCCAGAGGGGCAGCAGCGCCAGGGGCACGAAAGCCACCAGGGGGAGCTGCAGTCGCAACAGTGGCTGGGGCCAGGGTCGCCGCCGCCCCAGCCAGCCCAGGCCGGCCGCCAGCAACCAGCAGCCCGCCGCCAGGGGCAGCCGGCCACTGGCCAGGATGCCCGCCGGCAGGGTGGGCAACTCGGGATCCTGAATTGCCGGCACCCAGAGCGGACCGGCCAGGAACACCCCCCCCAGCAGCAGGGTCAGCAGCAGGGAGAGGCCCCAGGCCAGCTGCAGGCTCCGGTCGGTGGTGGCGGCCGGGCCCATTCCCAGCGGTTTGCGCCCCCCTTCGCCAGCGGAGGCGCTGGCACGGGGGCCTGCCGAGGCGACGGGCCCGGTGGCGCTGGTGCCCTCGCTGATCCCGTTGGCGAGGGGACCGCACGATCCCACCAGGGTGATCAGCAGCGCGGCGGCAGGGGTGGCGGGCAGCCAGTAGCTGGGCAGCTTGGTGGCGGCCAGGGTGAAGAAGGCCAGCACCCCCAGCAGCCAGCAGGCGGCGAAGGGGGCCAGGGAGCGCTGCGGTGGCCATGGCCGCCGGGGCCGGCCCCAAGCCGATCGGCCCGCCGCCGCGAGCGCCTGGTCGGCGCCCCCCGCCGTCGACGCCCCCAGGGCCCGCACCAGGCCCAGCAGCAGCAGCGGGGCCACCGGCAGGCTCGCCAGCAGCAGCAGCGGCAAGTAGTACCACCAGGGCTGCAGGTGGTTGTTCACCACCGAGGTGAAGCGCTGCAGGTTGTGATAGCCGAAGAAGCTGTCCCAGAAGGGTCGACCCTCCCGGGCCAGGGTGAGCCCATACCAGGGCAGGGTGATGGCGACCAGCAGGGCCAGGCCGGGCAGCGGCCTCAGGCGCCGCAGCAGGCCCTCCAGATCCCGCTGCCACCACCCGAAGGCCCCGGCGATGCCCGTCAGCAGCACCACCGCCACCGGCCCCTTGGTCAGCACCGCCAGGGCCAGGGCCAGCCAGGGCTGCCACCAGCGCCCCTGGTCCGCCGCCGCCGCGTAGCAACGCCAGCTGAGCAGCAGCGCGGCGCCCAGGGTGGCGCTGAACAGGGCGTCGCTGACGCCGATCCTTCCCCACAGCAGCACGAGAGGGCAGAGGGCGAAGGCCAGGGCCGCAGCCACGGCGGGGCGGTCGATGACCGGGCCGCCAGCGGGGCCCGTGGCAGCGGGCCGGGGGCCGACCGGGGTGCCCTGGGGATAGCGCAGCAGGGTGTCCGCCAGCAGCAGCATCAACGCCACCGTGGCCAGGGCCGAGGGCAGGTTGGAGGCCCAGGTGCCCAGGGGATCCCAGCCGCTCCGGCCGGGCAGGACGTGGAGCGCCCCGATCAGCCAGTAGACCAGCGGTGGCTTGTCGTAACGCGGCAGGCCGTTGACATGGGGCACCAACCAGTCGCCGCGCTCCACCATCGCCCGGGCCGAGGCGGCGAACAGCGGAGGTGTTTCATCCACCAACCCGCTGCTCCCCAGCTGCCAGACGAACAGCAGCAGGCCAAGCAGCAGCACCGCCAGCAGCGTCAGCCCGCGCCGGCGATCGGGCAGGAGCGGAGCCATCAGGGGACCTCCGCGGCGGGGTCGGCTCCGGCGGGCCTGGTCGCCACCGGGCCGGTCGCTTCAGGGCTGGTGGCCATCGCCGGCTGCCAGAGCAGGGCGCGGCGGTTGATCAGCACCACCGACACCAGGGCCAGCAGGGCACCCAGCCATTGCAGCGGCAGCAACCGCTCCTCCAGCAGCAGCACCCCGCAGATCAGGGCGAACACCGGCGTCAGGAAGGTGAGGGCGGTGAAGCCGGTGAGATCACCGCGGCTGGCGAAGTGGAAGAAGAGGCCGTAGGCCAGGGCGCTGCCCAGCAGGGAGGCGTAGGCCATCAGCCCCCAGTCGATCAACCCCCAGGCGGGCCGCAGGGCGGCCCAGCCAGCGGCCGGATCCCAGCCCCCCTCCAGCGCCGGCACCAGGACCGTCGCCAGCAGCAGGGGGAGGCCGCCGATCAGCATGTGCCAGGCGGTCACCACCACCGGATCGCTGCGGCGGCTGGCGGCCCGGCAGAGCACCGTGCCGACGGCCATGGCGGCGGCGGCCCCCAGCATCCAGGCCTCACCATGGCTCCATGGCCTCAGGCCGACCACGGCCGGCCCCTCCAGCCACCACTGGCGCAGCAGCGCCGGGGGCAGACCCAGGCAAAGGATCCCGAGCAGACCCAGCAGCAGTCCGAGCCAGCCCACCGGATTGATCGCCTCGCCGTAGAGCCCTCGCGCCAGCAGGGCCACTAGCAGAGGCTGGGAATCGATCAGCACCGACCCCAGGCCCGCTCCGGTCTGGCCCAGGCCGCGGGCCAGCAGACCCTGAAACACCGTGCCATCGATCAGGGCGAACAGCAGCAGTGCTGGCCAGTCGGAGGGGTCGATCCGCAGCGGCCGCCCCAGCAGGCGTGCCGCCAGCAGCAGCACCAACCCCGCCGGCAGCAACCGCAGGCTGGCCAGCAGCAGCGGATCGCCGCCAACAAGCAGGGGTTTCATCGCCGCCATCGCAGTGCCCCACAGGGCGAAGGGCAGGAGCATCAGCAGCCAGCGCAGGGGCGTGGCTGCTCCGGAGGGTGGAGCCGGTTCGACGGTGGCCATCGGGTCAGGGGCGGGGCGGCAGCGCGGGGATGGAAAGACCAACGGCTCACGGGGGGAGCGCCGGGGACGACGACCCCGGATCGGGACGCCTGGCGGGCTCGGTGGCGCCTGGAACCTGGCTGGTCGGGCGGGTCTGGGGGGAAGGGTGGCCTGGGTGGGGGCCCGGATGGGCGGTCTCCGCGCCACTGGGACACCGACCTGGCGAGGGAGGTGGGGGACGCGCTGCAGGCTGCTTTTTAGGATCTTCGCAATCTCCCCCATCCCGATGCCCTGGCCCTGGCGCCGCAAGACCCGCCGCACCCTGGCCCGGGTTGTGATCGAGGGGCCGATCGCGGCTGGCACCCGCACCCGGGTGCTCAAGGCCCTCGACGCGATCGGCCGGCGGGAATGTCCGGCCCTGCTGCTGCGCATCGACAGCCCCGGCGGCACCGTGGGCGACAGCCAGGAGATCCACGCGGCCCTGTTGCGTCTGCGCCAGAAGGGTTGCCGGGTGGTGGCCAGCTTCGGCAACATCGCCGCCTCCGGTGGCGTGTATCTCGGGGTGGCGGCCGACCGGATCGTGGCCAACCCCGGCACGATCACCGGATCGATCGGCGTGATCCTGCGCGGCAACGATCTTTCTCGCCTGCTGGAGCGGCTCGGTGTGCGCTTCGAAACGGTCAAGAGCGGCCTCTACAAGGACATCCTCTCGCCGGATCGGGCCCTCACCGAGGCCGAGCGGGGCTTGCTTCAGGAGCTGATCGATTCCAGCTACGGCCAGTTCGTGGCGGCCGTGGCCCAGGGCCGCGGGCTGGATGAGGAGGCGGTACGCCGCTTCGCCGACGGCAGGGTGTTCAGCGGCGCCCAGGCCCGGGAGCTGGGGCTGGTGGATGAGCTGGGCGATGAGGAGCGGGCCCGGCAGCTGGCCGCCGAGCTGGCCGGGCTGGATCCACTGCGGACCCGGCCGATCACGTTCGGCAAGCCCCCTGGCCGGCTGGCTGGGGTGCTGCCGGGTCGCAATCTGCTGGGCACCGTGGCCGAGGCCCTGCGCCTGGAGCTGGCCTGGGCCGGCCAGCCCCTCTGGCTCCATCGCCCATGAGTGAGCTCCCCCTGACCCTGCGCGCCCTGCGGGGCGCCACCACGGCCTCGGCCAACAGCGCCGCCGCCATCGCGGCGGCGGTGGAGGAGTTGGTGGAGGCCCTGGTGCAGCGCAACGGGCTCGAAGCCACTCGCGTGCTTTCGGTGATCTTCTCGGTGACCGCCGATCTTGATGCCTGCTTTCCGGCGGCGATCGCCCGGCGCCACCCCGGCTGGGACGGGGTGGCGCTGCTCGACTGCCAGCAGATGGCGGTGGCCGGTGATCTGCCGCGCTGCATCCGACTGCTGGCCCACGCCTGGGTTCCGGTCGAGCAGGCGGTGTCCCATGTCTACCTGCGCGACGCGATCCGGCTGCGGCCCGATCTGGCCGCGGGCCCGACCGCCGGCCCGACTTCAACCCCCCCGCCGCTCGCCCCAACCACCTCCCCCGCCGACCACCCGCAGGGCGGCGGGTGAACGGGTCTGCGGAGAATCGGATTTCGCTCCCTCCCACTGCCATGGCTCCCTTCCGGCCCCTGCGGGTGCTTTCCGCCGCCGCGATGCAGCGGCCCCGCCGGGCGGCTGCGGCCCTCGGGGCGGCCAGCGCCCTGGCCCTGACCGCCGCCACCCAGACCGCTGGTCTGCCCACCCTGCCGTTCGGAGCTGCGCGGGCCCAGGGCACGCCGGGGGTGATGGAATTTCGCTGGGAAAACAACAAAGACTACAACAAACTCTATTACTATATCTCCAATACGATTCGTCTGCAGCGCTCTGACTATTACCTGATTCTTCGCCCCAAGGATCGCAAGACCGCCATCCTCAAGCTCACCGTCACCATTCCCGACTACTTCGACGCCAAGCTTTATCCCAAGCAGATGAAGCTCTGCAGCATGAGCCAGGGTGGCATGACCCGCCGCACCCGCTGCGACAAGGTCATTCCGGCCACGATCGAGGTGGCAGCGAATGGCAGGGCGATCGAAATCTTCCCCAACACCCCGATCCCGACCGGCGGCACGGTGGGCCTGATGATGACGCTCTTCAATCCGTTCACGGCCGGCATGTTCCAGATGAATGCCATGGCCCAGGTTCCCGGCGAGCTGCCCGTATCGATCTATCTGGGCAGCTGGCTGATCGAAATCAGCCCCAACTGACCCGCCACGGCCGCCTGATAGGGTGGCAGGCTGCAAAGACAAGGTCATGACCCGCCGCACCCTCGAAGGAACAAGCCGCAAGCGCAAGCGCGTCTCGGGATTTCGCGTGCGGATGCGTAGCCACACCGGCCGCCGGGTGATTCGCTCCCGCCGCCGCCGCGGCCGCGCCCGGCTGGCGGTCTGAGCGCGGACCGGGCTGATGGCCCTGCCGCGCCAGAACCGGCTGCGGGGCCGGCGATCGGTGGATCGCCTCCATCGCCAGGGGCGACGCTTCCAGAGCCCGCTGCTCACCCTGCGGGTGGCGAATGCGGAGCAGGTCCTGCTTCTCCCTGGCGACCGCTGCCATCTCCCCAGCCCCTGGCGCTGCGCCGTGGCGGTGAGCACCAAGGTGAGCAAGCGAGCGGTGCGCCGCAACCGTCTACGCCGGCTGCTCCACGACCATCTGCGCGGTTGTGCTCCCTCCCCCCCACGCCCCCACTGGCTGCTGCTCAGCCTGCGGCCCGGCGCGGCGGAGGCAGAGCCGCACCGATTGCTGGAAGAATGCTCCCACCTCCTCCGTCAGGCAGGCCTGATCCCATGACCCAGGACCCCTCCGGCTCCGGCCAGCCGGCACCCCAGGCCCCGGCAGAACCCCCCACCCTGACCAGCGGCGAAACGCTTTACTACGAAGGCGGCCCAGCCCGGGGCGACCTGATCCTGAGCCTGCTGATCGGCCTCACCCTGATCGGCCTGCCGATCGCAGTGGGGGCTGTGGTGCGGGCCCTGTGGCTGCGCTACCGCATCACCAGCCGTCGCATCTCCGTGAGTGGCGGCTGGCTTGGCCGGGATCGAACCCAGGTGGTCTACAGCCAGATCCGTGAGGTGCTGTCGGTGCCCAGGGGCTTCGGCGCCTGGGGCGACATGGTGCTGGTGCTCAACGACGGCTCCCGGCTGGAGATGCGCTCGGTGCCCCGCTTCCGCGAGTTGGAGGCCTACATCGAGGAGCGGCGCCGCAGCCGCAGCTCGGCCGATGCCAGCGCCCGTCCCAGCTCAGGGTTCGGTGAAACGACCCGCGCCACCGCCTGATTTTCTCCTCCGGTCCGCCACACTGGCCCCGGATCCCGTCCACCCTTCCCCCAGCCCCGCCCTGCCGTGATCGGCTACATCTCCGACAACCTGCTGCTGCCGATCCTGGATTTCTTCTACGGGTTGGTTCCCAGTTACGGCCTGGCGATCGTCGCGCTCACGGTGGTGATCCGTCTGGCCCTGTTCCCGCTCAGCGCCGGTTCGATCCGCAGCGCCCGCCGCATGCGCATCGCCCAGCCGGTGATGCAGCAGCGCCAGGCCGAGATCAAGAGCAAGTACGCCAACAACCCGACCAAGCAGCAGGAGGAGCTGGGCAAGCTGATGCAGGAGTTCGGCAGCCCCCTGTCCGGCTGTCTGCCGCTGCTGGTTCAGATGCCGATCCTGTTCGCCCTGTTCGCCACCCTGCGCGGCTCACCCTTCGCCGATGTGCCCTACACCTTCAACCTCAAGGTGTTGCCGGCCGACCAGATCGCCGCGGTCGAGCCCAAGCCGTTCAACACCCCGAGCCATTCGATCTTCGTGACTGCCACCAACCACGTGCCCGTGATCGGCACGCTGGAGAAGGGCAACCGCCTCGGGGTCGGCGACGTGGAGCAGCCCACCCTCCATACCCGGGATGGCGGCAGCTTTGCCTCGGTGCTCGCCGGGGTCGACGACGGCGCCGCCTTCCAGCCCCGCTGGTCGGTGACCAAGGGTGAAGGCGTGGTGAGCGTGGCCGACGACGGCACGATCACGGCCCTGGCCCCCGGCGACGCCACGGTGGAGGCTTCGATCCCGGGTCTGGCCGCCCGCAGCGGCTTCCTGTTCATCAAGGCCCTCGGCCAGGTCGGCTTCATGACCGACGGCGCCGTCAACTGGGACATCGCCATCCTGGTGGCGTCCTTCGGGGCCACGCTGTTCATCTCCCAGATCCTTTCCGGGATGGGGATGCCCGTCAATCCGCAGCAGGCCACCGCCAACAAGATCACGCCGGTGATGATCACGGCGATGTTCCTCTTCTTCCCCCTGCCGGCCGGCGTGCTGCTCTACATGGTGGTGGCGAACATTTTCCAGGGTGTGCAGACCTTCCTGCTCAGCCGTGAGGCCCTGCCCGACAACCTCCAGCAGATCCTCGACAAGCAGATGGCCCAGCAGGCCACCGCTACCGCCACGGTCGGCGGAGGCGGTGGCGACAGGTTGCCGTTCGAACCCAAAGGTCGCAAGTGAGCCACTCCCCAGCGGCCGGGGCCGGCGCCAGCCTTCCGCCCCTGCGGCCGGTGCCCCTGACCGAGCTGCGGCTGCTGGACGAGGGTCGTTTCTGGGAGGTGGATCAGCCGATCGCCGAGCTTGCCACCCTCACCCCGGTGCGAGGGTCCCTGCGGGCCCAGCACCATGGCACCGTTCTGGAGTTGGAGGCGAGCCTGGCCACGATCGTGACCCTGTGCTGCGACCGTTGTCTGGCCCACTTCAATCAGGCCCTCCAGGCCGAGCTGCGCGAATTGATCGAGCTGAGGGCCGGTGGGGATGTTCCCGATCCCAGCCGTCCCGAGGCCGATGATCTCGATGAGCGCCTCGATCCCCAGGGGCGCTTCGATCCGGAGCGCTGGATCTACGAGCAGCTCAGCCTGCGCCTGCCCCTGGTCAACCGCTGCGGCGCCGACTGCCCTGGCCCCGCCACCTGGAGCAGCGAGCCCCCGCCGGTGGATCCCCGCTGGGCGGCCCTGCAGGGGCTGACGTCCTCCTGAGCTCCGCGGCACGATGCCACCCCCTGCTCCCCTCGCCGACCAACTGGATCTGCTGATCCGCTCCCGCACAGCGATCCTCTGGATCCGCAGCCTTGAAGAAGAGCGGGTCGAGGCGCTGCTGGAGCGGGTGGCGGCACGGCTTGGGGCGCGGCTGCTGCTGCGCTGGGATTTCATCGGCGGCCTGCGCGGTGCCGTTGGCCGTGACGGCGAGGCGAGCCGCAACCCCCTGGCCGCCCTTGATCTGCTCAATGCCCTGCCGGCGGAGCAGGGGGCGATCCTGTTGCTCAAGGACTTTCACCGCTATGCCGAGGATGCGGGCGTCTGCCGGAGGCTGCGCAACCTCGCCTCCGAGCTCCGCCAGCGGCCCCACACCGTGGTGATCACTGCCCCGGAATGGCGCATCCCGGCCGAGCTGGAGGATGCGATCAGCCTGCTCGATCTGCCCCTGCCCGATGGTGCGGAGATCGCCGTGCTGCTGCAGGAGATCGCCGCCGCCTGCGGCGAGCCGCTGAAGCTCCAGCTGCTGGAGGACCTGGCGGCGGCCTGCCACGGGTTGAGTGAGCAGCGGATCCGCCAGCTGGCGGCCCGCGCCCTGGCGCGGCGGGGGCGGTTGGGGGAGGCAGATCTGGCGGAGGTGCTGGAGGAGAAGCGCCAGGTGATCGCCCGCAGCGAGCTGCTCGAATACTGCCCGAGTGAGGCCACGCCGGCGGATATCGGTGGCCTTGAGGCCCTCAAGGGGTGGCTGGACCAGCGCCACCGAGCCTTCAGCGAGGAGGCCCGGCGCTACGGGTTGCCCCTGCCCCGCGGCGTGCTGCTGGTGGGTCCCCAGGGCACCGGCAAGAGTCTGACCGCCAAGGCGATCGCCCACAGCTGGGGCATGCCACTGCTGCGGCTCGATGTGGGCAGGCTGTTTGCCGGGCTGGTGGGGGCCAGCGAGGCCCGCACCCGCGAGATGATCCTGCGGGCCGAGGCGATGGCCCCCTGCGTGCTCTGGATCGATGAGATCGACAAGGGCTTTGGCCTGGGGGTGGGTGGGGGCGGTGACGGCCGCAGCGACGGCGGCACCAGCCAACGGGTGCTGGCCAGCTTGCTCACTTGGATGGCGGAGAAGAGCAGTGCGGTGTTTGTGGTCGCCACCGCCAACGCCGTGGAGCGGCTGCCGGCCGAACTGCTGCGCAAGGGGCGCTTTGATGAGATCTTCCTGCTCGAGCTGCCCCAGCGTCAGGAGCGCCGCGCCATCCTCGATCTGCAACTGCGCCGCCGCCGCCCCAACCACCGCATCGGCCTGGATGTGCTGGTCGATCGCACCGAGGGCTTTTCCGGCGCTGAACTGGAGCAGACGGTGATCGAGGCGATGCACCTGGCTTTCGGAGAGGGCCGTGAGCTTGGCGAGTCGGACCTGATCGCCGCCGCCAGCCAGGTCGTGCCCCTCTCCCGCACGGCGCGGGAGCAGCTCGAGGCCCTGCACCAGTGGGCGCAGGGCGGCAGGGCTCGGCAGGCCTCCAGGCCGCCGCTCCGACCGGGTGGACCTGTGGCCCCCCCCGATGGGGCCGAAGCGGCGGGCTGATCGGTTGTGGGCCGATCAGGCGGATGGGGAAGCGCTGGGGCCGCCAGGCCCGGATCGTTCGCCGGGCTTGTTGGTTTGGTCTGAGTTGGCTGCTGCGGCCTGGCGATCGGCAGGCTCTGACTGAGGCGCTCCGGCCTGATCGGGGCCGTTGCCATTGGAGAGCTCTTCTTCGAACTGGGCCGCAAAGCGCTCCAGGGCTTGGCGGGCCTTGCGCAGCTGGCGCTGGGAGGGTCTCCGACGCCAGTTCCAGGGCGCCACCGCGGGCTCAGCCTCTTTGGGACCTGGTGTGAAAGCGCTGACACTGCGGGCGAAGCCCTCCATGGCGACCCGCATCCGCTCGCGATCGCGGCGGACGCGCCGCCGTTGCCAGGGGGACAGGCCCGCTTCGCCCCCTCCCTCCTGCTGCTTCATCCACTCCTCGTAGGCGCGCTCCTCTTCAGGGTCTGGCGTGGACAGCCGACCCAGGGGCGAGAGGCCGCGGAACATGCCGGCGGTGCGCCGCCAGGCTTCCGAGCGGATCTCCACGGCTCCCTGCTCCCAGGGAGCAGGGAGCCGTGGGCTCGGGGAGCGGCTTGCTGAGGCGATCGAGCATGGCTTTTTCCTCCTGCTGCTCCCGCTCCCGCCGCTCGCGTTCGGCCTGATTGCTGCCCAGCTGGAGCAATGATTCGATCAGGGCCATGTACGAGGTGGCCAGGCAGTCCTTCTGGAATCCCAGCAAGGAGTGGAGGCCGCTGGCTTTGGCGGCAAGCGGATCGGCGGTGATCGCCCAGCTGAGATAGGCGGTGCTGAGGCTCATCTCCCGCAGGGAGGCGATGCGCATCCAGGCCAGCACCCCCCCAATCACGGTGGCCAGCAAGGCGTTCTGGGTGGCGCGGCGGTTGAACTGGGCTCGAGCCAGGGCCGTGTTGGTGCTGATGGTGGTGCGCACCCGTCGCCGTTCGCCCTGCAGGGCTTCGGCAATCTCGCGCTGGGCCTGCTGCAGGCTGAGGTTTTGGGTGGCTTTGAGGCGTACGCCTGGGATGGCATCGAGGCGGAGGCGCAGGTCTTCAATGTCCTGGCTCTTGCGCAGCACCGTATCGGCCCGATCCAGCTGGCTCTCGATCGAGCGGAGCTGCTCCCGGCTGACCTCCAGTTGCTTGCTGCCCAGGGTGAGGGCGTTGCCGATGCTGGCCGGCACCATCAGCAGATAGAAGGCACTGAGCAGGGGCAGCAGGGCAAACAGCAGTGGCAGCACCAACCGCTCGAGGCCGCTGCGCTGCAATCCCCCCTGGAAGGCGACCAGCACCAGCCCCACCAGCAGCAGGGGCGCCAGATCGAGGGCCTGGGAGACGTAGTGGAGCCGGGTTCCCACCTCATGCAGCAGCGGTGAGCTGAGCAGGCTGACGGTTTCCGACAGCCAGACGCCGATCAGCCCGTAGCCGGCCAGGCGCAGGTGCACCAGGGAAAAACGAAGCCCCACCAGATCGGCGACGGGGAGGCCAAATGGCGAAGGAACCTGTGCTCCCTCGCTCGGATGCTGTCCCTGGGGAGGGGGTGAGGGGGGAGCGGAAGGGTCGATCGGCTGTGCTTGGGAGGCTGGCTGCGGTCCTGGCGTGCTGTTGTCGCCCACCGGCATGACAACGGTTTTTTGAACCCTAGGACCAGGCTTCCCAGGCGCCGGCAACCCCGTTCTGGCGAGCAGGGCCGGGGTGTCACAAGTGCTGATGAGAACGGGGTTCGTTGGCCTCCGGGATCGGCGGCCGAGCGCGCGCCGTCGCGCTCCCAGCCCAGGGCCCCCGTGACAGCGACAGACCCAGTGGCCCGATCGGATCACCGGCCTGTAGATGGCATGTCTGTATGCGCTATATACGTGGTATGTAGAGCCCGTTCCGGTTCGTCGGTGCGGGTCCAGCTCCCCCTCCCCTTCTCTGCGGCCTCACCGCTTCCTGCCATGGGCCTTTCCTTCGACGACCTCGCAGGCACCACCCCGGCGCCCAATGTCGCTCCACAGCTGGAGGCCAGCGCCAGCGCCACCACCCTCAGCGAGGCCGGGGGCCTGGGCTCGCCCCCTGATGCCGTGGTTCTGTTCAGCAGTGCCGTGGTGAACCTGGGCGGCAGCGGTGAAGCCGGCCAGACGATCACCGCCTTCGCGCTGCGGGTCGATGGCCTGCGCGATGGCGACGCCGAGCGGCTGCTGCTCGATGGCAGCGCCATCGCCCTGGGGGCCAGCGCCAGCGGCAGCACCGCCGACCATGGCCTCAGCTACGGGGTGGAGTTCAGCCTTGCCCCGGATGGCAGCGGCAGCGCCACCCTCAACGTCAGCAGCGCCGCAGGCCTGAGCGCGGCGGACTTCGCGGCCCTGGTCAATGCCATCGCCTACCAGAACGGCAACGGCGACAACCCCAGCGCCGGCATCCGCACGGTCACCATCACCAGCCTGAGCGATTCTGGCGGCAACCAGAACGGCGGCAGCGACAGCTCCGCCCCCACCATCACCAGCACGGTTCAGGTGGTGCCGGTGAATGATGGCCCCCTGCTCGGCAGCCTCAGCGCCATCGCCCTGGCCGACAGCGCCGCCCAGGATGCCTTCACGGCCACCGCCGCCAGCCTCAGCGCCAGCGATCCGGAAGGTCAGCCCCTCAGCTACGGGCTGGAGGGCGCGACCGACCTCAGCGCCAGTGGCGGCGTGAGCTTCGAGGGCATCAGCTACAACCTCAGCAAGGCCGGCAGCTACGGCACGCTGTATCTCAACAGCAGCACCGGCCAGTACCGCTTCCAGCCGAAGAGCGACTGGACCCTCAATGCCCTGAGCAGCAGCGGCAGCGACGCCTTTGCGCTGAGCGTGAGCGATGGCATCGCCACCACCAGCCAGGCGCTGCTGGTGAACTTCAGCGGCAGCGCTGAATCGCCGGAGCAGTATGTGCTGGTCGATGATGCTGCCCCGGTGCTGAGCACCGAAGGCCAGGCGCTGTGGGAGCAGGCGCTCACCAATGCCAGCCGCATCCTGAGCGATCTGCTCAGCCGATCTGATCGTGAGGCGCTTCTCCAGCAGGTGTTCGGCCAGGCCGGCACCGATCCGGCGCTGTTCAGCGCGGCGGCGAACGAGCTGCTCGCCACCCTGGCCGGCATGGGCCTGCGGATCGAGGTGGACTTGCGCACTGATGCCGAGCTCAACGGCGCCCTGGCCGCCTACGCCGCCGTGGGCCACACCGGCAGCGAGCGGATCTATGTGAACGGCGACAAGATCAACAGCGGCGCCCTGGATCTCTCCACCACCGTGAGCGCCCTGCTGGAGGAATTCGGCCATGGGATGGATCGGCGCCTCAATGGTGGCGTCGACAGCCCCGGCGATGAAGGCCAGCTCTTTGCCGCCGAGCTCACTGGCGTGGTGCTCACGGCGGAGCAGAGGGCTCTGATCGCGGCTCAGGATGACACCGCCACCCTTACGATTGAGGGGGTGCAGGTGGCGGTGGAGGAGTCGACATACACGGGTGATGCTACTGCAAATACGCTTTCAGGCAGCAGCGGAGCAGACGTTATTCAAGGCCTCGGAGGCAACGACGTGATCACCGGAGGGGGTGGTGGGGATCATATTGCCGGTGGAGCAGGTGCTGATCTGATCACCGTTGGAACTGGTCGAGACGAGATTTTCAACCCGGCAAATGATGCGGCGACCCTTGCTTTCACTTCTATTTCAGGAGTTGCAAATGGTTTCAACATTTCTGGCTTTGACAGCATTTCCAACTTCAGCTTAGGCAACGGTGGTGATCTCCTACGGGTCAGCCCAGCCGGCAGCAGTGCAGGCATCGCAGCCAACGCTACCTCAAATGGATCCAATTCAGGTTACAACTTAGGCCTTGGCAACGCCGTTGGCAATCATAGAATTAATAACGGAATCGTAGAGTTTGCCACAGGTGGCAGTTTTGGCGCTAACGATGCCAACAAAATATCCATCTCCAGCATTCAAGACGTCGCCGCCGTCACAGATTATTTGCGCCGAAATGATATTGGCAGCGCTTATGCAACTGCCGCTTTTACCACTGCTTCGTTCGATGCCAATGGCTTTGCGGGCGTAAGAACGTACATTTACACCCAGATCGGCGCTGGCGCACCGGGCAGCTCCAGCACCGCCTTCGGATTGGTTGAGCTGCGAGGCGTCACGGCCACTTTGCTGACGACAAATGCGGCGACTACAGCCGCTGGCGCTCTGATCATCAGCAACAACCTAAGCCCTTATCTTGAAACATCAACGCCCCCTACGCTTACCGGGCTCAACGAAGACTCCGGTTCACCATCCGGTGCCGTAGGCACTTTGGTATCTACGCTAACGGCATTTATCACAAGCCTAGATTCGGGCTCAACAGTTCAAGGCATTGCGATTACGGCAACCAACACCACAAATGGCACACTTTGGTATTCAACTAACAATGGCAGCGCATGGACACAAGTGGGAACAGTAAGCGCCAGCAATTCCCTGCTTCTTCTGGGCAACGCGAACAGCAGACTCTATTACGAGCCCAATTCAAATTACAACGGCACAGTTTCCGATGCTCTTGCTTTCCGAGCTTGGGATAACACTGCCGGCACAGCTGCAACCAAGGTCAGCACTGCCACCAATGGAGTGGGGACTGCTTACTCAGCAATGAGTGACAACGTTGCGATCACTGTCAGCGCCGTCAACGATGCCATGACCGGCTCGGTGACGATCTCCAATACCACCAATGGCACCCGCGGCATCACCGCCGCTCGACAGGGTGATGTGCTCCAGGCCGCTAACACCCTCGCCGATGTCGATGGCATCGGCACCATCTCCTATCAGTGGCTCCGCGCCGGCGCCGCCATCTCCGGCGCCACCGGCGCCACCTACGCTCTTACCCAGGCGGACGTCGGCTCCGCCATCACCGTTCGCGCCAGCCAGACCGATACCGGTGGCACCACCGAGAACGCAACCTCGGCAGCCACCAACGCCATCGTCAACATCAACGATGCGCCAACGCTCGACGCTTCTCAAACCCCGGTTCTAACGGCTCTCAGTGAGGATTCCGCCGCTCCTTCCGGTGCTGTCGGCACACTCGTTTCAGCTCTCACCGGCGGCATCGCGGATGTGGATTCCGCTGCCGTCCAGGGCATCGCCATCATCGCGACCAACACAACCAACGCCACCCTCTGGTATTCCACCAATGGAGGCACCAACTGGACGCAGGTCGGTGTGGTGTCAAGCACCAGTGCTCTGCTTCTCACCAGCGCGGCACGGCTCTACTACCAGCCTGCTGCCAACTACAACGGCACCACCACGGACGCTCTCACCTTCCGTGCCTGGGACACCACGTCAGGTACAGCTGGCACCAAGGTGAATCCAGGAGTCGGCGGTGGCTCCACAGCCTTCTCCACCAACAGCGACACCGTTGCCGTCACCGTCAACGCCGTTAACGACGCCATGACCGGCTCGGTGACGATCAGCAATTCCACCAGCGGCACCCGCGGCATCACCGCAGCTCAGCAGGGTGATGTCCTCACCGCTGCCAATACTCTCGCGGATGTCGATGGCATCGGCATCGTCTCCTATCAATGGCTCCGCGCCGGCACCGCCATCTCCGGCGCCACCGGCTCCACCTACACCCTCACCCAGGCGGACGTCGGCTCCGCCATCTCCGTTCGCGCCAGCCAGACCGACGGCGGCGGCACCACCGAAACCGCCATCTCCTCGGCCACCAACGCGATCGTCAACGCCAACGACGCGCCAACGGCATGGATAGATCGTGCGAAGCCACGATCTATCCGGTGTTGGACAAGCCCCACACCACTGGGGCCTTTCAAGACAGGAGAAAGATCGGGGCTCTTTTAAGGTCGGCCTAGTCTTTCATGTA
>JBIKKX010000061.1:0-3501 GCA_044360135.1 Cyanobium sp.
GGGCTCGATCAGATCGATCAGTGCCTTCCAGGGAACGACCGCCTCCATCTGAGCCAGAAATCGCTCCCTCTTGGTGCGTTTCCTGGCTGTGCTCTGCTCGTAGTCACCGAATCCGAGCTGCTTCCCGGCCATGCGCTCAGTCATCCCCTGCGATCACAAGGGAATTGTCGCGTGGATCGATCCGGTTTTCCAGAGTCTCCCTAAGGGTGGCGGCTCAGATGACGTCCTCACCGTTGCACTCCTCCCAGGATGTCCTGCTTAGAGCTACAGAGATTAACCGGGGATCCAGAACGACTAAGCGGCATAGCAAATCATTTCAGCGACGGCTTAGGTTTCCGCTTTACTCCAGCCCAAGTCGCCGATGAATTCATCTTTCACCCAACCCCTCTGGATACAACCTCAAACATCCTCCTGCTCCTGCCACCCCGGCCCTTCACAGCCGATAGCAGGCCCTATTTCCCCCAAGTATCCCCACTGAAAGCGTCGCACGTTCTCACCACAGGCCCACTGTGACCACGAGGCCGTAGCGTGGAGAGTGGCCCCTGTCGCCAAGCCGGGAGATAATCAAAAGGATCTGGCCCCTGCCTGAGCGATGAGCGCCGATCCCGCCCCACCGAGCCCCGTTCCATCAGACTCCGGTGCCGCCTGGCAGGAGCGGAATGATCCTGAACATCGCTGCCGCATCTACCAACGCGGCCTGCACCACAAGGGCAGTTTTGTGCGGGTCTATGTGCCTTACAGCGCTGAGCAGCCTCACCACAAGCCGCTGCGGCTGATTCTCTACCTGCATGGCTTTGCTCTCTGCCTGCCCTCCTTCTATCAGGCCCATCTGTTCGAGTTGGTGGCCCAGGGCTGGATCGTGGTCTTCCCCGACTTCCAGTGCAGCGGCTACGACGAGGAACCCCTCGACGCTACCGGTGCCGCCGGTCGGCCGGCACCGGACTGGTGGCCCACCACCCGCCGCCTGCTGCGCCAAGGGGCAGCGCAACCGGTTCGGCGCCAGGACATGCCCGAGGCCATGGCCGGGACGGTTGATGGGGCGGAGGGAGCCGAGGGGGCTGAGGAGCTGGCCCTGGCCTCGACCCTGCCGGAACTGCAGGTGGGCGATCTGCGTCGGGTGCTGTTGCCCTGGCTGTTGATCCGGCTGGTGCTGGGGGTGATCGGCTGGTTCCGTCGCTCCTATGCCCGCAACCTCAGCCAGCTGATCAGCACGGTGCTGCTGAGCCTGGCCTTCGCCCCGAAGCATTGGCTGCGCCATGCCCAGACCCAGACCGAGGCGGCCTGGAATGACCTGGCCTCGCTGCCCCGCTACAGCCACTGGGGCGACGGTCCCGATGCGTTCTACGGCTTTGGCCATTCCCTTGGCGGCCTGCTCAGCCTCAGCCTGCCCTCCCTGCAGGCGGACAATGCACCGCCGAGCCGCTTTCAACCCAAGGTGATCCTGGCGGCTGATCCGGCCACCAGCACCGAGATGGGCATCCCCAGCTTCGCGATCGCCCTGCTCAAGCTGTTCCACGCCCCGTTCACCGCCGAGCCGCTCGCCATCCAGCAGACCGGACCGCGGATCCGTCAGCCCACGGTGATCATGCACGGGCTCGATGACACCCTGGTGCCACCCCAGCTCTGGGCGGTGCAGGGCGGTGGCGGCGCCTTTGCCAGCATCGGCGCCCCCGCCAAAGCGCTCTATTTCGCCAGCTCCAACCGCCAGCTCAACCCCAGCCTGGTGGCATTCCACAACCAGGCGGTCACCTCCACCCAGTACTACGACGACGCGCTGTTCGAGTCGTTCGGTGGCGTCAAGAATGGCCCCAATCCCTATAACACCTCCTGGATCTGGCCCGCCCTGCACGCCCTGTTCGCCGCTGGCATCGCCCCCGACCAATTGCTCGCGCACCTGCCGGCCGATCGCCCCTTCACAGTGAGCACCGATCCGCCGCCCCCGAAGCGTCGCCTCGGCCTCGGGTTGATCGCCGCAGCGCTGCTGGTGGTGGCGGTGCTGCTGCTGTGGAGGCGGGCGGGTTGAGGCAGAGACACACGCCCGTAGGCATCCGCATTTGTTCGAATACGGCTGAGGAGAAGGCGTGTCAGGGTTAAGTGCAACGAGAAAGGATGCGCCTGTTGCATCGATCTCAGATCCGCGCGTCCCTGGGCTGCCGTAGTGCCGCAGCAGGGCTGCCGCCAGGTGCAGACTGGCGCCAGCAATTCCTGCTCCTGATGCCACTCCAGCTGCGGCAGGCGGCAGTGCCTCGGTGGGGAGCCAGCCGATGAGTGAGGCCAGCTCCACCCTCAGCCCATCCCGTCAGAAGCTCAAGCCCGGCTCCGTCGTTCGCTGCCGCACCCGCCGCTACCTGGTGGAGGACGTGCAACCGCCGATGCACCGCAAGCTGCCGGAGGGGGCGACCGGGTCGTGACCCTGGCCTGCATGGAGGACGACGCCATCGGCCAGGGGCTGACGGTGTTCCTGACCAGTGAGGTGGACTTTGAGCCGCTGGCGGAGAGCAGCTGGGAGGCGGTGAGCCAACGGGGCTTCGATCAGCCCCGGCAGTTTTCGGCCTACCTCAACACCCTCCGCTGGAACTGCGTCACGGCCACTGATGCCGAGCTGTTCCAGGCGCCCTATCGGGCCGGCATCGACGTGAAGGCTTACCAGCTGGAGCCGCTGCGAAAGGCCCTGCAGATGCCCCGCGTCGGTCTGTTCATCGCTGACGACGTGGGCCTGGGCAAGACCATCGAAGCCGGCCTGATCCTGCGGGAGAGGCTGCTGCGCCAGCGCATCCGCCGGGTGGTGATCAGCTGTCCGCCCTCGGTTCTTCGCCAGTGGCAGGAGGAGATGGCCAGCCGTTTTGGCCTGGCCTTCACCGTGATGGACCGGGCCTATGTGGCCAAGGTGCGGCAGGAGCGGGGCTATGGCACCAACCCTTGGAGCACCGGCAGTCGCTTCCTGATCTCCCATGCTCTGCTGCGCCATCCCGACTACGCCACACCACTGATCAGCTGGCTGGATCAGGGCCGGGGCGATGAGGACCAGGCGGCGCTGCCGAGCCTGCTGATCCTCGATGAGGCCCATAACGCCGCCCCGGCCAGCAACAGCCTGCGGTACGCCATCGACTCGGGCCTCACCCGCAGCCTGCGGGATCTGGCGCCGCGCTTCGAGCACCGCTTGTTTCTGAGCGCCACGCCCCACAACGGCCACAGCAACAGCTTCACGGCGCTGCTGGAGCTGCTCGATCCGGCCCGCTTTACGCGGGGCGTTCCGTTTGATCCAGCGGATCTTGAGACGGTGCTGGTGCACCGCCTCAAGGACGATCTGCGCATCGCCCTGAATGAGACCTTCCCGGAACGCATCGTCAAGCCGCTACGCATTCCCAGGGGATCCCAGGGCCGCCTAAAAGTCTGTCCCGATAGCCCTTGGCGAGGCTGTCAGCATTGGGTTCGCTCGGCGGGTCTCAGTGCCCCCAATGCCCGATACTCGTTCTGCCGCAGTCGATCAGCCCGCACCGG
>JBIKKX010000052.1:0-11548 GCA_044360135.1 Cyanobium sp.
GGATTCATCGTGGCTACAAGAGGTGCATCTGCACCTCCGGAATGACAGCCCGTCATTCCACCCTGTTCACCCTCTGATCAGGGCATTCGGGCCTCGGGTTTTACACCACGGGAAGGGACGCGGCCCAGTGGCGGCGTGTCGCCAGCGGGGCCGGGCTATTCGCGCGTCGACGAATTCTCTTTGGCAGCTTAGGGACTTGGCAGGAAATATGCGAGGGATGACGATCATCGCATGACCGTGTATCTGGCGAGCTTTCCAAATGCTTTTGCTTGGTTTTCCCAATCCTTCGAATAGTGTGCCGGCCTATCCGCGTGCCACATCCATCTCTGCCACTATGACAGTCTAAAAGTGGGAAGTGGGCTGAAGAAGCCTGTGAGATCGCTTGCGATGGCGGGCCATTTGTGTATGCTGGGAGGATTTCGGGTTTGAGGATAGATCCGCCCATGAGGATTCCGAATGCTGCAAATGGTCGGGAAGTCCGTTCGTTTCTAATGCCTGCAGTTCAGCGCAAGAATCCCTAAATTCCGTGTTCTTTAATGACATGGTAACCCTGAGCTCACCGCCGGCGTCCTCCGTCCGGCTACGCATTCGTCAAGCGGCAGATCCATCGGCGGCCAGGCTCTCGTGGGCAGCTTCCAGCACAGCCACGGCTTCAACCACCCGGTGCGACGACTGCTCCATGCAGCATTTCCATGCCTTTCAAGCTGCTTTTGGTTCATGCCGCAGCGCCGCAATCCATGTCCCCCGGGCTCCCCTTGCCCCATTGCCTCGGATCCTTCCCCGCCGGATTCGGCGCACGCCAGGATGACGCCATTGCTGCTGCGGCAACCATGACCTTCTTCGTCAACAACCGCTGCATCGATTGCGGCACCTGCTGGCAATGGGATCCGCAGCACTTCGCGCCGGCGCACGCCCGCCGCTGGCTTTCCCGCGCTCCTCACCTGCCACCCGGCCGGTGATGTGTACTACTGCGGCTGGGCATCGCGGCGCAGCTTCGGGGCCAGCAGTGATCTGATCGTGCGGCCCGCGGGGAACGTGCTGATCGATAGTCCACGCGTCAATGCCCCCCTGGCCCGCCAGATCGAGGCCCTCGGCGGCCTGGCCGCGATCGCCTCAGCCGGCATCGGCTGACCCTTCAGGGCTGCAGGTAGGTGGTCTGGCGCAGGCTGCCCTCCAGGTGGTCCATCAGGCGGCGGGCGTCGCCGATCGCCAGATCACCACGGGCGATCGCCGCCTCGCTGGCCACCCGCAGGCGCTCCAGCAGGGCCACGGGGTCGTGCTCCATCGCCTGCAAGACCTCGGCGTTGGTGTCGCCCCGCACCACATGATCGACGCTGTAGCGCCCGCCGCCGCTGAGACGGATGTGCACCGCATTGGTGCTGCCGAACAGGTTGTGCAGGTTGCCCATCACCTCCTGGTAGGCGCCGCCGAGGAACAGGCCGATCCAGTAGGGCTGGCCGGGTTCGAGCGGGTGCAGTTCGAGCAGGGCCTTGCTGTGGCCGCGGTCGATGAAGCGGGCCAGCTTGCCATCGGAATCGCAGGTCAGATCCGCCAGCGTGCCCAGCCGGGTGGGTCGCTGTTCGAGGCGATGCAGGGGCAGCACCGGGAAGAGCTGGTCGATCGCCCAGGTGTCGGGCGCTGAGCGGAACACCGAGAGATTGGCGTAGTAGGTGCCGGACTGGGAGGCCTGCAGTCGCAGCAGCTCCTCGGGAATGGCGCTGCCGGCGGGCAGGGCCGCCAGTTGCCGGGCGATGGCGGCGCTGCAGGCCGAGGTGAGCTGTTCGGCCATGGCCCGCTCCGGCAGGCTCATGTAGCCGAGCCGGAACGCCGCCAAGGCATCGGCGCGGAACTTGAGGGCATCGTTCCAGCCCTCCTGCAGCCGTTCCGGCGCCAGGGGACCGTCGTCGCTGAGGCCGACGAGGGTGTCGCGCAGGTTGCGCACGATCAGCGGTTCCTCGGCCAGGGGCTCCGGCACCGCCAGGGGCGGCCGGCTGGCGCCGAGCACATCGAACACCAGGACCGAGAAGTGGCTGGCGATGGCGCGGCCGCTTTCGCTCACCAGGGTCGGCGGCGTGACGCCATGGGGTTCGCAGCACTCGCGCACGGTGGCGACCACGTCGTTGGCGTAGTTCTGCAGGGAGTAGTTGGTGGAGGCGGCGCTGGCGGTGCGGCTGCCGTCGTAATCGACCCCAAGGCCGCCGCCCACATCGAGGTAGCCCATCGGTGCCCCGAGCCGGGTGAGCTCCACATAGAGCTGGCCCGCCTCCTGCAGGGCGTCCTTGAGCACGGCGATGTCGTTGATCTGGCTGCCGATGTGGAAATGCAGCAGCCGCAGATCGGCCAGCAGCCCGGCGGCCCGCAGGGCCTCCACGGTGGCGACCAGATCGGGGATGGTCAGGCCGAACTTCGCCCCCTCCCCCACCGAGCTGCCCCAGCGGCCGGTGCTGCGGCTGGCGAGCTTGGCGCGGATGCCGATGAATGGAGCAGCCCCCAGCTCGGCGCTGGCGGCGATGATCCGCTCCACCTCATCGGCCTGTTCGATCACCACCACCGGCTGGCGGCCGAGGCGACGGGCCAGGATCGCGGTTTCGATGTAGCGGCGGTCCTTGTAGCCGTTGCAGATCAGCAGGGCCTCGGGGTCATCGAGCAGGGAAAGGGCGATCAGCAGCTCGGCCTTGCTGCCGGCCTCCAGGCCGAAATGCCAGCGGCGGCCGCTCTCCACCAGCTGCTCTACCACATGGCGCTGCTGGTTGCACTTCACCGGAAACACACCCTGATACCGGCCGCGGTAGCCGTACTGGGCGATCGCCCGCTCGAAGGCGGCATGGAGCCGCTCGAGTCGATCCTCCAGGATGTCGTCAAAGCGGATCAGCAGCGGCAGGCTGAGGTTGCGGCCCTGCAGCTCCTCCACCAGCTCCACCAGATCCAGGGCTCCGCCCCGCTCGCCCTTGGGCTGAACGATCACATGGCCCCGCTCGCTGACGGTGAAGTAGGGCTCGCCCCAGCGGTCGATGCTGTAGAGGGCGGCGCTGTCGGCGGCGCTCCAGGGGGCGATGGGGGCGGCTGGTGCCGGCGCCGCCATCGCGGGGATGGCTCCCGGGCCCGCCGCCGCTGGGGGGGCCGGGGAGCTGTCGACTGGCGCCATGGGGCCGTCGCGGAGGGGGTGGATAAGGGCATCTAAGCAGGGCCTGCCGGCGCGGTCATCGCCCGCGGGGCGGTGGCCCTGGGGCCCGGTGAGCGATTCAGAACGGGTTCGGCGCGGTGGTCAGGCCGGGGTTGAGCAGCGGCAGCCGCTCGTTCAGCCCTGCCGCTCCCGGCACACCCGGGATGCCCGGGGTCACCCGGCCGGTCGCCAGGGCAACCCCCTGGTTGATGCGGCCGGTCGTCAGGGCCGCGCCCTCGGGTGGCC
Source organism: Cyanobium sp. (assembly GCA_044360135.1). Classification (GTDB taxonomy): domain Bacteria; phylum Cyanobacteriota; class Cyanobacteriia; order PCC-6307; family Cyanobiaceae; genus Cyanobium. The sequence goes on from JBIKKX010000052.1 coordinate 3,410, forward strand.
TGTCCGCAGCGGTTGGTCGCGTGGGGCAAGCTCCAGCCAGCCAGCGTGCTGGTGGTGCTGCTCCAGCTGGTGCCCTTGATGGGTTGCGACGTTGCCATTAGGGAAAGGGGCGGTTTAGGATTGCCCTGATTCGCTGGCTTAATGGTGGAAGCTATCGGAAGCTCCATTAGGGTCTGGGCCTGCGATAAACCGTCAATGCGGTTCCGATCTGCCGCTTGGATTGACCAGCTTGGATTTCACTAATCGCCTCGATCAGCTCGACCCGAAGACAAGAATGATGGCGAGCTGGATGGTCTCCAGCGGCATGCGCCTGAGCTTCGTGATCGCCATGAAAAGCCATCTGGGGATCCTGGCCATGGTCCGCTCGATCGTCCAGCGGAAAGCGATCAAGGGCATCACCACCACGGAAGAGGAGGCGTTGTTTCGCGTGCGTGAGAACCGCCCGGGCCTGTTGATCTTGAGCGACCAATTGGCCGAGGGCGATGGCTTTTCCCTCTGCCGGCGATCCCTCCAGGTCGTACCGGATCTGCGGGTGCTGATGGTGCTCACCGGCGATGCAACGGAGGGGAACCGCGCCCTCGAGAGCGGCGCGATGGCCGTTGTCTGTGAGGACGATTTCATGATGCCCGAGATGGAGGTGATGCAGTCGTTGCTGGCCGCTGCCAACTGCAAGTGCTATGTCTCCAGTCGCGCCCGCGCGCGCATGAAAGCACCGGAATCGATCCTGGAATCCCCCCTGTCGCTCACCCACCGCGAGAGGGAAATCCTGGTACTCCTGCTCAAGGGGATGTCGGATGTGGCAATCGCCGATGCCCTGGCGATCTCCATCCATACCGTCAAGGACTACGGCAAGAGCATCCGCGCCAAGTACAACGTCAAGACCCGCATCCAGCTGATCAGCGCCCTGCTCGGGCAGGCGATGCTCAAGAAGGGCTGACCCGTCCGGGTGCTCGCCGCGGGCGGCCAACGCATCGAACTCCTGCGCAGCCGCATCGAGCCCCTGCTGGCCGGACGGGCTGGAGCTGAGGTGTGGCTGTTTGGCTCCCTCTGCCGCCAACCTCCAAGCCATGACAGGCCGTCTGCACGCCTGGCTGCGTCATGCCCACAGCGACCTCGCCATGGCGATCCATGCCACCTGAGGAGCCCATTTCGGCGCAGGTCTCGAAGAGACGAACACCCCGGCGTCACGCCAGGGGCAGCCGCTCCAGGCCTTCAAACCGTTCGAAATCGCGATCGAAACTCACCAGCCGCCAGCCATTGGCGATCGCCAGGGCCGCCAGATGGGCATCGGTGCAGAGTCGGGCCGGCAACGCACCGCCACGCAGCAGCTGGTGAAACACCTCCCAGCCGTTGTGCTCAGGCTTGGCCAGCTGCACACCCGGCTGCTGGCACAGGGCATCGAGCAGGGCGGAGGCTTCTGCGGCGTTCTTGACGGCCACACCCATCAGTTTCGGCTGGCACACCAGGCGCACCAGCCCCAGAGCGGTCACCGTGCAGAACAGCACCTGGTCGGCGGCCTGCTCTTCCCAGTAACGAAGGGCCTGCTGGTGATGGCTGTGGTCGGGCCAGGTCAACGCCAACCAGACATTCAGATCCGGCAGGTCGGCGGTGCTGCTCATGGCTCGAGCAGCTCAAACAGGGCGGCATTGCTGAGCTGGTTGTGCTCGATGGCCGGTGATCCCTCCAGGCGCGGCAGCGTGGCCGCGCAGCGTTGGAGCCCGGCGCGCTCGGGTGCGGCGCTGAGCCCTTGCTCCACGTAGCTGCGCAGCAGCTGCTTGAGGGTCACACGTTCGCTGGCCGCCCGCGCTTTCAGGCGTGCGAACAGGGGATCGGGCAGCTCCAGGGTGGTGCGCATGCTCCAGTGCTGGGAATGTGCGCATCTTAGTGCGCATCAACCGAGCCCTGCTGGAGCCCATCGAGCGAGCTGGGCATGCCCTCGATCGCCGGGGTGATGCGGCAGCCAGCGGCTCAGGCCACCTCCAAGCCAAAATGCTCCACGTAGGGATGGAAGTCCCGGTCGCTGAAGAGCAGGGGCAGGTTGGCCTCAATGCAGGCCGTGGCGATGATCCCGTCAATCGTCTTGCGCACTGTGATCCCCTTGCGGCGTAGCTGCCGGTAGTTCTCCGCTGCCTTCCAGGCGTTGCTGCCGCCGAGCATCGGCAGCAGGGCCAGGGAGCGGAACAGCTGTCGGGCGGTAGCGACATCCTGGTCGGTGCGGAACCCTTGCATCACCTCCACCAGGATGAGGTCGCCGATCGCCAGCGGCGTCACCCCGAGCAACCCATCCAGCCGCTCCACCTCTGGGGTGCTCACCCCACCGAAGAAGTCGATCCAGACCGAGGAGTCGACAACGATCACGCCTGCCGCTCGGCAGTCTCGTGATCCAGGCGCTGGGTCTCCAGATCCCCCTCCCAGGCCAGGCGCCCGCGGAAGGCGCGGATCTCGGCCTGCTGCTGCAGTTTGACGAGGGTGCGCAGAGCCAGTTCCACGGCTTCCCGCTTGCTCCGGGCTCCACTGGCCTGCATCGCCTGCTTCATCAGAGCGTCGTCAATGACGATGTTGGTGCGCATGCTCAGCCCCAGGGACGATGTGTAGAGCTTAGAGAGATCATACACATTTGGAGGGGCTTGACGCGGCGGCGGAGGGGTTCTCAGCGGCGGCAGCCCTCCAGGCCTGCAAGCTGTTGGTGTCGAGCAGGATCACGGCTGGATCAGCTCGCGTTGCTGCTGATCCGGTTGGTCGCGCTCGAGCGCGAATCCCGGTGCAAACGCCGCCAGTCCATCTTCCAGGGTCTGCGAGACGGCCACTTCGATGCCTGGGCTGGCTGCCCCGGCAGGTTGGTTGAACACCGCCTGGGCAGCCATGTCAACACAGGCAGAACCAGTGATGGGTCCACATCTGGACTAACCTGCCTCGATGCCTGGGGCCCTCCATGCGCACCGTCAACGTTCACGAGGCCAAGACCCAGTTCTCCAGGCTGATCGACGCCGCCCATGCCGGCGAGACGATCCTGGTGGCCAAAGATGGCAAGCCCTGGGCGCGGCTGGTGCCGCTGGACACGGATCGGCCCCGGCGGCAGCCCGGGCTGCTGCGGGGGCAGCTGCAGCTTCCCCCCATCGATGTGCTTCTCGCCCCTCTACCCCCTGAGGAGCTCGACGCCCTCGACGCCCCGTTGCCCTCTTGATGGCCCCCTCGCTTCTGCTCGACACCCATGCCCTGCTCTGGTGGTTGGTGGAACCCGAGAAGCTCTCCTCCCTTGCCCTGGCGGCCATCAACGATCCAGCGGCCACGATCTTTGTGAGCGGCGCCTCCGGCTGGGAGCTCGCCGCCAAAAATCGCCTCGGCAAACTTCCCGGCGCCGAAGCGCTGCTTCAGGATCTGCCTTCCCTGTTGCAGCAACATGGTTTCCTGCCGCTGGCCGTTCAGTTGCATCACGGTGTCCACGCCGGTGGCTATCGGCAGGCCCACCGGGATCCCTTCGATCGGCTCTTGGCGGCCCAGGCTGAGCTGGAGGGCCTGCAGCTGGTGAGCCTCGACCCTGCGCTGGCTCCCTTCCCCTGTCGGCTGCTCTGGTGAAGGGAGCAAGCCCATCGTCCTGGTCCGAGATCCCTCGGCGCACCATGCGATCGCCCGGCCGGAACCCGGGATGGGGTGGGTCTGGCCGAGATTGACGCCGCCGTGGCGGCCAGCCGCGCCGGGCGCTGACCATGGCCGGCCTGGCCGTGGTGCTCGACACCAACGTGCTGCTTTCAGGCCTCGCCTTCCCCGCCAGCGTGCCCGGCAGGTTGATCGCCGCCTGGCGCTTCGGGGCGCTGGTGGTGGTGGCGGCGCTGCGGCTTGGTTGGGCCCAGACCCTGCCACTGGGGGTGACTCAGGACGCGAGGCGCGCAGGGCGGAGAACTGGATGGCCGAACGCGCACAAGCCGGCCTTCGGTTTCAGCGGGGTTGGAAGGCTGGCATCCGTGGCATCTCCAGCTGTGGCAAGGGGCGGAGCCTGGTGGTGGGCCGCCTGGACACCGTCACAGCCCCAAAAATCCACCCCCCCCTAAAGGGGGGTATTGGGGGCCAATGGGGCCGTGAGGCTCTGGAAATGGGGCACCCTTTGCGGGCAGTCCGTAACCAAGGTTCATGATTCGCCTCCTTTCCAGCCTGCGATCTGGTTCGGTGCGGCAGAGGGTTTCGCTCGGCGCCGCTGCGGCTCTGGCGGCCATCTGCCTCAGCCCGGGGTCGGCCCAGGCCTATGTGGTGACGGTGGAAGGCGTTCAGTACGACGTGACCACGTTCACGGGGAGTTACGACGACAACACCAGCAAATTTGAAACCGCGGCCAATCGTGGCGTGATGCCCTGGTGGGGGGACTATGCACTGACTGTGCAATTTGCCACAGCTGTAGGCACAAACCTGGGAGCGTCTAATAGCTATGACGGCAACACATCAGGTCCAGCTTTTTCATATCAGACGGTTACTGCTGGATGGACCTTCGGCACCGCTTGGTGCACAGCAAGCTGCATGTCTGGTGTGGGTATCGATAACTCCAACTGGGTTTTCGGTGATTCAGTCGTTTACGCACAAGCGACGCTCTACACCGCCCCCGCCCCCACCCCCGGCCCCCTGCCGCTGTTCGGCGCCGCTGCCGCCTTCGGCTACAGCCGCCAGCTGAGGAAGCGGATCAAGCCGGCAGCCGTTGCTTTGGCCTCCAGCCTCCCCCAGGCCTGAGGCCGGCTGGTGGAAGGTTCCCTCTCGAATGGCGAGCGCCAGCGGCTGGCGGCGCTCGCCGCCGCCACGGCCAATGGGTTGTTGGTGATGTTCGTGCTGGCGGTGGCCTTGCCGCTGCTGCCCCCCAAGCTCGCTGATCCCTTCTGGCTGCTGGCCTTCACCGGGGCCTTCTGCAGCAATGGCTTTCTGGCCCTGCTGGCGGTGCTGCTGCTGCACCTGGCGGTGGCGCTGGAGCCCGGCTCGCGGCGTTATCAGGCCCGCCGCCTGCTGGTGCGCCGCAGCTCCCGGCTGGTGATGGTGGGGTTCCTGCTGCTGCTGCCGCTCCAGGGCCTGGCCGCCTGGCGCGGCCTGGAGGCCGCCCAGTCGCTGTCCTATCGCGCCGGGCGGGTGCAGCAGGCGCGCCTGGCCCAGTTCCGCCAGGCGGTGGAGCGCTCCTCCACTATCGCTGAGCTGCAAAACCAGCTCGTCGCGATCCAGGCCCCGCCCCTCTCGCCGGCGGATCAGCGCCTGAGCCTGCCGGCCCTCAAGGCCGATCTGCTCACCCAGATCAAGGAGCAGGAGATGAGCCTGCTCAAGCAGGCCGGCCCGCGGGTGCCCTTTGAGGTGCTGCTCCGCGACAGCCTGCGGGTGGTGCTGCTGGCGCCGCTGCTGGCCCTGGCCTTTTCCGTGAGCGCCCGGCGCAGCAGCCGCACCGAGGTGCCGGCCTAGGGGGGCTGGCTGCCACGGCAGGTTGGCTGCACTCCGCCTGGGCAGCCAAATCAATCCAGGCAGAACCAGCCATGGGGCAACATCTGGACGAAGCTTCCTTGCTGCCTGGGCCCCCCTGGTGGCCAAGGATGGCAAACCCGTGGCGGCCCTGGTGGATGCCCGCCTGTTCGAGCGGATCCGGCGCCTTCAGGCTCGCTTTGACGGCCTGTGCTGCTGCGTTCATCCTGGCCGAGCTGGTGGAGCCGGAGGCCGTTGTGGAGAGCGATCTCACGGATCGCGACGACCTGCCGGTGCTTGGCACGCTGCAGGCGGCGCTGCGGCTTGGTTGGGCCCAGACCCTGGTGACTGGCGACAAGGACCTGCTGACCCTGCCGGATCGCGATCCCATTCGCACCGCTGCGGCGTGCTTGGCGGAGCAAGGGGGCCTCGGAACGTGCTCCATGGAGGCTGCGACGCGGTGCGGCTGCATTCAGCTGGGCAGCAGGGGCACGCCCTCCGCTCGGGCCGCCGCTTGCAGGGCCTTGTCGCGGCTGGCCAGGGGCAGGCCGCGGCGCAACGCCAGCTCCAGATAGGCGGCGTCGTAACTGGTGAGGCTGTGGCTGCGGGCCAGAGCCAGCGTGTCGTGCCAGACGCTGGCGGTGCTGGGCTGATCCACGCTGATCGGCAGACCTTCCAGCAGGCCGAGGAAGGTGCGGCTGGCGGCACCACTGATCCGTCCACGCCGTTCGGCCTGCACCAGCACGTTGGCCGTTTCCCATAGCCAGAGCGCCGGCACCTGGGCTCGATCTGTCTGCAGCCGCTCCAGGATCGCCCAGGCCGCATCGCTGGCCTCATCGGCAAAACACCAGGCGCAGCTCAGCGAGACATCGAGCACCAGATCGCTCATCGGCGCCCCTGATCGCGAAGCTCGGCGATGGGGATCCCGCCGAGGGTCTGTCCCTGGTTGAACCGGCGCAGACGGGCGATGGTCTGCGCCACGCTGGCGTGGGGCTCGGCAGCGGGAGGCACCAATCGCGCCACGGGGTGGCCGTGGCGGGTGATCGTGATCTGCTCGCCGGCGCTCACGGCATCCAGGAGGGCGGCCAGATGGGTCTTGGCCTCGAAGGCACCGACGCTGCGCATGGGGACAACTTCAACCAGCTGGCAACCAGTTTAAAAGGCCCGGGACGGGGCCTGTCCGCTCCAGTCGCCAGCCATGGGCGATCGCTCGGGCCGCCCGATGGGCATCGGCGCAGAGCCGGGCTGGTCGTTCACCGCCATGCAGCAGCTGGTGAAACACCTCCCAGCCGTTGTGCTCCGGCTCGGGACCCTGAAGGCGGCGCTGCGGCTTGGTTAGGCCCAGACCCTGCCACTGGGGGTGACTCAGGACGCGAGACGCGCAGGGAGAACTGGATGGCCAAACGAGCACAAGCCAGCCTTCGGTTTCAGCGGGGTTGGAAGGCTGGCATCCGTGGCATCTCCAGCTGTGGCAAGGGGCGGAGCCTGGTGGTGGGCCGCCTGGACACCGTCACAGCCCCAAAAATCCACCCCCCCCCCTAAAGGGGGGTATTTGGGCCCATCGGGGCCGTGGGGCTCTGGAAATGGGGCACCCTCTTCGGGCAGTCCGTAACCAAGGTTCATGATTCGCCTCCTTTCCAGCCTGCGATCTGGTTCGGTGCGGCATAGGGTTTCGCTCGGCGCCGCTGCGGCTCTGGCGGCCATCTGCCTCAGCCCGGGCACGGCCCAGGCTTATGTGGTGACAGTGGGTGGTGTGCAATACGACGTGACCACGTTCGCGGGGAGCTATAACAATTTCAACGGGAGCCCCAACGGCAACACCAGCAAATTTGAAACCGCAGCCAATGGCGGCTCGATGCCTTGGTGGAATAGCCAATCTCTGGCAATAGACTTCTCTTTGGCTGTTGGCAATAATTTTGGCGCGAACCTTCAGTATGCCTACTTGGCAAATGCCTGTGGTGGTGGCAATCCCAACATATGCACTGTCGGGGTTATTACCTGGAACGGGTCAACGTATGGAGGAACTGGCGTTAACGCTTCAGACTCACAAACTTATGCGGTTGCTTCCCAAGTCCTTGCCCCTGCCCCCGGACCCCTGCCGCTGTTTGGCGCCGCTGCCGCCTTCGGCTTCAGCCGCCAGCTGAGGAAGCGGATCAAGCGGGCCCCGGGTGCCGTGGGCTCCAGCCAGCCCCTGGCCTGAGGCCGGGTCATGGAAGGTTCCCTCTCCAATGGCGAGCGCCAGCGGCTGGCGGCGCTCGCCGCCGCCACGGCCAATGGGCTGCTGGTGCTTTTTGTGCTGGCGGTGGCCTTGCCGCTGATTCCCCCCAGGCTCGCCGATCCCTTCTGGCTGCTGGCCTTCACCGGGTCCTTCTGCACCAATGGCTTCCTGGCCCTGCTGGCGGTGCTGCTGCTGCACCCAGCGGCCGCCCATTTGGCATTCATGTAGCGAATGAAAATCATCCACCCAACCCAGGAGGCTCCGCTGAAGCCTCAGCCAGCTGGCGGTGAGGCCTGAGCGAAGAACAACGGGTTGGGTTTCCATTCACGACTCCAGGGCCGGGGCAACGTCTGTGGCCGCGAAGTCGTCGCCTTTGAACAGCAGGGGGGCGTTCAGGGCCCGGGCCAGGCCATAGCTGAAGCAGTCGCCCAGGTTGAGCCCCGCCGGGTGGCGTCCCTTGCCGTAGCGGCGCCAGCCTTCCAGGGCCCAGTGCAGTTGGT